>JAFWQC010000112.1 GCA_017509245.1 Clostridiales bacterium | reverse complement strand
TGGTCTCGAAAGAACTACTCGAAGACCGACTGGTATCCGCAAAGGCGAAAGCGATGTATGCCCTATTGTGCAGTTGCCCCGAAGGTTCTGATCGTTCGATCAAAAGCCTTGCAGCGAAACTGGACATGAGAAGAGAAACAGCATCCCGTCTGATATCGGAACTCGAAGATTACGGATACGTCGAACGGACACGGATCCGAGCTCCCGATGGAAAACATTTCGTGACAGATTTCCGAGTCTATCCGCGATCAACAATCTAAAAACGAAGAAAGGAGAGGCACACTATGGCCAACCAAAATGAGAAACACTCAGTTCAGTTTCTTATCCGCATCACTCCAAGTGAGTATGTTGAGATCAAAAAGAACACTGCCATGTCCGGTTTGACTATGAGCGAATATGCAAGAAGGATCATCACGGGTGAAACAATCGTAGCTGCCCCTCCGGCTGATTTGCATATCCTTATCCGCGAAATAAAGAGAGTCGGCAGCAATCTCCATCAGGTTCTTCATAAGCTTAATGCTCTTGGAATTGCTCATGGTCCGGAATTGGATCAATGCGCATCTGAAATCAGTGAAGTTCTTAATCTGATCTACCGGACTTACAGGCCCGGGAAAGGAGACGGCTAATGGCAGTAACATCGATCTGGACAGTTAAATCCCACGTCGGAACTGCGATCAACTATATCATTAACCCTGAGAAGACTACCGCAAAGCCGGAGCTCAGTCCGGAAGCTGTCGCTGCCCGTCAGGCTGTCGGTGATGTTATCGACTATGCTGTTAATCCCGAGAAAACAGAACAAATGATGTATGTTACCGGGATCAACTGCAACCCTGACACTGCCCTGGATGAATTCATGGATACCAAATGGCACTGGGGCAAGACCGGTGGAAGACTTGCTTATCACGGTTATCAGGCTTTTCTCGAGGGTGAGGGCAAGATTACTGCAGAACAAGCTCATGAGATCGGGGTTAAACTGGCTCAGGAAGTATGGGGTGACAGATTTGAGGTTGTTGTTGCAACACACCTTAATACCGATCATTACCACAACCACTTCCTGATCAATTCCGTTTCCTTCATGGATGGATATAAGTACGTCAGAATGAAATCTGATTACGAACAGATGCGAAAAGTCAGCGATCGGTTATGTCGAGAGTATAAGCTCCATGTTGTAGAGAACCCTTCAAACAGTAAGGGCAAATCATATAACGAGTGGATGGCTGAACGAGATGGAAAAACATCTGTCAGAGGGACGATCCGGGAAGACATCGACTATGCTATAAAGCTCTCTCGTACTGAGAAGCAATTTGCACAGGTCATGAAAGATCTCGGATATGAATTTAAGTTCTTCAAAAAGGATGGTTCCTATCTTGAGCATCCGGGAATTAAACCTCCGGGTGCCAAAAGCTATTTCAGATTCCGTGGTTTGGGTCCTGATTACGATTACGATTCGATCAGAAGGCGTATCATCGAGAACACTACAGTTCCGGGTACGCCTTGTTTAATTGAGAACGACAATAGTCTCTCTTATTCCGAACCTGTAAAAGGAACAGGACTTCAAGCCACATACCAAAGATACTGTATCAGGCTTTATACCATTATCAGCAGACCAAAGGGTTCCAAGCGTGAGTATATCCCGATGGCTTTAAGAGAAGATATCGCCAAGCTCGACCGTTATATCGAGCAGATGGACTTCCTTTATAAGCATCAGATCGAGGATACACAATCACTGCAAAGCAAAAAGGATGCGCTAGTGTCTGAACTAAAACGCCTTATCGTTGAACGGCGAAAGCTCAATACGATAAAGGAACGCGGAGAAAGACATAACAACGGTCCTCTTATTGCTCAAACCAAGGTCGAGATAAGCCAGGTATCCAGGAAGATCCGAGAGCTCAGAAAAGAAATAGCCTTGTGTGATGCCGTAGCTATCAGCTCAGAAAGAGTCCTTGAAGGGGTCAACGCTCCCGACAAGAAGCCTGAAATCGAGCAGCCTAAACCACAGGCAAAGAACAAACACAGGATTTAACATGTCATATATTGCACATTAACGCCTATTTTCCGCACTAACAAGCAATATCTGACTTGTTATCAAGACGCCATTCCTAACCGAGTGGCGTTTTTACATGCCCTCACGGGCAAATACTAAAACAAGGAGGAAATAATCCATGGCAATTGAGAATGAGACAGCCGATCAGGTTGTCAGAATGATGCTGCAAGGCAGTGAAGTTATCTTAAGACTCACGGGTGAAGCAGCCTTGAGGATCGCGCCGATGATCTATGCGGCACTGAAGGATGGCCATACTTCTAAAGGTAAGGCAACTCTTTGGGAGTTCTTAAAGTCCGGTAAGGATCAGAAGATGTTCCGCATCCCTGATGAATACCTTAAGGCATTCACAACGGCCAGCAAGAAGTTCGGATTCCCGTTCGTTGTCTTAAAGGACAAATCAAGAACAGACGGCCTTACTGACATAATGGTCTACGCTACAGATGCTTCCAAGGTCAGCCGTGTTATCGAGAAGTTTAACCTCATGGTTAAGCAGGCTGAGACTATCAAACCGGAGATCAAGACGGATTCCGGAGAGCTGGTCAAGCCTCTTGGCATGCAGCTCGCGGTCCCGCTGAGTCTTATTGACGGAATACCCGATCCTCAGGAACAGGACAAGAGGCTCCTGGCAGAAATCCAGAAGTATGCTTCCAAGATGAAAACTCACGGTCCTCAGGTCGTTGAACCGGTCGGTCTTATGTGTAAGCCAAACGGCAGATACGAGATCCTTCCCGGTCAGGGTTCAAAGAGACTTATGGCATTAAGGCTTGCGAACTACAAGACTGCGGTAGCCGACATCTCCGTTCCGAAGAAGGAAGGCGTTGAGGTCAGAGCGGAAAACATTGATGAGAGGCCTGCTCAGGAAAGAACGGACACTCCGAAAACTCCGGATGCACCCGAGCCCGAAAAGACGAATCCGACCAAGGAAGAGGGCCAGACAGTAAACCCTACTATGGCCCGAACGTCACGAGACCCAGCGTCCGGGCAAGACTTCGGGCCGAAATCGAAAAGAGACG
>JAFWQC010000111.1 GCA_017509245.1 Clostridiales bacterium | reverse complement strand
GTAGTATTTCCTCGTGATTTAAAGTAATATTCAATTGAGCCATGTTCTTAACCTCCTTAATTGTTCTGGACAAACAAATTATACAAGGTTAAGTCACTTGGCTCTTTTATTTTGAATTTACACAATTATATGGGCACGACGGGTTTTTGCCAAAAACCGACTTTTTGCTTGACTTTTTTGCCTCCAAAAGTCGGACGCAGAGTCGGGCATTGAAAACTCCTGCCACACATAATAAAGGCTGTCCCAAAGACAGCCCCTTTCGCTTTTATAAATATTAACAGGTATCAGGTCTCTTCAATGAGCCCCTGTCTCGGTACAAGGCGGATCTCAAAAGTCTCCCTGTACTTAACATCCTTCCTGACCGGCTGTGTCGTAAGATTATCTTTTGTACGCTCGATCTCCTTTGATGCAAAGTCGCAGAAGAATTCGCAGAAATCATTATTCATGAGCTGCTCTTCATGCAGGAACTCATTCATCTGTTCGGGCGTATAAGGAAGGACCGTAAAGTCGAACTTCGGGTTATAACCCAGTCTTCTGATCTCAATTGCATCGCCGTCACCATTGGTTATCTTTACTATCTGTGTGTCAGTATGAGAAGAGTTCTCCGCAGGTCTTGCGTAAGGGTGATAGATCTTGCCCGCGCCTGCTGAATAAACGCCAAGTCTTGCCGCGTTCTTACGGTCAACATAGGACTCGCCCGGGCCTCTTCCGTACCATGAACATACGCAGTCGTCCCTGACGATCGGGAATCTTATTCCGTATCTGACCATATCGTACTTAGGCTTGAAATCAAGTGTGACTCTTAATGTGTCGGCCTGCGGAACTTCATAGAATAAGATTACTTCACCGTGCATTGCAAAGGACTTATAGCGGGAGATCATCGTGAATTCGCCGTCCCGGCTTCCGTACTCGCAGGCAACAAACTCAAGTGATTCCTGGATATGCTCATAATCGCTCTCCTTGGAGAATACAGTCCTCGCGAGGATAAAGCTCCTGTCCGTTCTGTCGATGTTGGACGGGCAGCGGTAGAAGCTCGGTGCAAGAGGTCCCTTAAGGAAGTTATATCCTGCGATCTCAAGGCTTTCGAGGCTTCCGGGTTCTCTTGAGAAACCGATTCTAAGATTGCCCTTGCCTACATATAATCCGTGAGGAACTGTAGATACAGAGTTATGTGTGATGACATCAGCTATCTTCTCCTCAACGGGTGCTGAGCCGTCAATATATTCGTCATTTACTTCTCCGATCTGTGAATCACGGTCGATACGCTCTACCCTGCCGCTGTCTTCCTCGGTAAGGAGTGCCTGCTCTTCCATTCCCTGAAGAGCAAGATCGCTGTCTATGCCTGTATTAAGACCGGGGTTGGAGGATACGGGAACCTTGCCGGAGCCAAGCTGCCTTGCAGTATTTGTTTCGGGTCTTGCGCCGCTTCCGAGGCCGTTAACGGGCTCAGTAACATCACCGACGGGGCTTGCGATATTATCAGTCAATACGTCCTGATAGAAAGCCACTTCATAGCCTGCCTTGGCATAGTAAGTATCCTTGTGAAGCTTTAATGTGATATCGAAAACCAGCTCTTTGGAAAGAGCATTCATGTACATCTCGATAAATTCAGCCTTGCCCTGTGCCCATCCGGGTGTTGTAAAGAATTCCGTCGAGAACGGGAACTTGAGCGTTCTTGAGCCGAATGGTTCAATCTCGGGAATAATTCCTCTGCCCGACATGATCGTTCTTCCGCCCAAAAGGATCTTCCATTCGAGATCAAGCTCTTCCGTATATCCGAACTGGTTGGAGTTGCGCATCGTAAGATTTGCAGGATCTCCTGCAGATGCGAAGATCGCGATCGTCTGGCACTGCTTCTTGATATCAAGATAGATCGGGTGCGGATTACGCTCTGCATCAACGATTCCCTGTCCTATGCAGGAATTCTCCTTCTGCTTGCCGCCGACGAGGTCTGCGTGATGGATCCATTTATAAAGCGTATCGTCATCAGTAAATCTTGTTCTGCCGGGGATCGTTTCAAAGAGATTTCTTCCTGTCCTGTTGAGACTGAATATCTTCTTTCTGTCTAAGCAGAGATCTTCCCAGGGTCCGAAGACCGCGCCTGCATCGCTCGGCATCGGCTTCATGTCCGTGATCTTTCCCTGTGACCTTACCTTCTTGCCTTTGGAGATCACAGGTCCTAAAACTTCACAGTACCACGGCCTTGTATCGTCAATTAACATGCATTCATTCTTCACCCTCCGGGCAGTCTCGGGATTGAAGTTATACTTCTGGAATCCCCACATTACGACTGAAGGATGGTTCATGCATGCTTCAACATAATCTCTCATGTAGAAATCAGCGGCCGTGGCGATAACATACATGCCGTACTGGTCGCAAAGATTCAGGAATTCATCGGACAGAGGCATTCCGTCTGCAATTACGCCGTTTATTCCGGCACGCTTCATGAGAATGATGTCCTGACGCATACGGTCCTGAGGAACGGCAATACCGCCCTGCGGATCGAACTCATAATACTTAACGAGCATCAGATTGACGCGGCGGTCATTGACATTGAGCTTATCCTGAACGATTTCCGTCGTTCTGAATCCGAATCTCTTCTTCTTTGCGCAGATGACTTTGCCTTCCGAGTCCATGACCTCGAAAACTATATCGTACTGAACAGGCGTGCAGTCAGACCACTGCGCAACATCCAGAGCAATGAAGTCTGTACTGTCACGTGTCTCTTTAAGTGCATCAACAACGCCCACTACAGGCTTGCTCTGGCCCTTGATATTAACAAACGGGAGTTTATACGGATCGTATTCTGCGCGCGCCTCAAGAAGCGAGATGCGAACGGAATAAGGGATCATGTAATTCGTGTGGTTTCTCATCGAGAAATCGACTTTGATCATGAAGTCGCCGTGAGGAACACGGGATACGGTCTCGCGGACAGCGAGGGCATCCATTTTCGCGACCTCGGAAATATAAGCCGAAGGAACGTACTCAAGCTTGATATGAAGATTTGAAAGCTCAAGGAGTGAATCCTCAACGATCATTATCGGTCTGAAGATGCCTGAGAAACCGAAGTTCATCATGTCGAGAATGATATGTCCGTCATCATCCCTGTCATAGCGGTTGACCATGATGGTTATCTGGTTAACGCCTGCTTTGACAAGACCTGAGATAAGAATGCGCTTTCTTGTAAACAGCGCATGTGAATTGCATAAGAACTTGTCGTTAATGAAGATCTTAAAGCTTCCCGATATGCCGGATGCTTCAAGATAAAGAGCCCTGTCGATGTCCTCAGGCTTGAAGACAACAGTCGTCCTGTAGATACCGACTTCATCGTCCTCATCACCAATGGACTTGAGGATGTACTTGTCGCTGATCGTCTCTTCTTTACGTGCCGCATTTTCCGCAAGTCTGACCGGATAATCGTAGATCAGATTCTGCGGCAGTCCGAAGCCTTCTGTCTGCCATGTCGAAGGGCAGTTTACCAAAGGCCAGTCTGAATCATCGAAGGAAGTATTCTCGACGCCGAACGGTATCTCTGTCTGACCGTTTGCAAGATAGAACTTCCATGTTGATAAGGGCTTAAGATAAGGCGAAGCGACTTTGCCGAACTCCGGCATCTCGCGCTCGTTGAATATATAATCAAAAGAATCGTAAGGCAAAAAGCCGTCATTCGAATATGTAAAATCCAAGACGTTTACCCCCTTCCAGAGTCTGTCCACACTAATCTATGCTAATTTTATCATTTAAAAGAAAGGACAAAGTTTCAGGAGCGTTACAAAAAAGAAGTATTTGTGTGGTAAATCTACGGCAATCTATGCCCGCAAAACCCTTTATCAGTACTGAATACCGCCGACGAGCCACTTGCCGTCGATCTTTACGAAATATACATGAGCATCAGTAGGAAGCACTTCAGGCTCATCCGCGCCCCAGTACATCTCCATCCACTGCTCGACATAGACTTCCATGTAGACTACATTCTCAGAGAATACGATGCAGTCCTTGATCTCCTCGTTATGGATGGATACGTTTCCGTGACTTGTGTAAAGGTCTCTTGAAGAATTGCGCTTAATGTAGCCCAGAGCCTTGCTTCCGCTCGGGAAATACTTATCCAGCGCATGATTGCCTGCATCCTGAGAGATATAGTTTGCGAATGTCGAAGCAAAGGATATCGCAAATGAGGACAGATCCTCATAGCCTTCAAATTCCTTGATAAAGTCCACGGTATAAGTATCAGTATTCTCGTCATAGACCAGACCGCAATCATTGCCTAAGAAGTCTTTGGCTGTAACTACGGGCTTTTGGTAAAGACCCGTTACCTGATAATTAGCCGTACCCGGAATGACCGCATAAGGCTCAACATACTGGTTTAATTCTGAAGGCGTTATCTCACCCGCCATGTCGGACGCACCAAGTTCGATTCCATTGACAAATACCTTGTAAGTCTCAGGTGCGTTTATGTTTGCGCTGTAAGCTGCTGCGGTATAGAATTCCAAAGTGTTCTCACGCCATGCCTTAAAACCATAGGGAAGCTTTTTGGAATCATCCTCAGCAAGCTTTGCGCATGCTACGATAAGACCGTCTTCAGTCTTTATGTTGTATTCAGGCGAATCCTCTCTGGAATTCTCGCTCTCGGAATAAATAAAATTCTTTCCGGCCAGCAACGACTTGATATATTCCTTTACGGCTGACTCATCCTCAAACCTTGACACTGAAGGCTTGCTGTTCATGTTATTCCAAATATAGTCGATATCCTGATCGTTGAAATGACCGGTTATCTCTTCAGCCGTGTGATAAGGAAGAGATGCCTGATACTGGGCTTCATATCCTGCTGCAAAATCATTAAACCTTAAAAGGAACCATGCGATAAAGCCGGTAACGATAATAAGCCACGCAATAAGAAAAACAAGGAAGAAGTTTATCTTGTTCTTCCCTTTTTTCTCACGCGTCATATTCTCATTCTTGTCATCTGAGGATCTCATTTATCCCTCCGCAGGTTCACCTGAGCCTGTGCCCTCAGGCAGGATAACAAATGCAGTAGGCATCTGGCGGGATACTCTTATCGAAGAACTAGATACGAGCTCTTCGTCGTTATACCACATTGCAGAAGACATTCCGCCGTCGAGGTTAGCCGCATTAATGGCACCGTATTCAAGCATTACGTCGATAAGGTCTGCCATTGTGGCACCCATTGAAGAAGTCTTTCTTCCTTCAATAACAAGAAGAAGGATGGCGCCGTCTTCTCTCTGACCGATTGCGGATCTCGGATTAAGTCCTCCGCCCGAACCGCTGTAGTTAGCCGCAACTCCGTTTACGATAAGTGTGGGGCCGAAAGATACCGCATCCCTTACACCGATATCAAGCGCGTGCTGTGCTGTCATTCTTCCTACGACGAGGACATTATCCTTCGTAAGACCGTATACTTCGTATTCAGTTCCAAGGCTGCCCATTCTGAGCTCGCCTTCGGAGATAACGATGCCTTCAGGCCATCCTCCTATACCCATGCCGTTCGTATCCTCGTACTGTCCGCCGTTGATACCGCCGACACCGTCATACTTGTCGATGAGCTGCTTGAGTGTAAGACCTGCACCGCTGTGATTGTAATTATCGATGGTTCCTACCATTACTCTTGAAGGATCATAGATAACGAGCATCTTGCCGTGATACATCGGACCGCTTACATCGTGGACTTCGATACCGTCACCATCAGGATCGAACTCGTTTACTGCAGCAGCACCGGCATTCATCTTGCTCTTCTGCTCTGCGGCCATTGCGTTGACCAGGGTAATATCTGTGATCTCATCAAATTCATGAGTCTTGTTGCTGTCCATGATGGCTTCGATCTCTTCATCTGAAAGGATCCATCTTGCAAGAACGCCGCCTGCGGACGATTCCATAACGGAAGGAACGAACTGGTCTCTTAAGTGAGGCGAAGGTCCCTTCATGATGATTCCAAGGAATGTATAGAAACCTGCAAGTACAATAACAAGCGTGGCAAGAACAGTTGCCATAAGCCTTCCTAGACATACGAATGTGAACTTAACCGCACGTCCTGCAAGCTCTTTATTCTTCTGCTTCTTAAGCTCGGCTTCTATTGCCTCGATCTGTCTTTGTTCGATCTTTTTAGCAACCTGTTCTCTTCCCGCTCTAGCAACGGCAGGCTCAGCCTTTTTGACAGGACGCTGTACAGGTTTTGAGACCTGTGGTCTGTTAGACTTATTGCCCGGATTTTTAACGATCTCGATCTTCCTGTCATCAGGGATCTTCTTCTCTGTCCAGGTGCGCGGAGTCCTTACCTCATAATCAGTCCTGACGGGAGCTGCTTCTCTTGCGCCGCCTGCAAGTACCTTAGGTCTTGCGGTGATCTCGATCTTGCGCTGTTCCGATATCGTGACCATGCGGTCAACGACTTTCATAGCCTCTTCCTTTGACATGCCCTTCATCCGGGCATAGAGCTGTTCACGCTTTTCGGGCGCGAGCTCGTCGACTATCTTATGGAATTTAGAGAGCTTTTCCGACTCCATGTATACCTCAAAATCCTATCAGATTACTAATACTTCTTTTACTGGTTATTTTGGAGTATAGCATAAGGGTTATAGCTCAAAACCCGTTGAAAACGTAATGTCAAGAAACTGTAATATGCTTATATTACAGTCTTTGTAACACTGTTATGTGATCTGGGGCTTATGGAGTGACGCCGAGGATCTTCGGTACAAATCCGATGACGAAATGGACCAGGATACTGCCCCAAACAGACTTGGTATGCTCATAAAGATATCCTGTTACGGCACAGAGGATTGCAGCACCGAACATCATCGGGAGATCGTATCCCATGTGGAGCACGAAGAAGAATAATGAAGTGATCCATACGGAGAAATGCTTGTTATATTTCTTGCAGGAAGCCGTGATGTTATCCTCGACGATACCCTTTACAAAGAGCTCCTGTAAGATGGCGCTGAAAGGATAGAACCAGCGCATGTATGTCGTAAGGTAAAGACCGAACCAGGGCCTTTGAGCGATATCCGGGAATATCTGATTCTGTACAAGACGGATGATCACCAAAATTACAATGAGCGCTGCGCTCATGATGCCGCCGATGATAAGGTCCTTTTTGATCCTCTCCTTGCCGGGATTGAAGCATTCGAAATGGATCTTGAATCTTGTGAATATCGCGAAAAGAACGGAGAGAACGATAAGATATCCTTCCATTATCCTGGTAAGGATATATGCATTTGATTCGATAAGCGGCTTTCCCGTTACAGAAGGAAAGATCTTAATAACAACAACCTGGCAGGCAATGGCTGTCAACAAAAATAAAATTGTAGCAAGAGCCGGCGTTAACCGTTTTCTTATCGTCATGTCATCTCCTAAGTAAAAAACTCTTCCTTTTGCAAATTGCTATTGCAAAAGAAAGAGTTCCTTAACACCTTTGGTGCTCAGAGACAGAATCGAACTGCCGACACGGGGATTTTCAGTCCCCTGCTCTACCGACTGAGCTATCTGAGCAAGAGTTAGGCCGAACACTCTTTAAAGCATCCGGCCTAAAGTTAATGGCGACGCAGAAGGGGCTCGAACCCTCGACCTCCAGCGTGACAGGCTGGCATTCTAACCAGGCTGAACTACTGCGCCGTACCATTGGTGGAAACTACAGGGCTCGAACCTGTGACCCTCTGCTTGTAAGGCAGATGCTCTCCCAGCTGAGCTAAGCTTCCGTTAGCCACACCTTT
>JAFWQC010000110.1 GCA_017509245.1 Clostridiales bacterium | reverse complement strand
GTTCTGGTGGCTTAAGAGCATTGAACGAGGCGCGCTGCAAACAACTCCTCGTTCCGCTACGCTCCACTCAGAGTTGTTTGCAAAAGTTTACAAATTATACGAAGGATTGAATTTACACAAAACTTTGGACTTGACTGGATTTTGTCGAATTCCAACATTTTGTCCAAGTTTTTTGCCCGGAAATGTTGGATTTAAAGTTGGATTTTGCCGAATTCCAACATTTTGTCCAAGTTTTTCAGCCCAAAATGTTGGATATGAAGTTGGATTTTGCCGAACGGTGAGTTGAGTATCCCAAAAAACAATCATGAATAGAGCGACCCCGGAAGATATGTCTTACTTCCGGGGTCATCTTTATATTCAACTCTTTTGTATATCGGCCGCCCGTCAAACTCTTTACACGAAGCAAAGCCTGCGGACGCCGTGCTGTAATTTTCGGGATTACAGCAAGTGAGCTCTCAGATCCTCGCCTGACAAAGGTGAGAGGAGTGTGGGTGCGATATCGAAAACTGTCTTGCAGCCGTAGTCTCCCTTCTGAGAGAGACGGTAGATGGCACGTGCATAAGCCGTGAGGACAGAACCCGTGAACTCAGGGTTGGAGTCAAGCTTCAGTGAATATTCGATAACGTGCTTGTTCTCGCCGTTAGCGCCAGTCTTGCCTGTGCGGAAAACGAAGCCGCCGTGGTTGATCCTTGAGTGGTCTCTTATGAATTCCTCTTCAGAGATGAAGTGAACTGTCGTGTCGTAATCTGCAAAGTAATTGGGCATTTCCTTGATGGTCTTCTCGATCAATGCAAGGTCAGCGCCTTCTTCTGCAACTACGAAGCACTCTCTTGTGTGCTTCTGGCGTGTTGTGAGTTCAGGCTCGGAGCCGGATCTTACTGCCTCAAGAGCACTCTCGACAGGGATCGTGTACTGCTTGCCGTTCTTAACACCGGGAACTCTTCTGATGGCATCTGAGTGGCCCTGCGAAACGCCCTTGCCCCAGAATGTGTAATCTTTGCCTTCGGGAAGGATGCAGCTGCCGTAAAGACGGTTGATCGAAAACATGCCGGGATCCCAGCCGCCGGAGATAAGAGCAGTGTGATTGCTTCCTGATGCAGCCTTATCAACATTTGCGAAATGCTCAGGGATCTTCGCGTGGGTGTCAAAGCTGTCGATTACATTGAACATTGATGCAAATTCAGGTGTCTGAGTGGGAAGGTCTGTTGCTGAACCGCCGCAGATCACGAGGACATCGATCTTGTCCTTCCATTCAGCCGCTTCAAATGAAGGAACAACGGTAACTCCCTCGGTAATCGTCTTTACTGTGGAAGGGTCTCTTCTTGTAAAAACAGCAGCAAGCTCCATGTCAGGGTTCTGACGGATAGCGAGCTCAACGCCCTTGGCGAGGTTGCCGTAGCCCAAAATACCTATTCTGATTGCCATATGTGAAAATCCTCCTTGAGGTTCTAAGCAGCGGAAACTGCTCATTAATTATATTCAGACGACATTATAACAAAGAAGTGAGCAACTTGCTTGCGGGAATCGAGGTGTTGACTGGTTTGGAGCTTGCTCCAAAACCAGGCAATACCGAGATTTCCGTAAATAAGGGATGCGAGCGATTTGGCTATGTCCTGAGCGTCAGCGAAGGAATATAACAAATTAACAAAGAAGCGAGCAACTTGCTTGCGGTAATCGAGCTGTTGGCGGTTGGGGATTTAACAAAAAATGGAATGTTGTATTATAATTCTCCTATGCCAAACATAAAGTATCTGATAAGGCGCGTTACGCGCATGGACTATAAGGCGATGAATGCCAAGATCAAGGATATCCACGAGAAGTCGGGTAAGTCCCGCGTGTGGATATTTTTCGATATGATCCACTGCGGAAGAAAGTTCGGCGCAGGTTACATGGATTACTGGCTCTACGAGATGTACAATCTCACGGATGCTGAGCGTGACACCTACATCACCAGAGGACGCAACTATGATCTCGTAAAGAGATATAACGATCCTGCATATACGGATCTTATCGATAACAAGATCGAATTCAATAAGCTTTTCGGCGAATTCCTGGGACGCAAGTGGCTTGAGATCAGGAAAGACAACAAGCAGGAAGTATTAGACTTCATCAACAGCCACGATTTCCTTATTGCCAAGGCTGATCTCGGTTCATGCGGCAAGACCGTTGAGAAGATCGACTGTAAGAAGGAGAAGGCTGAAGATATCTATGAGCGCCTTGTAAATCAGGAGCGCCCGCACTTCTTTGAGGAAGTGATCGTCCAGCATCCTGCTGTAAGCGCTATCTATCCTTATGCTATCAATACGGTCAGACTGGTTACCATCCAAAGGGACGGCAAGGTCCATGTCGCCAGTGCCTGCTGCAGATTCGGCAACTACGGTCACAGCGTGGATAACTTCAACAATGGCGGCATGACTGCTCCTGTTGATGAGAAGACCGGTGAGATAACTGATTTCCCGATAGATAAGACCAAGGTCCTTTACGAGAAGCATCCTATGACGGGAGCTGTCTTCAAGGGCTTCGTTTTCCCTATGTGGGATCAGGTATTGGAGATGTGCACGAAGGCGGCAATGGTCGTTCCGCAGGTTGGCTTTATCGGCTGGGACGTCTGCATTACACCTGACGGACCGGTCATCGTCGAGGGCAACGACTATCCTGGCCACGACCTCTATCAGCTTCCTGAGCATACCCACGATAAGAAGGGCATCTGGCCAAAATATCAGTTTTAATTTAGCGGTTGAATTTGTGAGGACAGAAGAGTAAACTTTCGATTGTCAACTAAAAACGAAAACGAGTTTACAATGTCTGATACAAGCGCAAATACAAAAACAAATACAAGCACTTCAGCCTCCAAGGCATCCCGCAACAGGACCTTTATCTACGACCTCGTCCTCATTTCAATCTCGGCAGCCCTCATTACCGTATGTTCATGGATCAGTATTCCGATAGGTCCTGTGCCGTTTACTTTGCAGACCATGGCCATCCTGGCCGTCATGCTCACGTGCGGCGGCAGAAGGGGAACATTGTCCATACTGGTCTATCTCCTGATGGGCGCGTGCGGACTTCCTGTTTTCGCGGGGTTTAAGGGCGGATTAGTCTCATTCGCCGGACCGACAGGGGGCTTTCGTATAGGTTTTATTTTCGCGGCGCTCGTATACTGGGTGCTCGAAAAGCTTATCTTCAGAAAACTCATGACCTCAACAGTAAAGACCTGGATCTTCGGTGCGGTCAACTCCGTTATCTTTGAGATCATCATGTATGTGGTGGGTGTAGTCTGGTTTATGACCATATATGCGTCCCGGACCGGCCCCGTCGGACTCGCAACGGTAATGGGATGGTGCGTATTGCCGTTCCTTATCCCTGATGCCGTAAAGCTTGTTGCTGCAGTTGTCATCGGCGAACGCGCCGGAAAGATCACAAAGAATTAAGGCACTGTTAAGATTACGCCTGCTCCTCATTTGGTATAATGTATCCCGGTACAGAGCTGTGTGCTTCTGTTAACTATGGAAAATAAGGAGATATATTTGTGCCGGATAACGTTGAATACATTCTTAAAGTAACTGACGTATCTAAAGAATACGGTAAGTTCAAAGCTCTTGATTCTATGAGCTTTACCGTTCCCAGGGGTTCCATTTATGGCCTTGTCGGCAGGAACGGTGCAGGAAAGACCACGATAATGAGGATCATGTCCGGTCTTCAGAAGCCTACCAAAGGCATGGTCGAATATGGTTTTGATAATAAGAAATTAGGTAATGTGGGAGCTCTCGTTGAACTTCCTTCGATCTATTCAAATGCTTCGGCAAAGGATAATCTTATCTATCAATACATTAATATCGGACTCAAGGTTGATGATTCGGTAGACAAACTTCTTGAATTTGTCGGCCTTGCCGATACAGGCAAGAAGAAAGCCGGTAAGTTCTCTCTGGGTATGCGCCAGAGACTCGGAATCGCGATGGCCATGGCAGGCAATCCTGAAGTGCTTATCCTTGATGAGCCCATTAACGGTCTTGACCCTCAGGGAATCATACAGATCAGAGACCTTCTGATATCGCTCAATAAAGAAAAGGGTGTTACGGTCATCATATCGAGTCACATCCTTTCCGAGCTTTCCAAGCTTGCGACGGATTTTGCGTTCGTTGAGGGCGGAAGAGTCGTAAAAGAGATCAAGTCTGAGGCTTTGGAAGACGCAGGCGGACTCCATACGGAATTTTATACCGGAAATCCCATGGCTCTGCTGCCCATTCTCAATGCCAAAGGTCTTATTGCCAGATATGACAAAGAGACAGGCGTTGTACATGCAAAGGGCTATTACAACCTCACCAATATCGTTCTTGAAGCAAATAATGCGGGAGTCAATATTGCCCGTGTCGTCACCAAGGAGACTGACCTTGAGACCTACTTTGTAAATCTTGTAGGAGGTGAGTCGCATGCTTGAGTTATTGAAATTTGAATTCAGACGTCTCCGCAAGAGTATTTTCTTCAGGATCGTGGGAATTTACTGCATTGCCTGGCCGATACTTGTAATCTTGTTGCTCAGGATCCTTTTAGGCGTGGTAACGAGAGAGGCCGGAGTATCCTTCGCAGAACTTGGTATGGGCAGTTCCGAGACTCAGTATATAACCTGGCTTTTGACAGTCGGTTTTATAAACGATCTTCCCAAGTTCCTGGCTTTGTTTATATGTCTTCATGTGGGAAGGGATTTCACTGACGGTATCGTAAGGAACAAGATCATTGCAGGTCATTCCAGAACATCGATCTTCTTCTCATACCTGGTTGCCCAGATTGCTGCTACGGTCGCGCTTTGCGTTGTCTACATCGGATCAGCTCTGCTCGGTCTCTTGGTCACGGGTATCGGCGTAGATTTAAACGGAGGTGAGATGATAACCCGTTTGGGTACGGCAATTATCGTCCTGCTGGTATTAACAGTTTCTTTTACTGTTCTCTCACTGATATTCAGAAGACGTGCAATGCCGATAATCTTATCGATTATTACCGTTGTCGTAATGTCTACGCTTACGGCCTTTGTCGGTATGTATAATCTTCCTGCAAAGACCATAAAGGATTATGTCGCCGTAAGAGATGATGCGTATGATGAATTGGTTAAACACGATGAATATTCGAAAGACGATATTAAACTCCTGAAAAAGCAATATACTACTGATTCCTATGCGCAATTCGGATGGAAGTTCTGTCATCCCGTTTACGTCATTACCAATCTCGGTTTTAACGGCGATTACGGTGCCGATGTGACCCAGTTAATCAACGGAAACGCTGAATATCAGGATGAGATTGATTTCACCGGTAATTTCATAAACAAGTATTGGGGCGGCGGATACACAACCGACGGTTCCAGACTTACCGAAAAGGATCTTAAGAAGATCGATTCGATGCGTATCAGCTATTCGACGATGAACCTCATGTATATAGGCAGATCCCTGTTGTATATTCTGGTAATCGTCGGAAGCGGCTATATTATCTTTAGAAAGAAGAATCTGTTCTAATGTTTTATCTTGATCACCGTTTAAGCATAATAATCGGAGCATACGGAAGCGGCAAATCCGAGATCGCAGTCAACATGGCTCTCAGCCAGCGTGAAGCGCTGCCGGATCAGAAGCTGCTTATTGCGGATCTCGACATCGTAAATCCGTTCTACCGGTCGTCGGACTGCGCATCTGTCCTTGAAGAGGCGGGAGTAAGACTCGTAACGCCTTTGTACGCAGGTTCCAATGTTGATGCGCCCGTGCTTCCGCCTGATATGTATGTCATCTTTGACGATGAATCATACCGGGGAATTTTCGATATCGGCGGAGAGGACATGGGAGCTCTCGTATTAGGATCTTTGAAGAAGAGGATCGAAAATACCGATGCCGCGATCTACATGGCGGTCAACAGCTTAAGGCCGTTCACGTCAGATCCTGAGCAGATAGCGATAATGACTAATGAACTCTCGGCTGCGGCGGGATTTAAGATCGACGGATATATCAACAACACGAATCTTCTCGAGGAGACGACTGCGGCGATGCTCGCCGAAGGTGAGGAGAAGATACTTGAGGCTTCGAAGATCACGGGCATTCCGCTTGTGGCAAACTGCGTGATGGAAGACGTGGAGATCCTTGAGGGAACGCTTAAGACAGGTGAACTTTTCAGAATGAGAAGAAGGATATTCTACGCTTATTAAATCGTGTTTTGAAAGCACCAAATTTATTGTTGTTTTCTCAAAAAAATGATATTATTTTTCTTGGCGGAGAGATTTCGACCAAGTACCTAGGAGGAATATTAATATGGGATTGATTAGCTTAATCAAGAATGTTGCAGGCACAACATTTGATTCAATTTCCAGCCAGATCCAGGATCAATATCTTGAGTTCTTCACTCAGGATTCCTTAGGCCAGGAAATCCTTGTCAAGAAGGGTGCCAACAAGATGGAGAGAGGAAGAAACAAGGGTAATTCCGAAGTTATTTCCAACGGCTCCGTTATCAACGTACCTGAGGGATGCTTCTGCCTTCTCGTTAACAACGGCGAGATCGTTGATGTAGTATCCGATGCAGGCGCATATAAGTGGGATACATCCACTGCACCTTCAGTTCTTGCAAACAAGAACTTTGGTGAGAACTTAAAGCAGTCTATCGGCGACGTTTGGAACCGTATGAAGATGGGCGGAGAGATTCAGCAGCAGCAGAGAGTTTACTTTGTAAACAAGCTCGAGATGATGAATCAGAACTTTGGTACACCTTCACCGGTACCTTATGCAGACCCGGAGTATCGTAACATCTACATCCGTTTGAACGGTACTTTCTCGTTCAGAGTAGAGAACCCGATCACATTCTTCAGAAACATCGTCGGTAACGTAAGAGACGAGTACACAGTTGCAGACTTCATGGGTACACCCGCTAAGCCTCAGCAGCCCCGTCTCGAGTTCCTTGACAACATTACAGAAACACTCAACAAGTGCGGCGGCCCTTACCCGAACGGCATCATGTTCTCAACACTGCCTTCAAAGCAGGGCGAATTCCGCAGATACATGCAGGATTGCCTTGATGACGAATGGCTCCAGAAGAGAGGTATCGTCGTAGAGACAGTTGCTATTGCTTCCGTTACACCTGACGATAAGTCCCGTGAAAGAATCGAGAAGGTCGATGAGGCTAAGCTCTATGGTTCTGATCAGGCAGCTCTCGGTGCAGCAGTTGCTCTCGGCCAGACAGAGGCTATGAAGAATGCCGGTGCTAACGCTAACGGCGCAGTTAACGGCTTCATGGGTCTCGGCATGATGGGCGCAGTTGGCGGAAATAACGCTACAGCAGCAGCTCTCAATACTGTTCAGGCTAACCAGGGTCAGCCCCAGACAGGTTTCTTCGCCGGTCAGACAGCAGCACCTGTAGGCGCACCCGCACCAGCAGGCTGGACATGCTCTTGCGGCCAGACAGGCAACACAGGTAAGTTCTGTGGAAATTGCGGCCAGCCTCAGCCCGCTCCCGTAGCTCCCGCAGCAGGCTGGACATGCTCCTGCGGTCAGACAGGCAACACAGGTAAGTTCTGCGGCAATTGCGGACAGCCTCAGCCTGCAGCAGCTCCTACAGCTTGCCCTAAGTGCGGCTGGAAGCCTGCAGATGGTGTAATGCCTAAGTTCTGCCCTGAGTGCGGCACAAAGATCGAATAAGAACCGTTGATTCTTTAATAAATCCATCCGGAGGCTGTCTTGCAAGAGACAGCCTCTTTTTGTCCTCAAAAAATTTTATTGAATGACCGGTTTTTGTGATAAAATTTCTTATCAAAACAAAAAGGCGGTCAAACTAATGGGTAAATACTTTGGTACCGACGGCTTCAGAGGCGAAGCCAATAAAGCACTCACCGCACAGAAAGCATTCCGGGTAGGAAGATACATAGGCTGGTACTACGGCCAGAACCACGACGACAAGAGAGCAAGGATCATAATCGGTAAGGACACAAGAAGAAGTTCTTACATGCTCGAAGCCGCTCTTGCCGCAGGCATCACATCTTCAGGCTCTGATGCTTACTTGCTTCACGTAACTACGACTCCTTCAGTCTCATACTGCTGCAGAACAGACGGCTTTGACTGCGGAATAATGATCTCCGCTTCCCACAATCCTTTCTACGATAACGGAATCAAGATCATGCGCGCCAACGGCCAGAAGATCGAGCCCGAGATCGAAGAGAAGATCGAAGCTTATATCGACGGCGAGATCGAGGAGATCCCTCTTGCAGAGCGCGAGGCTATCGGTAATGTAATCGACTATGCTGCAGGACGTAACCGCTATATCGGTTACCTCATGACGATCCCCACAAGGGCATTCAACGGCATGAAGGTCGGACTCGACTGCGCTAACGGTGCTTCCTGGAATATCGCAAGGTCTGTTTTCGAGGCTTTGGGCGCAAAGGTTTACGTAATAAACAACACTCCTGACGGTCTTAACATCAATACAAACTGCGGTTCAACACATATTGATACTCTTAAGAAGTACGTTGTTGATAACGGACTTAATGTCGGCTTCGCTTATGACGGTGACGCTGACAGATGTCTTGCTGTCGACGAACTCGGCAACGAGGTTAACGGCGACCAGATCATGTATCTTTGCGGAAAGTATATGAAGGAGAGCGGCAAGCTCGACGGCAATACGATCGTAACCACAATCATGAGCAACATGGGTCTTTACAAGGCTTGCGAGGCTATCGGAATCCGCACGGAGAAGACTAATGTAGGTGACAAGTACGTTGCCGAGAACATGATGGCTAACGGATTCGTTCTGGGCGGCGAGCAGTCCGGACATATTATTTTCGCGAAGTACGCAACAACAGGTGACGGAATCCTTACTTCACTCATGGTTTTGATGACTATGCTCGAGAAGAAGCTTCCTTTGTCAATGCTTGCGGGCGAGATGAAGATGTTCCCTCAGTGCCTCAAGAACGTTGTCGTTAAGGATAAGGAGGAAGCTCAGAAGAATCCTGCAGTCCTTAAGGGCGTTGAAGAGGTCAACAAGGCTCTGGGCGGCGACGGAAGGATCCTTCTGCGTGCATCCGGTACTGAGCCGAAGATCCGTGTCATGGTTGAAGCCAAGACAGACGAGATTTGTGAAGAGAACGTTGATAAGCTTATCGCTATCATTAAAGAGCAGGGCCTTACGGCAGATTAATGAATATTACGGCTTCGCATGAGTGCTTCATGCGGAGCCGTTTTAGAATACTTCAGTTTGGGAGGAATCTATGAGAGTTATTAGAAAGAGCACTTATGAAGAGGCTTCAATGGCATGCGCGGAGCTTATCGCTTCACAGATAAGACTTAAGCCCGACTGCAAGATCGGTCTTGCCACAGGATCCACACCTGTAGGCACATATAAGGATCTTGTCGACATGTATAAGGCCGGAAGTCTTGATTTTTCCAAGGTTATTTCCGCAAATCTCGATGAATACAGAGGGTTGGGCGGAGATCACGATCAGTCCTACAGATATTTCATGAACACAAATCTTTTCGATCACGTAAACATCGACAAGAATAATACATATGTACCTAACGGTCTTGAGGCTGACGCTGAGAAGGCTTGCAAGGACTATGATGCGATCCTCGCTTCATTAGGCCACCTCGACATCCAGCTCCTGGGCATCGGCGGTGACGGACATATCGGTTTCAATGAGCCTGCTGACGCTTTCTGCGTTAACACGCAGTGCATCGACCTTGAGAACCAGACGATCCAGGACAACGCAAGACTCTTCTTTAACGGAGATCTCGACGCAGTTCCTACTCAGGCTTACACAATGGGCATCGGCTACATTATGAAGTCCACAACAGTTATCCTCATGGCTACAGGCGCAGGCAAGAAGGATATCGTTGAGAAGGCTTTCACAGGCCCCGTTACTCCTTATGTTCCTGCTTCGATCCTGCAGCTTCACCCGAACGTAGTTGTTATCGGTGACGAGGCAGCTATCTCTGACGCAGTAGTAGCAAAGGCTCAGTAATCCTTATAAACATTGCTTTTCAAGGGCTGTCCCGTGAGCGGGGCAGTCTTTGTTGTGTCACAGTTTTTATTAAGGTTACTTGACTTTGAAGTGTGAGAATATATAATTGACGTTATATAACAAAAGTTATAAAGGAGCCGGAAATGCCGCCTAAGGTTAAGATCACACGGAACATGATTGAAGATGCTTCTTTCGAGATCATAAGAAAAGAAGGGCATGAGAACCTGAACGCCCGGACGATAGCCAAATATCTGAATTGTTCGACACAGCCGGTTCTGTATAGTTTCAAGACTGTAGACGAGATAAGAGAATCCGCTTACGAACTGGCTGACAGATACCATGTCGGATACATTATGCCGGACGGGACAGATGATGATCCGCTTCTGACACTTGGGCTCAACTATGTGAGATTCGGACATGAGGAGAAGAACCTTTTCCGCTTTCTGTATCAGACGGATAAGTTCGGGGGAATGGATATCGATTCGCTTATTGGAAATCCCGGCCTTTTAGACATATTGAATGTGGTTGCCCGGGAAGTGAATTGTGATATTGGGGAAGCGCGGAAAATGTTTTTAACATTCTTCAGTGTCGCTCATGGTCTTGCAAGCCTGCTTGCGAATAACTCAATGAAATACGATGAAGAGCAGATAACAGATATGCTGAAGAAGGTTTTCTACGGAATGCTCTCATCAGGGGAATAAGGGGGAGATCATTATGTCAAAAGAAAAGAAGTCTTTGCTTGTTTTTTATGGAATAACGCTGACGGTAAGCCTGATATTTGAGCTGTTATACATTTTTACCCAATCCGACCTTTTAGTTTCGATCCTTATGTGGATTCCGGGAATAACAGGAATAGTTTGTTCAAAAGTGTTCTTTAAGAATCAGGGCATACTTGGTTTTAAGTTTAAGATCAAGCCGTTATATATCATCCTGAGTATTGTTATACCCGTTATATATCTGGTGCTGACATACACTTTAGCCTGGGTGGTCTTAAAAGATCCGACAACAGGTACAGGAACTCTTACCAAAACTGTTCTGGGTGAACTGGGAGAGGGGATTCCCGGCGGTATTTATATAGCGGTATCCTTTATTCCGTTCTTGATCTTCAGTGCGCTGTCTGCTGCCGGAGAAGAGTTAGGATGGAGAGGTTTTGCTTATCCCGTGCTCGAAAAAGTATTCGGCCCGGTTAAAGCGGTGCTCATTAATGGATTTATATGGGCATTGTGGCATCTGCCGTTGATCCTTGGAGGGTTATATCAGTCAAATGTAAATATTGTTTACGGTATCATTACTTTCATTGTTTTAGTAATGCTGGTGACTGTGATCTACTGCTGGTTACGAAGTGTAAGCGGCAGCGTGATAACTGCGATCCTTCTTCATGCGGTACATAACGAACTGGATCAATTATACTTACAGCCGCTGTCAAGCAATGAGAAAGTGCCGTATTATGCAGGCGAGCAGGGGATATTCACGATAGCTGTTGTGGCAATAATAGCCGTTTTGGCAATTATTGCTTGGAAAAAGAATAAACATTCACGGGATACTTCTGTTCTTCCGGACTAAAGAATGCTCCGCATGTTCTTTAAGGAGACGCGCATTCTCCGGAAGCTGCATTTTCGATCTTACAAGATGATACCAAGGTTTCCCAAGAAATCCTTAAGAGAATATTCCGAAATTCAGCTAAGTGACAAGAAAATAATACTGTTGCAACACACCTTTTTAATGTTTATAATACTTTGAATATTTTCTGCGTATTTCTACGCGTGTACAGAGGAGGTTCATCGTGGCAAAAGGTAAAGTGACTTTTAACGAGAATCTGTGCAAGGGCTGCGGACTTTGCGTTGCAGCATGCCCTAAGAAAATCCTCGAACTTGACAAGACAAGGCTTAACGCTAAGGGTTATCACCCGGCAACAAGTGTAAATCCGGAAGAGTGCATCGGATGTGCTTTCTGCGCTACACAGTGCCCGGACGTTGTAATCACCGTTGAGCGTTTCTGATCGGGAGGGAGTTTTTTATGGCACAGAAAAGAGTATTGATGAAAGGCAATGAGGTCATTGCCGAGGCAGCTATCAGAGCGGGCTGCCGCAACTATTTCGGTTACCCGATTACACCTCAGACGGAAGTCATGCACTACATGGCTAAGAAGATGGTTCAGGTCGGCGGTAACTTCGTACAGGCAGAGTCTGAGCTGGCAGCCATTAACATGGTCTACGGCGCTGCAGCAGCAGGCTTCAGAGTTATGACATCATCTTCCTCTCCGGGAATCTCCCTCAAGCAGGAAGGTATCTCCTACATCGCAGGCGCTGAGCTTCCTGCAGTTGTAGTTAATATCGTTAGAGCAGGCCCGGGTCTTGGAGGCATTCAGCCTGCACAGGGTGACTATTTCCAGGCTACAAAGGGCGGCGGACATGGCGACTACAGAAACATCGTAATCGCACCTGCTTCCGTTCAGGAACTTTATGAACTCGTTGTTGAAGCTTTCAACCTTGCTGACAAGTACAGAATGACATGTATGATCATGGGCGACGGTACTTTGGGTCAGATGATGGAGCCTGTCGCTTTCCGCGATGAGGAGCCTATTGAGATTATTGAAAAGCCTTGGGCTGCTTGCGGCAGAAAGGGCGATTCGTTCCACCACACAGTTACTTCCATCTATATCGATCCTGACGTTCTCGAAAAGAAGAACATTGAGCTCCAGGAGAAGTATAAGATCGTTGAAGCTAACGAAGTCCGTTATGAGGCCATCAACATGGAAGATGCTGAGATCGTTATCACAGCTTTCTCCACATGCTCAAGAATCTCAAGAAACGTTATCCGTCAGGCTGCTGAACTCGGCATCAAGGTCGGCATGATCAGACCTATCACACTTTGGCCTTTCCCTTACAAGGCAATCGCTGAAGCTGCTGATATGCCCAGTGTAAAGGCATTCCTTGACGTAGAGCTCAACGCAGGTCAGATGATCGAAGACGTCAAGCTCGGCGTTAACGGCAAGAAGCCCGTTTATTTCCACGGAAGGCTCGGAGGAAATCTCCCGATGCAGAAGGAAATTCTCGACAAGATCGTTGCGATCCACGAGGGAAAGATCACAGAAGGAGGTAATTTCTGATGGCTGTAGTTTTCGAACCCACAAAAGGCCTTACAGATAAGCCTTTCCATTATTGCCCCGGCTGCTGCCACGGCATCATCCACAGACTCGTAGCTGAGACCCTTGTTGCCAATGATGCTCTTGAGACAGCTGTAGGTGTTGCATCCGTTGGATGTACTTACAACTCATATGAATACATTGCATGCGACATGGTTCAGGCAGCTCACGGAAGAGCACCTGCTGTTGCTACAGGTATCAAGAGAAACCTTAAAGACAGCTTCGTATTCACATATCAAGGTGACGGCGACCTCGCATCCATCGGTACAGCTGAGATCGTTCACGCTGCAGCAAGAAGCGAGAATATCACTGTAATCTTCGTAAACAACGCTGTTTACGGCATGACTTCCGGTCAGATGGCACCTACAACACTCGTTGGCCAGATTACAACAACATCTCCATGGGGCCGTGATCCTTCATATCAGGGCTATCCTATCAACGTTTCCGAGTTCTTATCCAATCTCGCAGGCGCAGCTTACATCGAGCGTGTTTGCGTTACTGACTTCAAGAACATTCAGAATGCCAAGAGAGCAATCCAGAAGGCATTCAACGTTCAGAAGAACAAGCTCGGTTTCTCCCTCGTAGAAGTTCTTTCCACATGCCCCACTAACTGGGGTAAGGAGCCTCTCGCAGCTATGGAATGGCTCAAGGAGAACATGGAAAAGCAGTATCCTCTTGGATGCTACAAGGGCGCTGACATCACATTTGATGCAGACGGCAACTATGTTTCAGGCGCAATCCCTGCAACTGCAAACAACTGCGTTAATGTTGGGGAGGTGAAGAAATGATTGATTTCTCTGTAATTTTTGCCGGCTTCGGCGGTCAGGGAATCCTCTCCGCAGGCAAGATGGCAGCAGAAGCTGCTCTTTATGAAGGTAAGGAAGTATCCTGGTTCCCGTCATACGGACCTGAGATGCGTGGTGGTACAGCTAACTGCTCCGTAGTATTCTCAGATGAGCCTATAGGTTCACCCGTTGTTAACGATGCAGACGTCGTAATCTGCCTGAACCAGCCTTCAATGGAGAAGTTCGAGAAGCAGTTAAAGCCCGGCGCTTTGATGATCCTCGACTCTTCACTCATCAAGACAAGACCCGAAAGAACAGACATCAAGGTTATTGCTATGGAAGCTTCCGATATCGCTTCCGAGCTCGGCAAGATGATGTTCGCTCCTATCACAATGCTCGGTTGCATGGCTACAGCTACAGGCTGCTTCTCCAGAGACTCATTCGAGAAGTCCCTCTATGAGATCCTTCCTGAGAGAAAGCACAACCTCATTCCGATCAACATGGAAGCATTTGACAGAGGCGCAGCGTTCGCTAAGTAAGCTTTGCCTTGCGGCCGCAGTTTTTGTCTTAACCCGGTTTTACAAATTTAATGAAGCGAAGGGGCTGTCTCAAAATGAGGCAGCTCTTTTTGTCTTGGGAGGGAGGCGGATTTCGGGTCACAGCGCGGAAGCACTTTTTGATGGTGCCTTTTTCAATGCTCGACTTCACGTCCGACTTTTTAAGGTTAAAAACTCGAGCAAAAAGTCGGTTTTTGGCAAAAACCAGTTTCCGTCTGACTTTTCGAGGCTAAAAAGTCGAGCATCGAGTCGAGCATTGGAAAACTGTTGTGGCGGTCGGCTTTTCGCGTGCACTCAACATTGCCGGGCGGCAGTGTACAACTCCGCGTCCAACATTTAAGGGTAAAAAACTTGGACAAAATGTCGCGGTTTTTTGCAAAAAACAACTCCGCGTCCAACATTTCGTGGCTGAAAAGTTGGACAATGAGTTGAACATCAAATGGGAGCGGACTGAATATAGACGTTCCTCATGACATGTAGCAAAACAGGCGATGTCTTTTTGAGACAACGCCTTTTTGCCTTTGGGTGTGGACTGCTCTGCAAGATTTTAACAGAATGAGGAAAAAACAGAACAAAGATGGTAAATTATGTTATAGAGAAGAATTTGTTTGGATGGGAGTAGCGTATGAGATTTTTATCTAAAAAGATTTGTTTAACTTTTATTTCTTCTGTTCTTGTTACAGTACTGCTTATGACATTAATACCATTTAATGCCATAACGGTTTCTGCGGTTAAGGGAGATGGTCCGTATGAAATATATGTAATAGATAAAATGACTAATAAGCCTATTAAAGGTGCAGAGGTTGTTCTAGATAGTGATGATGATAATTATGGTTATCACAATGATTTTCGTGACAACGGTAAAAAGACAACTGATAGTACTGGAACTGTTGTGTATAACTTAGAAAACTATTTAGAAAATAGAGGCTGGCGCAGTATTAGATTTAAGCTTAATGTAAAGGTGCCGGGTACAGGATATGAAGAACGTGAAGAGTACATTTGGCCAGGCGCGGAGGCTTATGGTTGGCAAGATGATTATACAATCGTATTAACCCCTTCTAACTTTGCTGATTATAATTATTTAGACCATTATATTAATTGTATAGATATTGCGTATGATTCTAAACCTCATTATGCGCATGAGTTCTTTGACATTATGGATAATAATGCTGAGATAACGTATGAGAATGGCAAAGAGCCTTCTTTCACTGAAGTTGGCAATTACAATATTGAATGTTACATCAATTCTAAAGGATATTATGATTATGATAATAACTCGGAGGAATTATATGCTTCAATTCCGGTGAGGATTGTTAAAAACACGAGAACAGACTTTGGTTTCCTTATACCTAAACCTGCAGATATTGCTGTGCCGGGCAATGAGAAGTTTTCGAATCCGGCTTCCAGTAATCTTGACCCTCAGCCCATAGTGTACTCTTCATCAAATCCTGAAATTGCTGTGGTTGATGAGAGTACCGGAGACGTTGATTTTAAGAAAGCCGGAACAGTTACTATTACTGCCACTATGCCTGCAACCGCAAATTATGCAGAGAGTAAGGCTACATATACAATCTCCGGTAAATACTCCATGTCGGCTAGTTTTACTAATTCGACTTTAAGGGGGAAATACGGAGCAACGTTACCCAAAAATAGTTTGAACGTAAATGGTACACCTGAACCGCCGGCCAGTGTTACAGTTTCTTATGAACTTGAAGGTGAAGATGCGGATGAGATAGCAAGCATTAACTCTACGACAGGTATTGTAACTGCTAAGAAGCCCGGAACAGTGACAGTAAAAGCTACTGCATCTGCTAAGAATTATTTTTCGACAGAGGCGAAGTATACGCTGAACATCGGAAAGGGCGATCGTAAAGTCGTTTTGGGGACTAATTTGGAGTATGGGAAAACGTATCCGATCTTTGCTGAAGATAGCAATTACGGAGATTGGTCTTATGTTATTATGGAAGGCAAACAATATATAAGTGTAAATAAAGATGCCGGAGAAGTAACCGTCATAGCTGCAGGCGGAAGATTCCGAATAGATATACAATCTCATGAAAACGAGTATTATGTAGGTCTTAATGTTCCTTTATTTGGCTATGCCATAAAATGCCCTGATCACCCGGTTGAGTTTGCTAATGATAACGGATATCAGTTTATTACGACATCAACTAAATCATCTTTTTATTTGCCTCTTAACGGAAAAGCTCACTATGGCGATTTTTCCGCTACCTGGGATGGTAAAGGAACTGAAAAAGATGTTATAGAAAGTGTAACTTTTTCAAAGAGTGAGAATGGCAATGAATTCGTTGTAGTTACATTCAAGCCTGGCGAAGCTCAAAAGGCGCAAGGACCGTTAAACATATATGCAACTTTTGACGGCGGCGGGAATTACGAGGCAAAAACAATACAGACGATGATTACTCTGCGCTGGGATACTTCTGTCTCGACCGAAGTGGTAATTGAATGTCCCACAGGAAAACTGGTTAATGGATACTATACCGCTCCCGTAAGAGTTCATCCGAAATCTCCGGATGTTAAGTTTCAGGATCCTGATGGAAATATCGTTTCTGAGTATTGGCTAAATAAAGACGGAATTTATGACAGCAGATCTCTCAATTTCTATAGCACAGATAATGATGGTAATCCTGCAACATGTAATGCGGGAACTGTTGGCCGTATTTTGATCGATCAGACTGCACCGGCTGATTTTACTGTTGATATTACAAATCCGGATAATTCAAATCCGTTAAAGAAGTTTTTTACCACCGTTTTCACATTCTTTGCTGCAAAGGAATGGGATATAACAGTTACAGTTAAGGATGCTGCATCAGGATTTGACAGGATCGAGTATGATTGCGGTGATGGAGTAATAAGAACAGTTACAACGTATACAAATACTGGAAGCGTTTCTGGTTCTACTGCTCTGATCACAGGTAAATTTTCTGTTCCTGTCGGAACTGCGGGAAAAGTTAGGGTGTGGGCATATGACCGTGCCGGAAACTGTATTTCAACTCATGATGATGACGGTAACCTTGTACCGGGTTTTTTCACTTATGAGGGAGAAATCATCAGAACCGATGTTTATGTTGTTGTTGATAATACAAAGCCGGTAATCAATGTTTCTTTCGATAATAATTCCGCCAATTCCTTCAAAGACGGATCCGGCAGAGATATATTCTATTTTAAGGATAACCGGACAGCTACTATACAGATCAGGGAAGACCACTATTACCCTGAAGATGTTGAGATCATTGTAACTCCTCATGGAAGCGATGTTGCGTTCTCGAAAAATGAACTTATCAGTAAATTTGGTCTTAAGTACGACGACAGCAAGCAGACAATATATCTCACTTTTGCTGATGAGGGCTGGTATGATTTTGATGTTAAATACACTGACCGTTCCGGCAATGTGGCAGACAAGCCGGTTTGCGGTAATAGTGTTGCACCTGATTCGTTCGTAATTGATAAGACGCTCCCTGTAATTAATGTAAGTTATTCAAATAATGATGTGCATAATGAATCATTCTTTAACCAGGGCAGAACCGCGGAAATATCTATTACCGAGAGCAATTTCGATGAGAAAAATACCAATGTTGTTGTTACGACAAAATACGGGTCCGCAAACTCAAATGGCAGTTATTCTGTGGATAACTGGACAAAAAACGGCGATACTTATGTTGCTTATTTGAATTTTAATGACGAAAATAATTATACGTTGGACATAACCTGCACAGATAAAGCAGGCAATCTTAATGATGGTATTGTTTTCGCGAACGGTACAAAAGCACCAGAAGAGTTTACAGTTGATACGACAGCGCCGACAGATCTTTTTGTTAAAGTCAACGGCGAATCTGTATTAGGCGGCAATTTTGTTACTTTTGATGCTTACTATAAAGATGCTGTAAATATTACCCTGGGCGCTGACTGCGATGCCAGCGGTGTTTATGCATTGCAGTATCAAATTGTTGATAATGCCTCTGGTTTTTCTATCGATAACGGTAAATGGATAGATTATGATGATGGCGCCGGAATCACTGTCTCGGAGACTAAGAAGTTTATCGTTTATTTCAGAGCGATTGACAATGCATCGAATGTTTCTTATGCCAATTCAACCGGTATTGTTATTTATAACGTAGGATCTGATGGCGAGAAACATGCTCCTGATATCGATATTCTTCTTTCACAGGCAAATTCTGATGGATTCTATACCGGTAATGTCTCAGCAAAACTGACAATAGCAGATCCTGCATTCATCGGTGATGAGCGTGATCCTGACGGATATTACTCAGGCCTTAAAGAGGTTAAATATACTATCTATACCACTGATACCGGTGCGAAAGAGCAGGGTACACTGCTTGATGTTTCTAAGGGGACCGGTATATCCGGTGCAACATTAGATGATCATAAGATAGCCCACAGCTGGACAGGAACGCTCGTTGTTAATGCTGATAAGTTCAACAGCAATAATGTAATCGTTCAGATCGAAGCTGTTGATAACGCGGGAAATATCAGGATCATCCGTACGGATTCCGGTGCTGTAAAGATCGACACTACAAAGCCCCGTATTACCGTAAGTTATGACAACAATAAAGCTGCCAACACCAACTATTACAAGAATACGAGAACAGCAACTGTTACCATTGTAGACCGCAATTTCAGCGCTGACAGGGTTAACATCTCGATCAAGGCTACAGACGATGGTGCGGCAATTGGTGCACCTTCTGTCAGCAAGTGGACATCGAACGGCGATACACACACGGCAACAATTAATTACAACAAAGACGGAAAGTATGTATTCAGTATCTCTGCTAAGGACAAAGCAGGCAACAATTCGGCTGACTTTGCTGAACAGACATTCTATATCGATACTACGGCTCCGAAGCTTACTATTACCGGTGTAAAAGACAATTCAGCTAACAGCGGTGATCTTGCTGTTCAGATTCTCTATTCTGATACGAATTATTCTCCTGATCTTGTAACTATTACATTCTCAGGTGCCAACAGAGGAAAGCTGACGCCTGACGGAACCAGCACTCCTGTAACTAACGGCAATAAGTTCGAATTTAAGAACTTTGACAAGACAAAGGATAACGATGATATTTATACACTTGATGTTAAAGTCGTTGACCTTGCCGGTAATGAATCAACACAGAAAGTTACATTCACGGTTAACAGATTCGGTTCCACATTCGATATGAGTGATGCAACTAAAGCTATCAACGGTAAGTATATGAAGGATCCTGTTGATATAGTTGTTTCTGAGGTCAACCCTAACAACCTGGTAGAGTCAGAGGTTACACTCTATAAGAATGGTACTCCTGTTGTCCTTACCGGCGGTGTTGATTATGACGTAAAGCAGACCGGCGGAAGCGGTGAGTTGACCGAATATACATATGTTATCCATTCAGATAATTTCAATGATGACGGTGTTTACTCAATCTGTATTTCCTCTGTGGATGAAGCCGGAAATGTATCAGAGAACACGCTTGATATAGATGGCGCTGCTCTTCAGTTTGGTGTGGATAATACTGTTCCTGATATTGTTGTATCCAACCTTAAGGACGGTACAACCTACGCTACTGACCGCTTTACTGCCAAGGTGCTGATCTCTGATAACCTGATGATTGACGGCGTAGACGTATATCTTGACGATTACGACACCCCGTATAAGTCATGGACTGAAGAAGAACTTGCTGCTATAGTTTCAGGAACAGGTGAGTTTACATTTGACATTACTGACGCATCCGCTGGTTCTCACAAGGTTAAGATCGTTGCGACAGACGCTGCAGGCAACAAGCATGAGGTTGAGGTCGGCAACTTCTACGTAACAAAGAATCTGTTCGTAAGATTCTACACGAACACTCCGTTATTTGTCGGTTCAATAATTGCATTACTTGTAATCATTGCGATTGTGGTCTTTCTTGTCGTAATGAAGAGAAAAGGATTCAGAAGAAGATAAAAAACTAAACTCCTCCGGACAGCGTACCGGGGGAGTTTTTTAATACAAATAAACCTTCAGTTTCCGATTCCTGAGTTTTATAACCTGAAGATTATTGATCTTTAAACTGTATTAATTCAGCCTTGCCGTTCTCGATGATTATGTAGGAAGGAACGGAATCTTCTTTAGGGAGGGAAGGTGAGCCGGGGTTGAGATAACGGTACTTCCAACCGTCAGGTGACTCGAGTTCCTCATCTTCAGCCACATGGGAATGACCCATGAGGAGAGTGGCGCCCTGAGGCATTATGGAAGGCAGGTTATACGGGTTATAGATGTGGCCGTGCGTTACGAAGAAAACCTGGCCTTCATCGACAAGATAGATATAGTCAGCCATCAGAGGGAACTTTAATACCATCTGGTCAACTTCAGTGTCGCAGTTGCCTCTTACTGCAATGATCTTATCTGCGATGTTGTTGAGGATCTCTATGACCTTTTTAGGTGCGTGGTGTGCCGGGAGGTCGTTCCTTGGTCCGTGATAGAGGGTGTCGCCAAGCAATATGAGCTTGTCAGCTTTGCTCTCGATGAACGCGTCAACGATGCGCTGTGCCCAGTAAGAATCACCATGGATATCTGATGCTACGAAATATTTCATTTTATTTTCCCCTTATAATTTGATGCGAATAGAATAACACTTCAGAGCTCCGGCAGGGAATGTTCTGAGGATATGTCTGGCGGATAACAGGAAAACAATAAATAATATTAAAGAAAATTCACACGCAGTTAATCTTTGACCGTAAATTAGAAATTATAATTTAACTTATAAAGGGTGATCGGCAATCTGAATCAATATGGAGATTAAGGGATCATATGAAGAAGATAGCTGTATTTACATCACATGTATACGAGCAGATGTCCGGGCAGATGCAGAAGGGCCTGACGGACGCTGCGAGATGGTATGGCGTTAAGCTTATATTCTTTGCAAGCTTCGGCGATTCATACAGCAGCAGGAACTATGGTAAGTTTTCCAAATACGATGAAGGTGACTGCGTATCTTTCGACATTCCAAACCTTAAAGATTTTGACGGTGTTATCAAGATAAGCACATATTTCAGCGAAGTCATCAAGAATCATCTGAAGGAGATCCTGTCAGAAAATGATATTCCCGTTATCAATATCGGCATGATAGATGAAGAACATCTGAGCATCACATGCGATGATAAAGCCACTTTTGCCAAGGTTGTTGATCATGTGGTCAGATTCCACGGGTGCAGGGATGTGTATCATGTCGCAGGGGATAAGCTCCACAATTTTTCTTTTGACCGTATAGACGCATACCGTACCGTGCTGGAAAGATATAAGATCCCGTTTGATGAGGAAAAGATCTATTACAGCAATCTCTGGTACGACTGCGGTGAAGCAGCTCTGGATTATATTCTTGAGCACTGCCATAAGCGCGGCAAGGAGTTCCCTGATGCCGTTGTCTGCGCCAATGACTATTCCGCGATAGGTCTCATCAATGCCTGCAAGGCCAGAGACATAAGGGTTCCTGAAGATCTTATCGTTACAGGGTATGATGGCGTTGCCGAAGCAACAAGCGGATTTCCGACTGTTACCACTGCAACCCAGTCCTTTTATAAGTTCGGTTATCGGGCTGTAGGGACAATGCTCAGGATATTTGAAGGAGAGAAGTTTACAGAAAACATTCTTTTGGAAGGCGATCTCATCTGCAATCAGTCCTGCGGATGCAAAGCCAAGACTGTTGATAACGTTGAAGACTTCAGGATGTTCTATACCAAGAGGCTTGATTACTCTACGGGAATTGCGCAGTCGACAACAAATCTGATGCTTACATTGTCTGATGCCAAAACACTCGAAGAATGCTTTAAGGCCGTAAGCGACAATGCGAGAACCGATACCGGCTTTAAGGATATGCTCTTATGCCTGGCGCCCGGCTGGGACAAGCAGCGCATCGTTGATGATGATTTCCGCACAACTGATGAGGAGATGACAGTTGTTACGGGATATCGCGGTGATAAGGATGTTCCGTACCAGACCTTCAGGAAGAAGGATATCCTTCCTGCTGATATGCTCGAAGATCCCAATCCTTATTACATTTTCGCTCTGCATCATCTTCAGTACTATATGGGTTACCTGATCGTAACTCCTGATATCGAATTCCGCGAGCAGAAGGCTGTTCAGTCGTGGTTTGTAGATTTGGGTGTGCTCCTTGAGATCCGGCGCATCCAGAGAGACCTTGAACTGTCTGTCTCAAGGCTCGGATTCCTTTATAACAGGGATATGCTTACTGAGCTCTATAACCGCCGCGGCCTCGAGGAGTTTTTCAGAGAGTTCTTTGATGAGTGCATTAGTAACAATACCGGTCTTGCAGTAATGGCATTTGACATGGACGACCTTAAGGTCATAAACGATAACTACGGACATAACGAAGGTGACTACGGCCTTAAGACTATTGCTTATGCAATGTCGAGGGCTGTAAACGGCAATGAGATCTGTGCGAGATCGGGCGGCGACGAGTTTATCGTCATTGCAAAGAATTACACATATGAGAAGGCTTCGGAATTTGTCACCAGAGTAAGAGAGATAATCGCTCAAAAGACTGCGTTGGACGATAAGCCATACAAGGTCGTTGTGAGTTCCGGTGTCCACATAGTGTTCCCTGAAGATTCTTATGAAGGAGATGCTCATAAGGTTTTCGAAGACTGCCTCAAAGAAGCTGATGCGGCGATGTATATCGAGAAAAAGCAGCATAAGGCTCACCGCAACTCTTAATCTTTTTCTCTATCTCGATAATTGTGCGGCATTATGTAAATTTTGCACAAAACATAAGCCGAAAAAATGTTAGTTTTTGTATTTTTGGTTGGATAATTCTCTAATTTAGTTTATAATATCTGTTATTAAGGGCATTTAGCCCTGGTTGTTAGTGCGCGTATTTACGGCACCGGCATAAAACGACAGGGAGGTAAGGCAACATCTATGGATGCCGCTTATCTATTCAACAAAGGCGAGAACTATATGAGTTATAAGTTCCTCGGCGCTCACCCTTATGAGGATGAGAACGGCAAGGGATTTATCTTCCGCGTCTGGGCTCCTAATGCAAGAATGGTCAGCGTCATGGGTGATTTCAATGACTGGGATCCCAATGACTGCCGGATGTTTATGCTGGGAAAGACCGGCATCTGGGAGCAGAAGGTTCCTGATGCACAGCAGTGGGACCGTTATAAATACAGGGTTATCGGCGCGGATAACCGTATATATGAGAAGGGCGATCCTTTCGCAAGACATTTCGAGACAAGACCGAACAACGCTTCGATCATATACGATCCGGATGATTATATCTGGAATGACGATGAGTTCGTGAAGAACCGCACTGATGCGTTGGCTCCCAAGCCGATCAACATCTATGAGATCCATCTGGGCTCATGGAGAAGACATCCTGACGGTAATTTCTTCACATACAGGGAGCTTGCAATCGACCTTGCCGATTACTGCAGGAAGATGCACTATACACATGTCGAGCTCATGCCTATCCTGGAGCACCCGCTGGATGATTCCTGGGGCTATCAGGTAACCGGTTACTATGCCGTTACATCCAGATTCGGAACACCGGCTGACTTCAAGTTCATGGTCGATGTCCTTCACCAGAACGGCATATCCGTTATCCTTGACTGGGTTCCTGCTCACTTCCCGAAGAATATGGAAGGTCTTGTAAGATTCGACGGCACGCCTTGCTACGAGTATGCTGATCCGAGGATCGGTGAGCACAGGGAGTGGGGCACTTATGTTTTCGATTATTCCAAGAACGAGGTAGTCTCGTTCCTTATCTCCAATGCGGTATTCTGGATCGATGAATTCCATCTCGACGGAATCCGTGTTGATGCCGTATCCTCAATGCTTTACAGGGATTACGGAAGACAGCAGTATCTGCCTAACAAGTTCGGCGGCAACGAGAATCTTGAGGCGATTGATTTCTTCAAGAAGCTCAATTCCACCATCCGCAAGAATTATCCTCACGCAATGCTCATTGCTGAAGAATCCACTGCATGGCCGAAGGTATCGCATCCCGTCGAGTACGGCGGACTGGGCTTTACGCACAAGTGGAACATGGGCTGGATGCACGATACGCTGGATTATTTTTCGACGGATTCATATGCAAGGGCATGGCATCACGACGAATTCTGCTTCTCGATGATGTATGCATTCTCCGAGAATTACATTCTGAGCCTTTCGCACGATGAGGTCGTTCACGGAAAGCATTCACTGATCGATAAGATGCCCGGTGATATATGGAGAAAGTTCGCGTCACTTCGTACCATGATGCTCTATCAGATCAGCCATCCGGGCGGAAAGCTCAATTTCATGGGCGCTGAGTTCGGTCAGTTTATCGAATGGCGTTTCTATGAGCAGCTCGAATGGTTCCTGCTTGATTATGAATCACACAGGCTCCTGCAGAATTTCAACAGCGATCTTAACCGCTTCTATGTAGAGCATCCCCAGCTCTGGGCTGATGACCATACATGGTCAGGCTTTGAGTGGATCGCTGCCGATGATACGAAGAATAACGTATTCATCTATAAGAGAGCGTGTCCGGATCCAAAGCTCAATGACATCTATGTTGCTCTCAACATGGTTCCGCAGCCTCTCGAAGGCTATGAGATGCCTGTCTATGAGCTCGGAACATATAAGATCGTATTCAACACTGACGACATGAATCACGGCGGTTCGGGTTATCCGACTGCTACTGATCCTGACGGCTGCTTTGAAGCGATCGACGAGCCGCTTAACGGCAAGCCTTACCACGTAAAGATCAACCTTCCTCCTTTGGCAGGCATCTACTTCATGAAGGTCAAGGATCCCGTTAAGAAGGCCAAGAAGGCTAAGAAGGCGGTAAAGACAGAGGCAAAGAAGCCCGCCAAGGCAACAGCAAATAAAGCTGGTGCTCCGAAGAAGGCTGACACTAAAGCAAAGAAAACAAAATAAGCTCATATACGGAGGTAGTTCAATATGACAAGAACTGAAGTCGTTGCGATGATACTCGCAGGAGGACAGGGAAGCAGACTTGGCGTTCTGACCAAGACGGTTGCAAAACCTGCAGTTCCTTTCGGAAGCCGTTACAGAATAATCGATTTCCCGCTATCTAACTGCGTTAACTCAGGAATAGAGATCGTAGGTGTCCTTACGCAATATCAGCCGCTGGCACTCAATACATACGTAGGTAACGGCCATCCGTGGGACCTCGACAGAAATAATGCCGGTGCTTATATTCTCCCGCCTTTCCAGAGCAATTCAGGTTCTGACTGGTATAAGGGAACGGCGAATGCTATCTATCAGAATATGAGCTTTATCGATGATAACGATCCTGAATATGTTGTCATTCTTTCCGGTGACCATATCTACAAGATGGATTATGCGGCAATGCTCAAGGCTCATATCGATAAGGGAGCAGATGCAACGATTGCCGTTTATGAGGTTCCGTGGGAAGAAGCTCCGAGATTCGGCATACTGAATACAAAGGAAGATGACGTGATCGAGGAGTTTGAGGAGAAACCCGCGAATCCGAAGAGCAACCTCGCTTCAATGGGTGTTTACATCTTCACATGGAGCGTATTGAGACAGGCTCTTATCGAAGATGAGGCTGATCCGAATTCCAATAATGACTTCGGTAAGAATATCGTTCCGAATCTTCTGGGCCAGGGCAAGAAGCTCTGTGCTTACAGATTCTCAGGTTACTGGAAGGATGTAGGAACGATCTCATCCCTCTGGGAGACCAATATGGATATCCTCGATAAGCCTGAGGAGATCAACCTCGTAGACAGATCCTGGAAGATCTTCTCGAGAAACCCTGTAAAGCCTTCACACTTCATCGGTTCAGGCGCAAAGGTAAAGAATTCCGCACTTACAGACGGATGCCGTATATTCGGTGACGTTGAGCATTCAGTTCTTTCCGAATCCGTCATCGTCGAAAAGGGTGCTATCGTAAAAGACTGCGTTCTCATGCCGGGTGTCGTCGTTAAGGAAGGCGCACGCATCGAGCGCTGCGTCATCGATCAGGGAACCGTTATCGGCAAAGGCGTGCAGGCAGGGAGCTTCGTCGAGGGCGAAGGACCTTACACCAACCATAAGATCTGCTCTGAAGGAATCTGCGTTTTCGAGCGCGGCCTGACGATCAAGGAAGGTGCGGTCATCCCTAAGAACAGTATGATCGATTCTGATCTGGAAGTACCCGAAGACTGCAAGATCATTGAGTCAAAATTCAGAGCATGAGGTAAAGGAGATTAAGACATATGTTTAATAATGCGATGGGCCTTATCCTGGCCGACAACAAAAAGATATCTCTGGGCGAGCTCTCCAATCCCCGCGCGCTTTCCGCAATGCCTTTCGGCGGAAGATACAGGATCATTGACTTCATGCTCTCCAACATGGTCAATTCAGGCGTAAAGAACGTCGGACTTCTTACATATAACAAGTATAAGTCGCTGATGGACCACCTCGGAACGGGCGGTGCCTGGTCTTTGGACAGAAAGAATGACGGTCTTCACATCCTGCCGCCTTATGTTAACTCCGAAGCTACTAACATCAATTCCGATGAGGAGTTGACCGGCGTTATCGATTTCTTAAGGCAGTCCAGAACTCCTTACGTTATCGTCACGGGAGCTAATGTGATCCTTAACACCACATTCGATTCCTTCATCAAGTCACATGAGGAATCAGGTGCCGATATTTCCGTTATGTATAACCGTGACGGAACAAAGTATGGAAATCCTTCCTATATCCTTGATATCGATGACGACGGATTCGTAAGAGACATGCTCTACAATCCCGCCAAGGCAACATCCCCGAAGTGCTCACTCGGTATCCTTTGCCTTAGAAGAGATCTTCTTATCGATATCCTTGCCCGCCAGATGGCACACGGCCAGAGCCACTTCGGAATCCATTCGATCGTTAAGATGTTCGATGAGTTCAAGGTTCACGGCTTCGAATATTCCGGCGTTGTCTTGAGGATCAACAGTGTACAGGCTTACTTTAATGCTTCTATGTCACTTCTTACAGATTCGGTCCGAAATGACCTGTTCTGGAGCGGTAAGCCTATCTATACTAAGGTCAAGGACGAAGCTCCGACACTTTACTTCGATAACGCCGAGATGAGCGATTCGATCGTATCTGACGGATGCCGTATCTATGGTAAGGTAGAGGGCTCAGTCATTTTCAGAAGTGTTACGATTGCGAAAAATACAACAGTCAAGAATTGCGTTATCATGCAGGACGTTCACATCTCGGAGAATTGCCATCTTGAGAACGTTATCTTGGACAAGAACGCATTCGTAAGACCGGGCGTAAGACTTGTCGGACATCCCGACTATCCTATTGTTATAGGAAAAGGAGCAGGTATCTGATTATGGAAAAAAACATCAAAGTATTGTTCGCATCGTCCGAATGCAGTCCGTTCGTTAAAGTCGGCGGTCTTGCGGACGTTGTAGGCAGCCTGCCTGTAGAGCTCAATAAGCAGGGTGTTGACGCACGTGTCATTATTCCGCTCTACAAGAAGATCAAGGTCAAGTACAGCGACAAACTTCAGTTCCTCGGATGGAAGATGGTACATATGGGATGGCGTTCGCTCTATGCGGGTCTGTTCTCGCTTGAGGTAAACGGCGTTATCTTCTATTTCATCGATAACGAGTACTATTTCAACTTTGATCAGATCTATGTTGATTATGTTTTCGATATCGAGCGTTATTGCTTCTATCAGAGAGCGGTCCTGGATTTCATGGGCGACTTCATGAACTTCGAACCCAATGTCCTGCACTGCAATGACTGGCAGACGGGCATGATGCCGATGCTCCTTGACTGTCACTTCAAGAAGAACGGCTATCACACAAATGTCCAGACCGTATACACGATCCACAACCTTAAGTATCAGGGCGTTCACTCTATTGACGTTGTAAGAGAGATGTTAGATCTCCCTGACGATTACTTGAGAGAGGATTTCTGCATCAAGGACAAGGCCATCAACTTCATGAAGGCAGGTATTGTTTTCAGTAATTCAGTTACCACGGTATCTCCGACATATGCTTATGAGATCATGACCGACTACTATGGTGAAGGCCTTAACTACACGCTGCAGAAGTATGCATATAAGGTATCGGGCATCATCAACGGCATGAACGATCTTGAGTACGATCCTTCGAAGGACGACAAGATCCCGATGAAGTATTCGATAAAGAATTACAAAGCCGGCAAAGCTGCATGCAAGAAGTCACTGCAGGAGCAGCTCAAACTGGAAGTAAATCCCGGTGCGCCTCTTTGCGCAATGATCTCGCGTCTTGTCGATCAGAAGGGCCTTGATCTCCTGCTCTATGTGCTTGAGGAAATGCTCTACGACGGTATGCAGGTCGTTATCCTCGGTACGGGCGATCCGTACTATGAGAGAGCTCTTGTCGATATCGCCAACCGCAATCCGGGCAAGATGTGCGCTTGCATCGATTTCGACAGCGGTCTTGCACATACGATCTATGCCGCATCGGACATCTTCCTCATGCCGAGTATATTTGAGCCCTGCGGCCTTTCACAGCTCTGCTCAATGGCATACGGTTCCGTTCCTGTTGTAAGAGAGACAGGCGGCCTTAAGGATACAGTAACGCCTTATAACGAATATACAGGCGAAGGAAACGGATTCTCATTTGCAAACATCAATGCTCATGAGTTCCTGTTCGTCACCAAGTATGCAGCTGATATCTACCGTCATCATCCGGATGTATGGGACAAGATCATCGAAGCAGGCATGAAGGGCGACTATTCATGGAAGAAGAGTGCAGGCGAGTATGCCGGTCTCTATTCGCTAATCACGGGCATTCCGAGAATTCAGCCCCAGCCTGAGGAAGCTCCTGCCAAGGACGCGAAAAAGGAACCCGCAAAGAAGGCTGAAAAGCCCGCTGAGACAAAGACGGAAAAGAAGCCTGCCGTAAAGAAAGAGGCGGTAAAGAAGGAGACTGTTAAGAAAGAATTTCCCAAAAAGGAACCTGCAAAGAAGGAGACTAAGAAAGCTCCCGCAAAGAAGGCTCCTGCCGCAAAACCTGTTGCTAAAAAGTCCGTAGAAAAGAAAGAGCCGGAGAAGGCTCCCGAGAAGAAGGCTGAAGCAGAGGAGAAGAAAGATTGATGCCTTCTGAGAAGACACAAAATGAGTTAACAAACAGGGCGCGGTGCATGCATGCATCGCGCCTTCCTGAGTACAGGCTTCCGTTCGGTGCAAGACCATGCGCCTCAAATGTCGATATCTTTTTCGATTGCTACATGGAGGCAACGAACGTAACGTTCTGTTATACATATGGGCTTTACGGATTCTCATACCATGAAGAACCGATGTATTCTGTCTCCGGTCTCGGAAGATATTATGTGGAGCTCATGCTTCCTGCTGAACCGTCGATCCTTTTCTACTGGTTCAGATTCAATGTGCCGGGTGATCTTGAGGCGCTGCCTGAAGATCTTAGGGCAGTATCTGCTGACGGAAACTCACAGCAGATCACACTTTATTACGGTGCCGGGATGGATACTCCGGACGGAGAGGGAACGCTTTATCTTGAGCCGCCGAGAGTCGGTGCCGAAGAGGATAAGTATCCATTTGCTTTCCAGATCACCGTTTATAACAAAGATTTCAAGACGCCTGATTTTCTCAAGGGCGCAATGATATACCAGATATTCCCTGACAGGTTTGCAAGGGACTCTGCTTTTGACTATCAGAAGATGGTCAATACCGATGCAAGGACCGAGCGGATCTATCACGAAGACTGGAATGAGGATGTTGATACTCAGGGCAAGCCTGAGACAGGATATCTTGCCTGTGATTTCTACGGCGGAAGCCTTAAGGGCATTGAGGAGAAACTCGACTATATCAAGTCACTGGGGATCAACGTTCTTTATTTGAATCCTATTTTCGAGGCCAGATCATCGCACAGATATGACACGGCCGACTACCTTAATGTCGATCCCATATTAGGCGGAACGGCGGCTTTCATGAGCCTTCAGAATGCTTGCAGGGAAAAGGGTATTAAGATAATCCTTGACGGCGTGTTCAGCCATACGGGCGCCGATTCCAAATACTTCAACAAGTTCGACAGATACGATGGCGTGGGTGCTTACAAGGCCTTTAACGAGGGCGAAGAGAGCCGTTACCGTTCATGGTATAACTTCTTCAGAAATGCTGACGGTTCCGTCGGATATGATTCGTGGTGGGGCTTTCCCGATCTTCCGAATATCAATGAGGATGATCTTTCCTACAGGAATTTCATCTTTGGTAAGGACGGCGTGGTCGATACATGGACTTCAAGAGGCGCTGCGGGCTTCAGGCTCGATGTTTCTGACGAACTGCCCGACAGCTTTATAAGACAGATGAGGCAGACCGTAAAAGAGAAGACCGGAGACCAGGGCGCAGTCATCGGCGAAGTGTGGGAGGACGCATCCAACAAGTGCAGTTACGGTTCTTACCGCGACTTCATGCTCGGCAATACCCACGATTCGGTCATGGGATATACATTCAGACATATAATCCTGGATTTTCTCTGCGGATACATAGATGCTGATATCGCGAACACAAGGCTTGAGGGATTCCGTGAGCGCTATCCCGTGGAAGCTTATTATTCAATGATGAATCTCGTGTCATCTCATGATGTGCCGAGGATCATGACGGCGCTTTCAAAGCCCGGAGATACGGATGACCGCGTCATACAGAGGGGATTCAAGGTTTCTTCTTCTGACTATGAGGCTGTTTCCTCGCTCGCAAGGATGGCTTTCGCGTTCCAGACATGCTATATAGGCGCTTCATGCATCTACTACGGCGATGAGATCTTGATGGAAGGCTATAAGGATCCTTTTAACAGAAGGACTTATCCGTGGAACAGGACCGGTCAGAAGCAGGAGGAGGCGCTCTCGTATTTCAGGCGGATAGCAAGGCTTCGGACAGAGAATGAGTGCCTGCGCACGGGTTACTACGAGACGCTCATGGCTCAAGGCGGTACCTTTGCGTTTGTGAGATATCTGAAGGAGGGCCGTGATGCCTTTGGCAAGGAGGCTTCCGGAAGCCGTGCTGTCGTAACCATAATGAACCGCTCGGACAAGCCGGCTTATGTGGACGTCAGTGAGCTTTACGGAAGTTTTGGATGCAAGGCTTCGCCGGACGACGGACAGATACATCCGCTCTCTGAACAATTCATTATCGGAGGCATTCTCGGAGGAACCCGGAAAGCAGGCATAAAGCCATACGGAACGGTGTTCCTGATCTACTGATACGTGCTCGAAAATACTCCAATTTTCATGTATTGATTCTTTAAAAGATTGATATAATCTAAATGCCGGCAGATAGTCGGCATTTCTACTTTATTTGAAAGGTTGCACCGCTGTTTATGAGTTCCGGTCATTCTGGCAGAAATAAGATAATTAAGGCGGCCATTGCCGTTTTAGCACTCTCTTTTGCCATGACAGGCTGTGACAGCACGGAAGTGACCGAATCTGTTCTCGAGGTCGAGACGACCGCCAATACCGAGGTCATCCAGTCCCAGCACACTACTGTTGTTCTTGAGACGGTCTCCACCGAGATCACTCCGACCAACACACCGACTCCGACTGCAACTCCCGTTCCGACGCTGACGCCTGAAGAAAGGGTCGTTACGGTGTCTTTTGCGGGTGACTGCACTCTGACGCAGGATTACAGGTCCAGCAACCGCCAGTTCGATTCCGTCGTAAACGGTGACATGGAATACTGCTTCAAGAACTGTGCCGAAATGTTCAAAGAAGACGACATGACCCTGGTCAATCTCGAGAATCCTGTAACGGACAGGACAAGCCATAAGAATAACCAGTATATCTTCCAGATGAAGCCTGAGAACCTTGAGATGCTTACTTTGGCAGGGATCGAGGCTGTTAACATAGCGAATAACCATATCAACGACTTCTGGGAGGACGGACTTAAAGATACCAGGAATAACCTTGATGAGAAGGGGATAGTCTGGAGCGATGACCACTATGCGGCAACCTATACGACGCAAAAGGGCATCGTGATCGGCATGGTCGGCCTGGGTAATGACACAAACGCTTCTCAGGTACACGGTCTTATCGACGACCTGAGAGATGACGGCGCGGTAATAATCATCGCGTCATGCCACTTCGGCCAGGAAGGCGTTTATGAACCTACTGACAGACAGAAGAAAGTGGCCCATGATCTCATTGATTACGGCGTTGATATCGTGGTCGGAACACACCCGCACCGTCTCCAGCCGATAGAGAAATATAACGGCCATTACATCTTCTATTCGCTCTCGAACTTTTGTTTTGGTGGAAATTACTCATTATCAGACCCCGATTCTGTAATAATTCAATGCGATTTTATTATGGACGCAGACGGGAAGAATTGCGTAGACTATAGACTGAGAGTTTTTCCCTATTCTCAGACCTCAACAAGGCCCGGAAACGACTTCTGTCCGAAGCCGTATGAATGGGAGTCGGAGGAATATTTCAGGGTTATGAAGCGCCTTGAATGGGCGCAGGGCGACGAGTGACGCCCTTATATTTTTTGAAGGCAGGTAATTGTTATGGCTGACGCTAAAGTTCTTGTGGTAATGGGTTCCGATTCTGATTTCCCCGTAATGGAAGGCTGCTTTAAGATGCTTAACAAGTTTGGCGTCGGATTCAAGGCAACAGTTGCTTCTGCACACAGAACTCCCGATAAGGCCATGGCACTTGCAAGAGGCGCGGAAGCAGAGGGCTTTAAGGTCATCATCGCTGCCGCAGGCCTTGCGGCTCACCTTGGCGGCGTTCTTGCCGCAAATACGGCGCTCCCGGTTATCGGCGTGCCTTGCAAGGGCGGCGCTCTTGCAGGCGTTGATGCTCTTTACGCTACGGTACAGATGCCCACAGGTATCCCTGTTGCAACAGTTGCTATAGACGGCGGCTCTAATGCTGCTATCCTCGCATGCCAGATGCTCGCCATAAGTGACCCTGATCTCATGCAGAAGATCAAGGATTACAAGGCAGGTCTTGCTGACTCGGTAGAGGAGAGGGATGCAAGACTTCAGCAGAAGATCGCTGAGATGTGATTACGGTTAACAGATCTATATCTTTAACATAGAACAAATTAAGCAAAGGACGGCTACAAGCACATGAGTGGAGTTTTCGGATGTTATGACATCAAGGGGAGTACTAAGGATGTAACAAGAGATACCTATTACGGTATTTTCTCGCTGCAGCACAGAGGTCAGGAATCTGCGGGAATCGCAGTCAATGACGCAGGAACATTCCTGGTACATAAGGCACCCGGTCTTGTAACCGATGTTTTCGATGAGGTTACATTATCCGCTCTTACAGGTTCATGTGCCATCGGCCATGCAAGAGGCGGATCTCCCAGAGAGAACGGCCTTGATGCCATCCAGCCTATCTCTATCAAGTCCAGAGTAGGTTCCATTGCTCTTACTTCCGATTCTGTCATCATGAATGCTAACAAGGTAAGAGACGAGCTCAAGGACCAGGGCGCCATCTTCCAGACAAATACAGATTCCGAGATCATCCTCTCACTGTTCTCACGCAACAGGATCAGAACAGAGGACTGCGAGCATGCCATCCTTGAGACAATGAAGGAGGTCCACGGAGTTTATTCCATGATCTTCATGACTGAGGATAAGATGATCGGCGTAAGAGATCCTTACGGAATCAGACCTTTGATCCTCGGAAAACTCGATGACAAGTATTATATTTCCTCCGAATCATGTGCCCTTGACGCCCTCGGATGCGAGATCGTAAGAGATTTCGAGCCCGGTGAGATCATCACGATCTCCAAAGAGGGAATGAGCTCTATCAAGTACGATCCTTCCGTAGAAAAGAAAGACGGCAAGGTCTGTGTTTTCGAGTACGTATACGTAGCAAGACCTGACTCACTTATCGACAGAATGTCCATCTTCGATTCAAGATACAGAGTAGGTATGGCGCTGGCCAAGGAGAGCCCTGCTGACGTCGATCTCGTAATCGGCGCTCCTGACTCAGGAAATGCTGCTGCAGAAGGTTATGCGGCAGGCCTCGGAGTACAGTATGGTGCGGGACTTCTCAAGAACAGATATGTCGGAAGAACATTCATCAAGAGTACACAGCAGCAGAGAGAACTCGCTGTCAGAATGAAGTTTGCGGCTCTCAAGACTGCAATCAAGGACAAGAAGATCGCGATCGTTGACGATTCTCTCGTAAGAGGTACGACAACAAAGTACATTATCTCTTTCCTGCGCGAAAACGGAGCTAAGGAAGTTCACGTAAGACTTGCTTCCCCGCCGGTTAAATTCGGCTGCTGCTACGGCGTAAATGCTTCATCTGAGACAGAGCTTCCCGCAAGCACCAAGTCCATTGAAGAGATAAGAGACATGATCGGTGCTGATTCTCTTGCATACATCAGCCTTGACAGCTTAAGAGCATCTCTTAACACTATCGACTGCGGCGTATGCTCAGCTTGCTTCGACGGCGATTTCATCGCAGGCAAGCCCGAAGACGATGAGGAAAGCGTACATTCAGTAAAATACAACTGATTGCTTTGCTCACTCAGGGCTTCTGCGCGGACTTAGTCCGCTTGTGCAGAATCGTTCGCAAAGCAATTGCTGATTTTTGTAAACGGGTAATTTTAGGAAAGCAGGAAATAACAGATGAAGATTGCGGTATTTGTTTCAGGCGGAGGAACTAATCTTCAGGCCATCATCGACAACACTAAGGATGGCATCCTCAAAGATGTTGAGATCACGCTTGTGTTGTCGTCCTCGAAAGATGCTTATGCGCTTGAGAGAGCTGCCAGCAACGGCATAAAGACTGCAGTCGTTTCCAGAAAGGATTTCGCTTCTGTTGAGGAGTGGGATGAAGCGGTGGTATCTGCTGTTGAAGCATCAGGTGCTGAACTTATCGTTCTTGCCGGATACCTCTCGTTGCTCGGTCCCAAGATCGTAGCTGAATATTCCAACCGCATAATCAACATTCATCCGGCTCTTATCCCGTCATTCTGCGGCGCAGGCATGTACGGCATAAGGCCTCACAAGGCTGCTCTTGCAAAGGGCGTCAAAGTTTCAGGTGCAACGGTCCACTTCGTAAACGAGAACTACGATGAAGGTCCTATCCTCCTGCAAAAGGCAATAGATATACTGCCTAATGACACACCCGAGTCATTGCAGAAGAGGATCATGCAGGAGTGTGAATGGAAGCTCCTGCCTGAGGCTATCAGACTTATCGCAGACGGCAAAGTCGTTATCGAGAACAACATCTGTTACATAAGATAAATCAGTATTAAATTTTTGGAGGTGCTATATGATCACACAGAACCTGAGCAAGATCTTAACAGAGAATGCTTATCCCGGAAGAGGAATCGTTATCGGCAAGTCCGAAGACGGCAAGTATGCAGTAACTGCTTACTTCATCATGGGAAGAAGCGTTAACTCAAGAAACAGAGTCTTCACTGCAACAGAAGACGGAATCAAGACAGAGGCTTTCGATCCCTCACTCCTTACAGATCCGCACCTCATCATCTATTCACCCGTAAGAGTTCTTGGCAACAAGACGATCGTTACGAACGGTGACCAGACTGATACCATCTATGAACTCATGGACAAGCAGATGACTTTCGAGCAGTCCTTGAGAGGCAGAGAGTTCGAAGACGACGCTCCGAACTACACTCCAAGAATCTCCGGCATCATGCATGTTGAGAACGGCACATATAATTTCGCTATGTCCATCCTCAAAAGTGACGACGGCGATCCTGCTTCATGCGAGCGCCACACATTCACATACACAAATCCCAAGGCAGGCATCGGCAGATTCATCCATACATACATGGGTGACGGCAGCCCGCTTCCGTCTTTTGACGGCGAGCCCGAAAAGGTCGAGCTCAAGGGTGATATTGACACCTTTACAAACGAAGTCTGGACAAGCCTTAACGAAGACAACAAGGTATCGCTTTTCGTGCGCTACATAGACATCGCAACAGGCGCTGCTGAGACCAGAATCGTAAACAAGAACGTTAAGTAAGAATTGAATCAGTAAGAAATATTAAAGGAGAGAACGACAATGTCTAACGAGATGCAACTCAAGTACGGATGCAACCCCAATCAGAAGCCTTCCAGGATCTTCATGAAGGACGGATCAGAGCTTCCCATCGAAGTATTGAACGGCAAGCCCGGTTATATCAACCTTCTGGACGCTTTCAACGGCTGGCAGCTTGTCAAGGAATTAAAGGAAGCAACAGGTCTTCCTGCAGCCACTTCCTTCAAGCACGTTTCACCTGCAGGTGCTGCAGTAGGCAAGCCCCTCTCTGAGACAGAAGCAAAGATCTATTTCGTAGACGATCTTGGCGAGCTTTCTCCCATCGCATGCGCTTATGCAAGAGCAAGAGGCGCTGACAGAATGTCTTCATACGGCGACTTTACTGCACTTTCCGATACATGCGACGCCATTACTGCAACAATGCTCGCAAGAGAAGTATCCGACGGCATCATCGCTCCCGATTACACACCCGAAGCTCTTGAGATCCTTAAGACAAAGAGAAAGGGCACATATAACGTAATCAAGATCGACGCTTCCTATAAGCCCGCTCCGATCGAGACAAAGGAAGTTTACGGTGTTACTTTCGAGCAGGGAAGAAACGAGTTTGAGATCAACCATGCTCTCTTAGACAATATCGTTACTGACAATAAGGACATTCCTGAGGACAAGAAGATCGACCTCTTGATCTCTCTTATCACATTGAAGTACACACAGTCCAACTCCGTATGCTACGTTAAGGACGGCCAGGCAATCGGTATCGGCGCAGGCCAGCAGTCCAGAATCCACTGCACAAGACTCGCAGGCAACAAGGCTGATAACTGGTGGCTCAGACAGAGCCCTCAGGTATTAGGTCTCCAGTTCGTTGACGACATCCGCCGTCCCGACAGAGACAATGCCATCGACGTATATATCTCTGACGAGTATGAGGATGTACTTGCAGAGGGCACATGGCAGAACATCTTCAAGGTTAAGCCTGAGGTATTTACTAGAGAAGAGAAGAAGGCTTGGCTCGCAAAGAACGACAACGTAGCTCTTGGTTCAGATGCATTCTTCCCATTCGGTGACAACATTGAGCGTGCCCACAAGAGCGGCGTTAAGTATATCGCTGAACCCGGCGGCTCGATCCGTGACGATCACGTCATCATGACATGCAACAAGTACGGCATCGCCATGGCATTCACAGGAATGAGATTGTTCCACCATTAATATCTGCTATACCGGGGCTGTCTCTTTATGAGGCAGCCCTTTTTTATTTCAGGAGGAAAATATGGAAGACGAGAAAAAAACATTGGAAGTAAAAGAGGATATGAAGGAAGCGGCAGTGGAGGCTGCTCCCGCGCCAGCTGAAGAGGCACCTGCTAAGGACGTTGCTGTGGAGGCTGCACCTGCTGTAGCTGATCCGGCACCTGCGCCCGCTCCTGCTCCTGCAAAGGCAGAGGCTCCCGCACCCGTATCGGCACCAGCGAAAGAAGAAGCGGCTGTTAACAAGATCAAAGGCGGCAAGTATGCTGATTACACACAGCACGATCTTCTTGTCGAACTCATCAAGTATGAGAAGCGCGATGCCAAGAGAACCGGACTTGTTGCCGTATCCATGATGGTCATTGCCCTGGTGTTTGTTGTATCGGCAATTTTCGTTGTTCCCCAGGTGCTCAACACTCTTGAACAGATACAGACAACGCTTTCCGAAGCCACATCTCTCGTTGGCAAGGCAGAAGATTCACTTGAAGCAATGAACGACATGATCGCAGATGTCGACAAAGTCCTTTCTGACAATACTGACGCCATGGAAGAAGCAATCACCAAGATCAGTGACATCGACGTTGATGGCCTTAATGATTCTATCAGTGAGTTAAGGGAAGCAACATCAGCTTTGAACAAGGTTGTAAGCGGAAGACCTTTCTGACAGTTTCGATTGGTGAGGAAGAACTTTTTAGCCGTTGGAAAAAGCAGAATCTGCCCGGACCGAAACATATTTTGATACCAAACCTCGAAAATTATGCCCTCAGGTATCAAAATTTCCGTTTTTTTGATACCTGACCCCCGATAATCGACACTTAGGTATCAAAATAGCCGGCGCTCATTTGTTGCCCGGCCTCGAAAAAACCGGCAGCATACCGTTTCAAATAAAAACTGTCCCACAGCATCAAAGCATATGGGACAGTTCTTTTTGTTGGAGCCAAAGGCGGGAATCGAACCCGCGACCTATTCATTACGAGTGAATTGCTCTACCCCTGAGCCACTTTGGCGTGCCATAAAAATATACCTATTTGGGAGTTAAGTGTCAAGTAAGAATGGTATAATCACAATATCGGAGGTAATAGTTCATGAAAGCCCGTTCTCTCTTCAGGAGAATAATCTGCGTTGCTCTCGGCGCCGCTCTGGCGGGCTCTGTTGTTACGGGCTGCAAAAAGGGTGATGACATGTTTCCTTCGATCGTTACTGAGAGCAGTGAGTCTTCTGCGTCTGAAGTTACGGATGAGACAGGCAGCACTGTATCTGACAGTGATATCCAACATATCAGGGTTGCGCTTCCGTATTCGGACCAGACTATTCAGTATCTTGCATCCATGCTTTACTGCAAGAACAACGGTATCTGGGACAGTGCCGAGAACGGACTTACTGTAGATACAGGTTATCTTGCTTCTGTTGCTTCCAACTATGTCATAACAAATACCGGATGCGGAAGCACCGGTGCTGAACTTGAGAGCATAAAGAACTGGAAGGATAATGGTGAGATGCCGGATCTTTTTCTTGCCCGGGACAGTGAAGCTGTCTGGAAGGCTGGATATGCCAGAGATCTTAACGGTTATCTTTCTGACAGCAAATATCTGAGCAGCCAGCAGATATATATGGGCGCCATGACAAATAATTCCGATAATGGTGTTTTCTATGCTGTGCCACATTACTGCGCTGCACAGATAGTAATAGGAAACAGCGAGTTCATTCCGAGGAGCACGGGCAAGCTTCAGACAAAGAACACCACAAAGGATATGATGGAATATCTCTATGCGATAAGCGATGAATATCCGTCGATCGCACCTTTTGCGTATGCTTATGAGATGATCCCTTACTTGGTTTCTGCTTTCAATAATGACAAACCGACATCATACATGGCTTATAAGGAATACTCCAGGGACCGTGAGGGGACAAAGGAGATCATTAACGAAGCCGCTTCATATGTAAAGGACATGTATTCTGATTCACTGGCTTTTGACGATATTGACGGGATCGACCCGATCATCAAGAGAAATGCTGCTTTGTGGATCGATTCTTCGGCCAATATAAATATCTGGTCCGATTACTATCCGGACAGCCTTTATATATTGCACCTGCCCTGTTATGAGGCGACCAATATAGGTGTGCCTTATATCACCACTTATTCACTTTGTGTTTCGAAAGACGCCGGAGACAGTGCGTTCGCGGCCGAGTTTGCGGCTTTTATATCTTTTGATCCGGACGCACAGCTTCTTATCTACAGGCTGGAGGGAATGAGGGGACTGATGCCTGTCATAAGGAATGATGCTGTGTGGGATCTGATCGGTGAAGACGAACTTTTCGGGCACATGGCATCAGATATCAGACAGACAATGGATAATGCGGTCTTCTGCCCGGAATCAGGTGACAGCAAGATGTATTACAACACCAATGAATATACGGCAGAATTTGTTAAGCAAGATGATGACTTTGATCCGGAGAAATGCTATGGCTGACAAGATCGATCTTCGTAATATCCATATTGCTGACAGCTCCGAGCTCCGTAAGAGAGGACTCATGGAGGGTACCATAAAGCTCATCGAAGATGATATCAGAGCTTTGGGAACAGGAAGCCAGGGAGAGGCCCTTCTCGCGTCAAAGGGCGGTGTGATCTATGCGCTGATCAAGCTCTTCAGACCTGACAGGAAGAACTGCAGGGCGCATATAGAATTTGTTTTCACGAGTGATGCGAATGCGGATACCCAGAGCGGTGTTGTCGATGCGGTGCTGAACTATTGCTTCCTTGAGAAGTTCTATCACAAGGTCACGGTCATCTGCAATCACGGCAACGAGGGCCTTGAGAGGATCCTTACGGGCGCCGGATTCAACCAGGAAGCCGTATTGAGGGATGAGGTAAGGCTTAAGAACGGATTTGAGGATGCGGGACTTTATGCGATGCTTTCTTATGAATATCCGAGATATAATGTCTGCTTTGTGCCTTTCGAGCGCGGCGTTGCGATGGTATCAGGCGGAAAGGACTACATAGATTCAGTCAAGCTCTTCCACTACGGCCAGAAGATCGAGGATCAGTTTGCCTTTAATATTGCGGGAAGCCTGGGACTTCTTGACGGAAACGGCGGACTGAGCCGCAATGATGACGGAAGATATAATCTTGAAGATGAACAGCTGGAGTTCCTGCCGGAAGAGCTCTCCAAGGCATATGTTGAGCTCAGGGAATACTTTGACAGCAACAGGGCAACCTTCGATATCAATGTAAGATTCAGCGAGGGAACACCTTTCCAGAAGAAGGTATGGAATGCGCTTAACACGATCCCGTTCGGAAGCACGGCAAGCTATGAGGACATAGCGCTCCGCATTACGGAAGGAAAGCTTGCTGAAGCAAGAAAGATCACGAGAGCGGTAGGCGCTGCTTGTTCGGATAATCCAGTTGCGGTGATCGTTCCGTGCCACCGCGTAATCGGCAAGGATGGAAGCATCGTGGGTTACTCCGCCGGAATCGACATCAAGGACTATCTGCTCCTGCACGAGACTTTTACTGCGGTAACACCGCTTATTTCCAAGGAGGTATGACAATTGGCCAAGCACGATAAAGTGGAGGTCGGGGTTTCAACTATCCTTAATCCCGTACCTGTTGTAATGATCTCATCCGCCGGAAAGGACGGGCGCCCCAACATCATGACTGCGGCGTGGGCAGGTACCGTTAATTCAGAGCCTCCGATGATCTCGGTAAGTATCCGTAAGAACAGGTATTCTCACAAGCTGATCTCTGAGACAGGCGAGTTTGTCGTAAACCTCGTTTCGAAGTCACTGTGCAAGGCCTGTGATTACTGCGGCGTCAGAGGCGGCGAGAAGGAGGACAAGTTCAAGTCGTGCGGTCTTACTCCGGTCAAGGCAGAAGGTCTTGAATATGCATATGCGGTAAAGGAAGCACCGGTATCGATCTCCTGCATTGTCAGGAGCGTAACCGAACTCGGGTCGCATGACATGTTCATAGGCGAGATCAAGAGCGTTACGGCGGATTCGTATCTTCTTGACGCAAACGGCAAGCTCTGCCTTGAGAATGCCAGACTTGTCGCATATAACCACGGAGAGTATTATCTCTTAGGCGAGAAGCTCGGCTTCTTCGGCTATTCCGTAGCCAAAGAAGATGTAATTAAAAGAAGAATGGGTAAGTAAATGAAGTTCATAGACATAAAGAAAGTACACGAAGGACGTTTTATAACATCTTATAACGCTGAATATGAGACAGATCTCGGCAACCGCAAGATCTACGAGATGGTCTCAAGAGATAAGAATATTACGGATCTTGACGGCATAAAGCGCGAAAAATGTGACGCCGTGGTGCTCATCATCACAAGTACTGACGGCAGCAGGATCCTTCTTAACAAGGAATTCAGAATGGCTGTCGGAGGCTTTGCTTATAACTTCCCGGCAGGTCTTATAGACGAGGGCGAGACACCGGATGTTGCTGCGGCAAGAGAGCTTTGGGAAGAGACCGGCTTAAAGCTTGTCTCGATAGACGAGGTCCTGCCCATGAGCTTTTCGGGCGTCGGCATAACGAACGAGAAGAGCTGCTGCGTTCTTGGCAAGGCGGAAGGCGAATTCGCGCCCAGTACTTCGGATGAGGAAGAGATAGAAGCTCGCTGGTATACCAGGGAAGAAGTTAGAGAACTTCTTAAAGGGAACAACTTCGCGGCAAGGACCCAGGCATATTGCTACTGGTGGGCAAAAAACTGATCCGCACCTGACAAGTAAAAATACTTGACACACCTCCCAAGCTTTGTTATTATGTGCAGGCTGAATAAGGGAGGAGTGCCTTTATATGCGCGAAAAATCAGTAAGAACAGATCTTTTGCTCGATTTCTACGGCAATCTTCTCACGCCCAAGATGAGGCGTACATGTGAGAGCTACTATAACGATGACCTGACTTTGGCAGAGATCGCCGAAGCTGAGGGTATCTCAAGACAGGGCGTTCACGATACGGTCAAGAGGGCTGAAAAGCAGCTTGAAGAGTATGAAGAGAAGCTTGGTCTTCTCAAGCTTTTCGAGATGCAGCAGGCAAAAGCTAAAAAGGCTCTGGCACATCTTAACGGCGGTGATACCGCCAAAGCGGCAAAAGAGCTTGAAGAATTAATAGAGGAAATGTAAGTAAAGTGTTTGAGAGCTTATCGGAAAAGCTTCAGAATATAACCTCAAAGATGCGCGGCAAGGCCCGTGTAAGTGAGAGCGACATCAAGGAGATGATGCGTGAGATCCGCATGGCTCTCCTTGAGGCGGACGTTAACTACAGCGTTGTTAAGGAATTTGTAGCTGACATGACGGAGAAGTGCAAGGGCGCCGATGTTCAGGAGTCGTTCACGCCTGGTCAGCAGATAGTAAAGATAGTAAGAGATTCACTTACCGAACTTTTGGGCGGTGAAGAGGGTGAGGACAAGCTCAACGTATCCTCTTCCGGATTTAATATCATCATCCTTTACGGTCTCCAGGGTGCAGGTAAGACAACCACGGCTGCAAAGCTTGCCAAACTCTTGAAAGAGAACGGCAAGAAGCCCATGGTCGTATCAGTTGACGTTCACAGACCGGCTGCAGCACAGCAGCTCAAGGTCTTAAGTGACGCTGTAGGCGTTGACTGCTATATCGATCCTGAGGAAAAGGATGCAGTTAAGATCGCTAAAGACGGTGAAGGCAAAGCAAGATACATGCTCTGCAATTACCTGATCATAGATACCGCAGGACGTACGGTGGCAGATGAGGAACTCATGGAAGAGCTCAGAGATATCGCTGCTGCTGTCAATCCCACCGAGAAGCTCCTCGTAGTTGATGCAATGATCGGTCAGGAAGCCGTTAACGTTGCCCGGCTTTTCGAGCAGAACATCGGCATGGACGGCTTCATCATGACAAAGCTTGACGGTGATGCAAGGGGCGGTGCTGCTTTATCTATCAGAAAGCTTACAAACAAGCCTATTAAATACATCTGTACAGGTGAGAAGGTTGATGCTATCGAGAGATTCTACCCCCAGCGTATGGCTGACAGGATCCTCGGTATGGGCGATGTCGTAAGCCTTATCGAGAAGGCTCAGGCCAATATCGACGAGGAAGAGGCAAGAAAGATAATGGAACGCATGATGGGCAGTTCCTACAATCTTGATGACCTCTATGACCAGTTCGCACAGATGAAGAAGATGGGCTCGCTCAAAGATCTCGTCGGCATGATGCCCGGTGCGGCAGGCAAGGTCAATGAGGATGATCTCGACGATAAGATCGTTGACAGGCAGATGGCTATCATCACATCCATGACCAAGAAGGAGAGAAGAACACCTTCGATCCTTAATGCCAGCAGAAGAAAGAGGATCGCCGCAGGTGCCGGAGTTCAGGTATCTGACGTTAATAAGCTCATTACACAGTATGAGCAGACTGCAAAGATCATGAAGCAGTTCTCCAACGGCAAGGGTGGTTTCAAGATGCCCAAAGGCTTTGCCAAGCAGGCTGCAAAGATGGGCCTTAAAGGCGGTATGGGCAACATGGGCGGCATGGGAGGCATGGGCGGCCTCGGCAATATGGGAGGCATGGGCGGTCTTGGAACCGGAATGCCTCAGGGTCTTGGAAGCTTCGCGGCACCTAAGGATGACTACGATGACGGTACACCGTTCGTTCCTTCCGGAAGACGCGACCGCAAGAAGAAGCGCAAGGGCAGAAGATAAAGTAGATCCCGTCATTACCTGATGACGTTGATTATAAAAATAAAAATAAATTTTCCGGAGGAAAAACAAAATGGCAGTAAAGATTCGTTTAAGAAGAATGGGTAAGAAGAAGGCACCTTTCTACCGTGTAGTAGTTGCTGATGCAAGATACCCCAGAGACGGACGTTTCATCGAAGAGATCGGTTACTATGATCCCATGAAGGAAACAGACAGTGTTAAGATCGACGCTGATGCAGCAAAGAAGTGGATCTCTAACGGAGCACAGCCTACAGATACAGTAAAGTCTCTTCTCAAGAAGCAGGGCATCATCTGATCTAAAACATCAGTTTGCTCATACTATTATTAGGAAGGAGAGCTTTACATGGACGATTTGTTGGTTTATATCGCCAGGGAATTGGTTAGTAATCCCGATGAGGTAAACGTTAAGAAGACAGAACGCGGAAATACGGTTGTTTTCGAGCTGTCCGTAGCTCCCGAGGATACAGGAAAGATTATCGGCAAGAACGGTAAGAGAGCTCAGGCTATCCGTTCCATAATGAAGGCTAAGTACCTCAAAGAAGGTAAGCGCGTTATAGTCGATATAGTAGGCTGATTCTTTTGGAAGATCTCATCATTATAGGAAAGATTACCGGCGCGCACGGCGTCCGCGGGGAAGTGAAAGTCTATCCCTTAACGGACGACCCGCGCCGTTTCCTTAAACTAAAGGAATGCTTTGTCTGCGGGCAGAAATTCGAGAAGCCCGAGGCTTTTGCATGCCAGTCTGCAAGAATGGACAGAGGCAACGTTCTCGTCAGATTCGAAGGTGTCCTTGACAGAGACAAGGCGGAACTTTTGCGTGGCAGATTCATCGCCGTCACAAGAGATAATGCCGTCAAGCTCAAGAAGGACAGCTATTTCATCACTGACCTCAAAGGACTTACGGTAATAGATGATGACAGGGGAGAAGTGGGAACTGTTATCGACTGTTTTGAGACAGGTCCCCAGTTCACGCTCGAGATCAGGCGTGACAAGAAGAAAAACCTCATGCTCCCGTTCGTAAAGGTCTATTGCTATGAAGTAAACATCGCTGAAGGTTTTATCAGGTGCAGGCTGCCTGAAGGCCTTTACGAATTATACGATTGATCGTTTTATAGAGGCTGTAACCTCTTTGAAGACAGGTCTGTTTTTGATTTGCCCTTTCTCGAAAATATAATGTTCAGATAAATCAAAACCCCCGGAGGGATTTCAGCTCCGGGGGTTTTGTTGCCTGAATGGTTATTCAGGTGATTTATTTCTTACAGATGCTGTTCAAGGTAATCATGCATCTGATCGTAAGACATTGCTATGGAAGTCATTCCTTCGATCTTGGACTGCATTTTGTCGCCGATTACGAATCCATACTGCATTAATACATCGATGGAGTCGATCATCTTGTTCATCTTCTCGGTGTAATCACTTTCGCTTACGCTGCCGTCATTGATCTTGTATTCGTGATATTTCTGCGACATATCCTCAGTATATGATACGAGGTCCTCCGCTGACTGATCCGGAAGCAATTCGAATCCGTTATATACGTAGGTTATGCATGAATTGTATTCGCTGTCATCTCTCGGATTGTCGGAAATGAGGAGTCTGCCATCGTTGGTTGCTGCGACCGTGACTCCGCGGCCAATCTCTATCTGGGGATTCAGATATCCCACGAAAAGGATGACTGAAGTCTCCTCGGTGGATTGATCATAGGAATATACCTCAAGGTTTGCGGATAGATTTTTCTGACCTTCCATAACGATCATCTCTTCGATTCCGTCACCCGTAAGATCGTATAATGCACACGGAATGTTCTCCTGAGGATAGAGCCAGTTTGAATCGCCTCCGCCGATATTCATCCAGGTGTAGACAGATATCGTATCCTCTAAGCCCTCAAGCGTTTCAAGATATGCTTTATATGCTTTCTTCTGTGTGTCTGAGAGCGGATCACCGGAAGTGTTATCAGACTGAACTGAGTTTTCTGCAGGTTCAGTAATGTTGATATTTGCTTCACCTGATACAGAAGTGCCTTGAGCCTCTGTAGTACTGCCTGTTTTCTTGTTTGCATCGTTGCAGGCTGTCATTGAGAGCAGCATAACGGCAGATAATGCAGCCGCACCTGCCTTTGAAGGGTATCTATATGTTAGTTTTCTCATAATGTTTTTTCCTTTCATCCCTGTTTTGTCAGGTTAACCTTGATTTGATTGTAAGTTCGTGTCAAAACCAAACTGCATCAGAAATCAGGCAAAAAGGGGGCAAACATATTACAAACGGCTTACTTGGGATGCATTTGCACAAATCGTAAACATATCTCAATTATGGTATTATTCAATTTGAAAAATCATGTTTTCCCGCGCGGATAATGGAGGAGCAAGTTATGGGAAGAGGCGGCAGAGGCGGTGGTTCACACCACAGCTCACATCATTCGAGCAGCCATACACATCATGCAAGCAGCTCATCCTATCATTCATCATCCGGCTCATCGTCGCATCATTCCGGCGGTGCGCATTATTCTAATGGCTCAGATGGTGGAAGCGGAATCGGATGTTTTACCCCATTCATAATACTCATTGTTTGGATGATCATATGTTTCGGCATCAATTTTGGGTTTGGTGGCAATTGGTCCGGGCCGGTTCAGTATTTCCTTATCGAGCGTTCAACTGTTGAAAGAGAGGCTCTGCCTTCCTCCAAGTGCACCCCTATTGATGTGTGGTATCAGGATGACTGGGGAGACTGGATCGACAAAAAAGGCGAGGAAGAAGCCTTGATCACCGGTATGAAGTCTTTCTATGAGCAGACAGGCGTTCAGCCATATCTCTGGATCACAGGAAGAGACGGATACCAATACAAGTCTGAAGGAAGCGTAGAAGCGCTCGCCGAATCAAAATACAAGGAGATGTTCGGTGAAGATGAAGGCCATGTTCTTATCATCTTCCGCGAGTATCCGAATAATTCATCCGAATATATCTGCACGGTAACTCCGGGCTATGACGCCGAGACTCAGGTAATGGATGAACAGGCAAGGGAGATATTCCTTGATTTTATAGATTATTACTATACTGATAGCAATCTTAACGAAGGCGAGTTCTTTAAAGCTTCATTCGAGAATGCCGGCAGGAGGATAATGGAAAAGCAGCTTTCATTCCGGCAGATGGGCATTATAGCCGTTGTTGCGGTAATCCTGGTCATCGGGATAATTATCGTGGCTAATATAATAAAGAAGCGCAAGATCGCCGTTGCCAAGCAGAAGACCTTGCAGGCTCAGGAAGTCGCGAAGGCGGCTAAAGCCGTGGCTGATCAGAAGCAGACCGACTTCAACAGAAAGAAATATGAGGACGAATTGGAGACACAATATGTTGCTGTTACCTGTCCTAACTGCGGTGCAAGCAACATCAGGATACGTAAGATGACTGTAGGCTACTGTGATTACTGCGGTACGGCCATCAAGGTCGATAAGGACGGCAATGTTGCAATAACAAGCGGAGATCAGACTGATATATGAACTTCTATGTAGCTACATTATTTCCCGAGCAGGTCTCGTCATACCTTAATACGAGCATAACGGGCAGAGGGATCGCTAAGGGCGCTATCTCTTTGGAGTGCATCCAGATGAGGGATTATGCCCCCAATAACTATGGACGCGTCGACGACACCATCTATGGCGGCGGCACAGGCATGATGATCCGTCCGGAGCCTGTTTTCGGAGCGTTCGAAAAGGCCGTTGAGCTCTGCGGCGGCAAAAAGCCCCACACGGTATACATGTCGCCCAAGGGTCATGTTTTCGATCAGGCCAAAGCACATGAACTTGCAAAACACGAGAATCTGCTGATCATTTGCGGCCATTATGAAGGTATAGACGCGCGCGTGATAGACGAGATCTGCGACGAGGAGATCTCCATTGGGGATTATGTCCTCACGGGCGGTGAGACGGCTGCAATCGTGGTCATTGATGCTGTCGCAAGGCTCATTCCGGGCGTGCTTCCCAACGAAGAGGCATATACCAACGAATCCCATACTGACGGAATGCTCGAGGCACCCCAGTACACCAAGCCTCCGGTATGGCATGACAGGGCCGTTCCGGAAGTCCTCAAAAACGGCAACGACGCAGCGATCGCTGAGTATAACCGCATCGCTGCACTGGTCGATACATGGAAGAACAGGCCCGATATGCTTGACAAATTGGACATTTCTGAAAGTGATTGGGCCAAAATGCTTGCCTTTGAAAGGGGCATGTGCTAAAATTCTCCAGTTATCAGGATGGTCCTCTGCCATATCCAGGCAAGAACATCTGCAGGAAAGAGAGGAAACAAACAATATGGATTTAGTAAAAGTCATCGAGAGCGAGAATATTAAGAACAGCTATCCTGAAGTAGAAGTCGGCGACTTCGTAAAGGCTCACCTCCTTATCAAGGAAGGCGCAAAGGAGCGTATTCAGGTATTCGAAGGCTATGTCATCGCAAGAAAAGGCCAGGGCCTTTCTGAGACAATAACAATTCGCCGTGTATCTTACGGTATCGGCGTAGAGAGAATTCTCCCTGTAAATTCCCCCAAGATCGATCACATCGACGTTATTCGTAAGGGTAAGATCAGAAGAGCAAAGCTCTATTATCTCCGCGATCGTCAGGGCAAGGCTGCAAAGATCACACAGAAGATCTGATTTTCGGCTTAAAACAGTTAATCAAGAGGTTGTCTCATATGAGGCAACCTCTTTCCTTTACTATTATGTTAAAATCATCACGTAATAAATGATGAGGTTTCTATGAGCGAGAAGAAGAACGACATAAACTGGTTTCCGGGGCACATGAAGAAAGCCCTTAACGAGACAGGCGAGAGATTGAAGCTCGTCGATCTTGTATATGAGACAGCGGACGCGAGGATCCCTTTCTCAAGCCGCAATCCGGAACTCGACAGGATAATCGGTGACAAGCCCAGGATCGTCATCCTTAACAAGGCTGATCTTGCCGATCCATCGAAAACATCCCGCTGGATATCCGCTCTTGAAGCGGACAATACCCGTGCCTGCGCTCTCGAGAGCACACATAAGAAGGGCTTCGACAAGCTTAATGCCATTACGATGGAACTCATGAAGGATAAGCTCGAGAAGGCTGCCGAGAAGGGCAGAATAGGCCGTCCTGTCAGAGTTATGGTCGTAGGTGCCCCCAATACCGGCAAGTCGACGATAATCAACGCCCTTGCAGGCAGGAAAGCCGCTGTGACTGGCGACAAGCCGGGTGTTACCAAAGATTTCAAATGGATAATGACAGGCGGAAGACTTGAATTAATGGATATGGCAGGTGTCCTGTGGCCCAGGATCGCCAATGCCAAGAGCGGAATATGCCTTACCGCGTTAGGTTCTGTCAAAGAAGAAGTAACGGATGTCGTAAAGGTAGCTTATGAGACACTGAAGATAATGCTCGATATATATCCGGGTCTTATCAGGGAAAGATACGGCGTTAATGTTGATATAGAGCAGTCAGATGACGAAGGGTTCTACCAGGATCCTTATTACGATCTTTTCCTTGAGATGGCAAAGAAGAGAGGCTGCATCCTTAGCGGCGGAAGGATCGATGAGGAACGCTTTGCAAGGCTTTTCTTAAATGATCTGAGAGAGGGCAGAACGGGCAGGATAACTCTCGAGATGCCTGAAGATTTTAAGTAACAGAGGATAAACAGATGCCCAAGCTTACAACAGAACAACTTACCGCAAAATACGAAGCAATGTATGAATACGAGCGTGATTGTCTTGCCAAAGGCTACAAGATGATCGGCGGTATCGATGAGGCAGGAAGAGGACCTCTTGCAGGACCCGTTGTTGCAGCCTGCTGCATACTCGATCCTGATGTTAAGATCCTCGGCCTGGACGACTCCAAGAAGCTCTCGGAGAAGAAGAGGGAAGAACTTTTCGAGCAGATAAAAGAAAAAGCAAAGGCATATGCAATCTGTGCTTCAGGACCGGAAGAAATAGATGAGATAAATATCCTTGAAGCCACCAAAAACGCAATGCGCAACTGCGTTAAAGAGCTTGCTGCCAAAGAAATGTCACCCGACATCTTATTGATCGATGCAGTCAAATTGAGCGGCACGGGATTGGAAGTGATACCGATAATCAAGGGCGATGCAAAATCTGATTCCATTGCAGCAGCTTCGATCCTTGCTAAGGTTACCAGGGACCACATGATGGCCGAATACGATAAGGAGTATCCGGGATACGGATTTGCTAAGCACAAAGGATACGGCACAAAGGACCACTATGCAGCTATAAGAGAGAAGGGAATGACTCCCATTCACAGGCGGTCATTTCTAAAGATCATACATTAATGGTCAGGTAATAATGACATTTTCTCAAAAGTATTGACTTTGTGGCAAAACTCAATTATTATATCGCTCGTGAAAGAAGAACGTCCGTTTCTCACCTCAAGCGGCGATATGCTTGTAAAGAGGTAAATAACTAGATATATTACTCATTATTTTGAGGGGTTGCCATTAAGGCAGGGTAGTTATGAGAGAACGGATTTTATCCGTTCTTTTTTTATGTTGGAAAAAGTAAGTCTTAAACAAGGAGGTGGCTACCATCGCTAAGACCAATGATAATCAGATGATTAACGGAGCTATCAAGTTCCCTCAGGTACGTCTCATTGACGCAGAAGGACAGATGGTCGGTGTAGTTCCGATCGAGGAAGCTCTTAAGAGTGCTGAAGAAGCTGAGCTGGATCTCGTCTGCATATCACCTAATCCGGATAACCCTGTTTGCAGAGTAATGGATTACAACAAGTTCCTTTTCGAGAAGAGCAAGAGAGAGAAGGAAGCCAAGAAGAAGCAGAAAGAGACAGAACTTAAGGAAGTCGGCTTGAAGCTTACAACGGATGTTCACGATGTCGAAGTTAAGCGCAAGATGGTCGTAAAGTTCCTTTCAGCAGGCGACAGAGTCAAGGTTAACATCAGATTCAGAGGCCGCGAGATGGCTTTCCAGAATAAGGGTTACGAAGTAATGAACAGTTTTGCTGACAGCGTAACCGAATATGGTTCAGTAGACAGACCGCCCAAGATAGAAGGCAGGAACATGGTAATGTACCTGTCACCGGCAAAGAAAAAATAATTTAGGAGGAATGATATTATGCCCAAGCAGAAGACACACACTTCTTCAAAGAAGAGATTCAAGGTTACAGGTACCGGTAAGGTTCTCCACAAGCAGGCATTCAGAAGCCACATTCTGAGCAAGAGACCTACTAAGAGAATGAGACACCTGAGACACAACCAGGTATGCTCAGATCAGAATGCAAGAATCATCAAGAAGATGATCCCTTACGCTTAATTGCTTAGAATTTAGGAGGACAAGATAATGTCAAGAGTTAAAAGAGGAATCCGCACAAGAGCGCGTCATCATAAGATTTTAAAGGCAGCAAAGGGTTATTGGGGTCATAAGAGCAAGCTTTTCAAGGTTGCTAACCAGCAGGTTCTCAAGTCCGGTAACTATGCTTACAGAGACAGAAGAAACAAGAAGAGAGAGTTCAGAAGACTCTGGATCGTTCGTATCAACGCAGCTTGCCGTCTTAACGACATGAGCTACTCCAGATTCATGAACGGCCTCAAGAAGGCCGGTATCGAGCTTGACCGTAAGGTTCTTTCCGATATCGCTGTTACAGATGCAGCAGGTTTTACTTCTCTCGTTGAGAAGGCTAAGGCAGCTCTCTGATAGTCTGATATAAATTGATAACAACAGCTGCGCGGGAATCTGATTCCTGCGCAGTTTTTTTGTTTCCGAACAACGACCGGCTTTGAGCCCGTGAATAATGACAGCCGGCAATGTACAACTTTTAATCCAACATTTTGGGCTGAAAAACTTGGAAAAAAAGTTGGATTTTGCCAAAATCCAACTTTGCTTCCAACATTTTGAAGGAAAAAAGTTGGATTAAATGTTGGATATCGAAATACCATGTTAATGCTTGACTTCACGACCGACTTTTCAAGCAAAAAAAGTCGAGCATTGAGTCGAGCATTGGATAACCGGTTGGCGGAAACCGCTTTTCCGGAACGCCGCATGGAACATTCGCGTATGCGATGGGAAAACGCTTTCTGCACCTAATCTGTTATAATGTCAAAAGCGAAAAGGAGACTTTACAGTGATCATCACCAGCCGTGACAATCCGAATGTTAAGCGTATCGCAAAGCTTACCAAAAGATCCGAAGCCAAGAAGGAAGGCTTGATATATCTTGAGGGCACAAGGCTTTGTGAGGAAGCGCTGTCGAGCGGTCAGAAGGCTGAGGAAGTGATCGTTACCGAAGATAAGATCTCCTGGGCAAAAGAATTCACGCCCGGCACAGAGCCTCTCGTTCTAAGCAAAGATGTTTTCTCCAAGATCTCGCAGACTGTAAATCCACAGGGTGTTGCGATCATTATCGAAGAGCCCGGGCTTGCCTCCGATATTCCTTCTAAAGGTGATGGTAAGGATATCTATGTCGTTCTCGAGAATACGCAGGATCCGGGCAATCTCGGAACCATTATCAGGATGGCTGACGCTTTCGGTCTGACAGCTGTCATCATTAGTCCCACGACATGCGATCCCTATAATGATAAAGTCATCAGGGCAACGATGGGGTCGGTGTGGCATATTCCGGTCGTAAGAAAGACGATGGATGAATGCTTCAGCTTTTTCGAGAGCGCGAAAATAGAGACCATCGCAACCCACCTTAAGGGAAATGAATTAGGTGCGGGCGATCTTAAACTCCCTTGTGCATATTTTATCGGAAACGAAGGCGACGGCCTGACGGATGAGACATCTTCCAGATGCATAAGGCTCGTTAAGATCCCGATGAAGGGAAGGGCCGAATCACTTAATGCCGCAGTGGCTGCCTCTGTCATCGGTTATGAGCTTTCGAAGCTGATTTAAGCCCTGTTTTTGAACGTAGTTAACAACTAAACATACCAAGTATGTATAATTATTCGTCTAACAGCGAGCAAGCCCATATAAAAGAAAAGAATTATAATATCTGGTATGCTAGGCGATAGTCTAAGTGAACATATTAGGAAGATGAGCGGGAACATGGAATCTGAACAGAATTTACAGCTGATAAATAAGCTGGCTGATGTGGCTAAGGTAAAGTCACATATTAATACCGAGTTATACAGCAAGTACAACGTTAAGCGCGGCCTCAGGAACAACGACGGCACCGGCGTTCTCGTCGGACTTACCGAAGTCGGTGAGGTCATGAGCTACATCGTTGATGACGCTGACAGGATCCCTGTCGAGGGCAAGCTTTTCTATCAGGGATATGAGGTCAAAGATCTCGTAAACGGTTTCTTCTCAAAGGGAAGATATGGATACGAGGAGACTGCATTCCTGCTCCTTACAGGCGAGCTTCCCACAGAATCCGAACTTAAGGAATTCAATTCACTTCTTCAGAGCGTAAGACCTCTTCCTGAGGGCTTTACTGAAGACATGATCATGAAGGCACCTTCTCCGGATGTCATGAACAAGCTCGCAAGATCAGTCCTGGCACTCTATTCCTATGACGATAATCCTGATTCCACTGATATCGCAAATGTCGTAAGACAGTGCACGGAGCTCATCGCAAGATTCCCTGTGCTCATCTCTTACGGCTATATGGCAAGAAGACACTACATCGAGCACAGAGATCTTTATATCCATGCTCCTGTAGCTGAATTTAATACCGCACAGAACATCCTGCACATGATAAGACCTGACGGAAAGTTCACTGAGCTTGAGGCAAGGATCCTGGATGTTATGCTCGTACTCCACGCTGAGCACGGCGGCGGCAACAACTCAACATTCGTTACACATGCCGTATCTTCAACCGGTTCTGATACATATTCCGTTATCGCTTCTGCAGTTGGTTCTTTGAAGGGACCTCAGCACGGCGGCGCTTCCAACAAGGCTTTCGCCATGATGAAGGATTTGAGGGAGCATGTATCCGACTGGACAGACGAGAAGGCTATAAGACAGTATCTGACCGACATCATCAACAAGAAGGCTTTCGACAAGTCCGGACTCATCTATGGTATCGGCCATGCTGTTTATACATTGTCCGACCCGAGAACTGTTGTGATCAGAAAATATGCCGAACTCCTCGCTAAGGAGAAGGGTAACATGGATCTTTATAATCTCTACCTGCTGGTCGAAAAACTTGCACCTGAGGTATTCCACGAGGTCAAGAATTCCGATAAGCTCGTTTGCGCTAATGTCGACTTCTTCGCAGGACTCGTATATTCAATGCTCGGAATTCCCACTGAGCTTTATACGCCTCTCTTTGCATGCGGAAGGATCGCAGGCTGGAGTGCTCACAGGATCGAAGAGCTCGTATCCGGCGGCAGGATCATGAGACCTGCATTTAAGTGCGTTAACAAGCGCAGGCCCTATGTACCCTCCGAGGATAGGACAGATATCATCTGAATATTTAACTGATTGCCAAATAGAACACGCGTTGCACTTGCACATACCAAAATCCTATGGTAATATACTCGGGCAACGTAACAAGGCCCCATGGTCAAGTGGTTAAGACGGCGCCCTCTCACGGCGCAATCAGCGGTTCGAATCCGCTTGGGGTCACCAGATTTTTGAAGGAAGGACGAACATCTTGATCAGATGTCCGTCTTTTTGTTCACTAAGGCATAAGATTTAGATTATGGACGAGAATAAATATATAAAGATAAGAGGCGCCAGAGAGCATAACCTCAAGAATATTGATGTGGATATACCGAGAAAGCAGATGGTCGTTCTGACCGGGCTTTCGGGATCAGGCAAGTCCTCATTGGCATTCGATACGATTTATGCGGAAGGACAAAGACGTTATGTCGAGTCCCTGTCTTCGTATGCGAGGATGTTCTTAGGCCAGCTCGACAAGCCGGATCTCGACAGCATCGAAGGCTTGTCTCCGGCAATCTCAATAGACCAGAAGTCTACGGTAAGCAATCCGAGGTCTACCGTAGGAACCGTTACTGAGATATACGACTATTTCAGGCTTCTCTATGCGAGAGTCGGCGAGCCTTTCTGTCCCAATTGCGGTAAGCCCATCAAGTCGCAGGGTATCGATCAGATAATAGATAAGCTCAAGGTTTATCCTGAGGGCACCAGAGCCATTGTCTACGCTCCTGTCGTTAGAGGCAAGAAGGGTGAGTTCAGCAAGCTTTTCGACGGATTCAGAAAATCAGGTTTTGTCAGGATCAAGGTCGACGGCATCACGTATGAGTTAGACGAAGAGATAAGCCTCAACAAGAACAATAAGCATGACATTGCTGTTGTTGTGGACAGGCTGGTTATCAAGGAAGCCAACACCACAAGACTTTACGATTCATGCGAACAGGCTTTAAAGCTCGCTGACGGGCTTCTGTCGGTAGAACTTCAGACGGCATCAACAGATGATAAAGGCGAGAAGACTTATGAGACATCGGAGGAATTCTTCTCGCAGAATCTCGCATGTCCTGACTGCGGCATCTCTTTCGGTGAGATCAATACCAGAAGCTTCTCATTCAACAGCCCTGAAGGCGCATGTCCGAACTGTTCCGGTATCGGTACGCTTACTGCAGTTGATCCGGAGCTGTGCATCACGAATCCGAAGCTTTCTATCAATGAGGGCGCCGTAAGGACGGCAGGATGGAACTTTGACGATCCCAAGAGCTGGGGAAGGTGTTTTATCGAAGCGCTTTCGAAGAAATACAAATTTTCGCTCGACACACCATATTACAAGCTCCCTGATGATATTAAGAACATCATCCTCTACGGTAACAACGGAGAAATGATGAAGATCGATACAAGGAATTCCATCTATCCCAGGAGCGGTGATTACTACTCGGACTGGGAAGGTGTCGTTCCGAGCGTTATGAGGCGCTGGAGAGAATCCGGCAGTGAGGAAGCCAAGGCTTCTTATGAACGCTACATGAGCATAGATATATGCCCTGTCTGCAACGGCGCAAGGCTCAATAAGAACAGCCTGTCCGTAAAGGTCGGCGGACTTAACATAAGCGAGCTTACCAATATGTCGGTAAAGAATATGAGGCAGTTCTTCAATGACCTTATCCTTAAGGGCAAGAATGCAGAGATCGCTGCTCCCATATTAAGAGAAGTTAAGGCCAGACTTGAATTCCTTTACGATGTCGGACTGGATTATATGACCCTGTCGAGATCTTCGGCTACGCTCTCAGGCGGTGAGGCACAGAGAATAAGGCTTGCCACGCAGATCGGCGCGGGACTTCAGGGTGTGCTTTATGTTCTGGACGAGCCCTCGATCGGTCTTCACCAGAGAGATAATGACAAGCTCATCAAGACCCTGTTCAAGTTAAGGGATCTTGGCAATTCCATCCTTGTTGTAGAGCATGATGAGGATACGATGCGTTCGGCTGACCACATAATCGATATCGGTCCCGGTGCAGGTTCGTTCGGAGGCGAGATCGTTGCGCAGGGCACGGTGGATGACATCATCAAGGAAGAAAAGTCCATAACAGGTCAGTATCTGTCAGGCAAAAAGTTCATTCCCGTTCCTTCTGACAGAAGGAAGATCAACGACAAGAAGCTCCTTAAGATCAGCGGTGCTTATGTAAACAACCTTAAGAATATCGATGTGTCGATCCCGATAGGGCTTTTTACAGTTGTTACCGGTGTGTCCGGCTCAGGCAAGTCTTCGCTGATCAATTCAACTCTTGTTCCTTATCTTGAGCATGAGCTTAACGGCTCAAGGAAGAAGAGGGTAAAGTGCGAGCGCATCACGGGTTATTCCAATCTCGATAAGATCATCTGCATCGATCAGAGTCCTATCGGAAGGACGCCGAGGAGTAATCCTGCGACTTATATCGGTCTTTTCGATCTTATTCGAAAATTATATGCCGAGACACCGGATGCCAAGCAGAGGGGCTATAAGGCAGGCAGATTTTCTTTTAACACCAAGGGCGGCAGATGCGAGGCTTGCGCAGGCGACGGCGTCAACAAGATCGAGATGCACTTCCTTCCCGATATCTACGTAACGTGCGATGTCTGTAAGGGCAAAAGATACAACCGTGAGACGCTTGAAGTCAGATATAACGGCAAGAACATTTCTGACGTGCTCGACATGAGCGTCGATGAGGCATGTGATTTCTTCAAGAACCATCCGGCGATCTATAAGAAGGTCAGAACCCTGCAGGATGTAGGTCTTGGTTACATCAAGCTCGGACAGCCGTCCACGACGCTCTCCGGAGGTGAAGCACAAAGAATCAAACTTGCCTCAGAATTATCAAGAAGATCGACCGGAAAAACTATATATGTATTAGATGAACCGACGACCGGACTGCACGTAGCGGACGTCCATAAATTGGTTGACATTTTAGAACGCCTAACCGAAAATAAGAACACTGTGGTCGTAATCGAGCACAACCTTGATGTCATTAAGACGGCAGATTACATAATAGATCTGGGTCCCGAGAGCGGTGACGGAGGCGGCGAAGTCGTTGTCTGCGGAACACCTGAGCAGATCGCTAAATGCAAGGAATCGTACACGGGACAGTTCTTGAAGCCTATCCTCGAGAAGGCCAGGAAGAACGGCCAGTATAAAGATATTTCTGCTTTCATTGACACTGCAAGGCTCGAAGAGGAGCAATACGACATTCTTACCGGACCTAAGGTAAGACGCAGGATAAGGGAAGAGATAGATAGTATTGGAGAAGAAGAGTAATGGCACTTTGTAGTATTTGTAAGAAGAGACATGCAATTGTCTTCACGAGCCGTTATGAGAACGGCAACAGGATAGACGAAGGTTTTTGTCTTAAGTGCGCCTATGAATCAGGAATATCGGGTGTTACCGATATGTTCAAGGCGTCCGGAATCAATGCGGAAAACATCGATGAGATGAGCGACCGATTAGAAGAGCTCGTCTCACAGAACGGCTTCTCGGCTGACCCGGCTGATTTCTTAAGGTCGCTGGCCGAAGGAGATGATTTTAACGGTCTGCCCATGGAAGATGAAGACGAGACATACGAATTCGATGAGGATTCCACTCCCGTAGGCATCTCGGATCCTGATGAGAAATCTGACGGCAAGACACCGGAAGGTGAAGAGCAGAATAACAGACCTTCTATTTTCGATTCATTATTCGGAAGAAGACCCGGAAGCCAGGCCGGCGGTGAAACTGACGGCAAGGACAGCAAGGATCCCAAGAAGGGCAGAGGCAAGCAGCGCCTTAAGTATCTTAATGAGTTCGGTACAAACCTTACCGAGCGTGCCGCTGAAGGCAAGATTGACCGCATTATCGGCCGTGACAAGGAGATCGAGCGCTGCATCCAGATCCTTAACAGACGTTCCAAGAACAACCCTGTACTCATCGGTGCGCCCGGTGTAGGTAAGACAGCTATTGCCCAGGGTCTTGCAGTAAAGATCGTTGAAGGTACCGTACCTGAGAAGCTTCTTAATATGCAGGTATGGCAGCTTGACCTTCCTGCCATGGTCGCCGGAACACAGTTCAGAGGCCAGTTCGAGAGCAGGATCAAGGGCGTTATCAATGAAGCCATCAAGGCTGAGAACATAATCCTCGTTATCGATGAGCTCCATACGATCGTAGGTGCCGGCGATGCAGAGGGTTCGACCAACGCGGCTAATATCTTGAAGCCCGCGCTTGCCAGAGGCGAACTCCGTATCTTAGGTTCCACGACGACCGCAGAGTATAAGAGGATCGAGAAGGATTCCGCTCTTGAGAGACGTTTCCAGAAGGTAATGCTTGATGAACCTTCCATAGAGATGTCCATTGAGATCTTAAAGGGTATTAAGGATTACTATGAGAAGCACCACAACGTCACATATTCTGATGAGGTAATAGAGTTTGCCGTCAAGGCATCCAAGAGATACATCACTGACAGATACCTTCCTGACAAGGCAATCGACCTTATCGACGAGGCAGGTTCTGCAGCAAACCTCAAGAATGTTAAGCTCGTTAAGATCGCCAACACCAGAAAGGCTCTGGAGAAGGCTAAGCTCGAGCATCAGCAGCAGATAGACGCCATGGAGAATTCCTCTCCTGAAGAGCGTGAAGCTGATTACGAGAAGGTTGCCGAGCTTAAGGCAAATGCCGATAAGCTCCAGAATGAACTTGATGCACTTGAGAGTGACATCAAGCCTGATCCGATTCAGGTCGAAGATATTGCAAGAGTAGTTGAGATGTGGACCGGAATTCCTTTGAAGTCCATTTCTGAGACTGAGACAGAGAAGCTCAGGAACCTCGAGGAGAGGCTCCATAAGCGCGTCATCGGCCAGGAGGATGCTGTTCATGCAGTAGCTTCAGCCGTAAGACGTACGAGAGCAGGCTTTACCAAGAAGCATAAGCCGACATCATTTATCTTCGTCGGACCTACAGGTGTAGGTAAGACAGAGCTTGTTAAGGCATTGGCTGAAGTCATGTTCGATACGGAAGAGGCTCTCATCAGGATCGATATGTCCGAGTATATGGAACCCCATTCTGTTTCAAAGCTCATCGGTTCGCCTCCGGGATATGTAGGATTTGATGACGCAGGACAGCTTACCGAGCAGGTAAGAAGGAAGCCTTATTCGGTAATTCTTTTCGATGAGATCGAAAAGGCACACCCTGACGTATTCAATCTCCTTCTCCAGATGCTCGATGACGGTGTGCTCACGGACAGTCACGGTCTGCACGTTAACTTTGAGAACTGCATCATCATCATGACATCCAACGCGGGAAGCTCAGCAAAGGCAGCTACGATCGGATTCTTCTCAGGAACGCAGGAAGCCATGGAACAGCACGTTCAGAGCGCTCTCAAGGAGACGTTCCGTCCTGAGTTCTTAAACCGTGTGGACGAGACGATCATCTTCAAGTCACTTACCAGGGACGAGATACGCAAGATCGTTAATATCATGATCAAGGATGTATTCGCATCTCTTGATGACAAGCACATCAAGGGCTCGATCACAAAGGCGGCAGGTGACAGGCTTGCTGAGATCGGTTACGATGAGAAGTATGGTGCAAGACCTTTGCGCAAGGCGATCAGATCGAACATCGAAGATCCGCTCTCTGATATGTTCCTCACCGGCGCATTGAATGATGTGGCAACACTTAAGATCGATTTCAGAAGAGGAAAGTTCTGCTTCGATACGATCAAGAAGAGCGAGTAAGCAGATCTTAAATAACAGGTAATAATAAAGGCGGTGTCTTCAAAAAGACATCGCCTTTTTTGCTGCATGTCATGAGGAACGCCCGCTCCCATTTGATGTTCAACTCATTGTCCAACTTTTCAGCCTCGAAATGTTGGACGCGGAGTTGGTTTTTGACGAAAACTGTGACGATATCAGGGCAAGATCGTCACACTCAGCGTCAATCTGTTTTCGACGAGTTCAAATGAAACGCAGTTTAACAAAAACCGTACTTTTTCACACCCAAAAAAAGTACGATTTTACCCGTCGCTCCGTGCGAGGCCTCATATCGTACTTTTTCACACCCGAAAAAAGTACGATTTTACCTGTCGCTCCGTGCGAGACCTCATATCGTACTTTTTCACACCCGAAAAAAGTACGATTTTACCTGTCGCTCCGTGCGTTCAGCATGACCTTCAATTCTGTTGCTC
>JAFWQC010000109.1 GCA_017509245.1 Clostridiales bacterium | reverse complement strand
ATATTCGGAAACACAGTTGACCTCGCTGTCTTTGCGAAATTCACGGGACAACCCACATCAACGACATATGCTGAGATCACATATACCGGAATAGACGGCAAGGATATAGTACACAAGGTTGCAGCATCCAAGTTCGTCAAGCAGAACGACGGTTCCTACAGGGCAACATTCACCGGAATATCCTCGCTTTATTTCAGAACTCCCTTCAAGCTCGTCTACAAAGACGGCGGCAACGCAATAAGCGGCACACTCACATACAGCTACGAATCCTATGCAAGCGCAGTCGTTGCGGCTGACGTACCACAGTCGATAAAGGACGGCGTAAGATACATGCTGGGCTTCGGTGATTCTGCTAAGAAATACTTCCAGGCAGTAAATCACTCAGGCGGAGATGAACCTGCAGGCGAATATCTTACCTACAGCATGTTCGGAGCCAAGGGCGACGGCGTTACGGATGACTACGCTGCAATCGTTGCAACACACGAAGCTGCAAATGAACGGAATCTGCCTGTAAAGGCTGATCCCGGCGCAACATATTACGTTCACAATATGACATCCTACAAGGGAGCCATCATTAAGACTGATACTGACTGGACAGGTGCAACATTCATAATAGACGACAGGGGCATCACGTTAGATGAAGGTGAATATTTCCTTTTTACCGTCGCTCCTTATAAGGATGTTGAGAGAAGATGGGTACCCGGTGGGGTCTCCTGGAAGCAAAAACCCAACGGCACCTGGTACTTCAAAAAAGATGTGGATATAGAAAAAGACGGTGATACAGGATTCATAAAGATCCGCATCGGTCTGGATCCGAACCTGGATCAGTATCCTTTGTATAACAGCTACTCTGCTGCAACGGCTTTAAATCACCGGAATAAATATATCGAGAAAGGCCAGACCCAGCTTGATATCGGTGATACCGACGGGTTCTCTGAAAGAGCTCTTTATCTGATCGAGGATTTCAAGCAGAGATGGGGCAGAAATGGCAGTTCAGTCTCAAGCTCCCCTCCGCGCAATCAGCAGGAGATCATTATCGTAAATGAGGACGGTTCCGTCGATCCGGTCACACCAATCCAGTACCCTTACGATGATGACATCTACATGATCGATAAATGCTTTATCGACGATACTACTCTTACGATTACCGGCGGTAAATTCATAACGATAAACAACACGATCAATTCACGTCATTATATACACCGCGGAATCCATGTAACGCGCTCAAATACAGTAATAGACGGTGTAGAGCACGAGATCCGGGGTGAGAACGCCCAGTTCACGGATACGAGTTACTACGAAGTCAAAGATAAAGAAGGAAATATTACAGCGACAGGCTATCACGCAAGATTAGGTGCTCCGTATCACGGATTTATAACCGTTGATCACTGCGCTTTTGTAACCTGCAGGAACTGCGTTTTCGCGAACCACTTATGCGTCTACGGCAACGGCAATGATTCAGAAAGGACCGCGCCCTACGACTACTATGCGGAATATGCAGCAGCTTTAACACTCGAGAACTGCACATGTGCGCCTGCCAAGCTCTTCTACTTCGACTATTGCAAAGCAATCGCGGAAGGCACCGAGCTGCCTGAGGAGCGTTACGATGATAAGGGCATTTTCGATACGGCAAGATGGGGAACGACTGCAACGAATTTCTGCAAGACCATCACTGTTGACGGCTGCAGCCTTAACCGCGTGGATGCCCATATGGGAGCCTACAACATAACGATAAAGAATTCTGAGATCGGACATCTCGGCATAGATGTCATAGGATTCGGCGACCTTTATATCGAGGGAGTAACAAACTACGCTGACAGATTCCTCAATCTGAGAGGTGATTTCGGAAGTTACTGGGAAGGTGATGTCACAATTAAGGACTGCTACTGGGATATCGGCGGACATTATAATGCTTTCATCATCTTTGCGGATTACATTACGAACCCCAAGAATCCTTTCGGTCATGAGATCATTACCGAGGACGGCGTGGATTACTACAGCACCCTGCCTACTACGATCACCATCGACGGTTTTACAGTCGATGCGCGAAATATGCCCGCCGGAGGATCGCAGACTTATTTCTACAAAGCGGGTGTCATGGTATTCTCCTGTCCGTTCTCAAAACCTCAATACGGTCCAAGCGGCTGCGTAGATGAGGACTGGCTTGCTAACCGCGATCTGTACAAGTACCCGCTGAGAGCACCCAAGGAGATCAATGTAAGCAGATTCCAGGTCTTGAGGAGTGACACAGCTCAGGATGAGGTATTCACGAACGGTGCCCTCAACATCAGAAACGATAAATTGGATACAGTTCACGATCTGTACTTCTTCCACGACACGGCATTCAATCACGACAGGTCAGTCGAACAGGGCATACTGGAAGAAGATCCGGAAGGAACGAAAAATGCAGTACCGGAAAGTGCAGGAACGAGAAACGCGGCACCGGAAAACGCAGAAACAGAAAATGCAGTTACGGAAGATGCATTAACGGAAAACGCAGTTACTGAAGACGCGGTGACGGAAAACGCGGTAACGGAAAACGCAGCAACGGAGAACGCAGCAGCGGAAAACGCAGAAACTGAAGGCGCGGGAACGGAAAATACAGTAACGGAGAATGCTGTAACAGAAGACGCGGGAACCTGAAGCGCCGGTTAAATCAAGTTTTTTGTTTATCTGAAAATATGCTAAACGAGTCTTATTGGCGGTTTAGCATATTTTTTTACTCAGGATTGCTTTGGCAGCCAGATATGCTTCGCTCATGCATGCCTGGAGATTATATCCGCCGCTGATGCCGTCGATGTCCAATGCCTCTCCGATTATGTAAAGTCCCGGCACACGCCTGGATTCCATGGTCTTGCGGTCAACCTCTTTAAGCGATACTCCGCCTCTGGTCACATAAGCGGCATTAAGGTCCGGTGCGCCTTTCAATCCTATCCTGAGATGCTTCATCGCGCGGCAGATCTTTTTGCGGTTGTCCTTCGGAAAGCCCTGCGCATAAAGGCCTTCGCAGCCGGTCCTTTCAGTTATTGCGGAAGCGGCTGACTGCGGGATAAAGCCTGACAAAAGAGTTGCGATCTTCGTATCAGGATGCCCGCCGATCAGATCAATAAGCTTTCTGTCAAACTCCTCATCGCTTGTTCCGGGAACGAGGTCGAGCTCAAGATAAACGTCCTTTCCGTCAATGTCAGAAGGAACCTCTCTTGATATCTCCATTACAGAAGGACCTGTCAGTCCGAAGCCTGCAAAAAGCACCACGCCTGACATTGACGCGGTCTTCTTCCCTTCACAGTAAAGCGAGATGTCCGCATCTAGCGATACACCGCTTAACGCTCTGCAAAAGCCCAAAGAGCCGTCATCCGCATTAACGGGTGCCAGCGCCGCCCTTACAGGTATCACGGTATGTCCGAGAGATCCTGCGAATCTGTATGAGTCTCCCGAAGATCCTGTCTCGCGGAAAGAGCTTCCGCCGCAGGAGAGGATCAACTGGTCAAAATGGTACTGCCCTTTTGAAGTTGTGACCTCAAAGCCGTCCTTAATGCTTATGGAGGACACTTCCGCGCCGCATATGATTTTCGAGCAATCCGAAATATAAGAAACAAGGGCATCCCTGACTTTCACTGCGCTGTCAGAGACAGGGAATATCCTGTTGTTGTCCTCTTCCTTGACCTTTAATCCGATCACGTTCTCGAAAAAACTGACCGTATCTTCCGGTCCGAATTCCATTAATGCGGGATAAATGAAATTGGAGGCTTCATGGTAGCCTTCCTTAAGTCTTGAAACTTCCTTGCGGTTGGTGATATTGCAGCGCCCGTGACCCGTGAGCGTAAGCTTTTTGCCGGGGATATTGTTCTTCTCGATGAGCGTGACATCAGCATTCTCTGATACGCCGAGCCTATTGAGCTGACATGCCGCAAAAAGGCCCGCTGCACCGCCGCCGATTATTCCGATACGATTTCTCATCAGGCTTCAATTACCCTTATCTGGAACCTGTCAAATCTGACCTTCTCTGTATACTGCTCACGGAAGAATATCGTCTGTCCGAAAGCCGCAAATTCCCTGGTGTTCTTCTTCATCCACATTGGAACGGGTATGTCCATCTGCCTGCAAAGTTCGACCAGAGCCTTTTCAAGGCACTTGGAATAAGAGGAGTCTGTATTCTCGGTCGTGACCTCTTTTATCTCGGTCATTCTGTTCTGTACAAAAAGCCGCCCTTCAAGTGTCAAAACGGGTATCCTCCTGTTCCGCGAATCCTTTGCCACTATTTTGCCTTTTTTGAATCTTAAAGTAAATATTCAGGGTGGTAAGATATGGTTGTTCAAAGTAATTGTTCCTTACTTCATAACACCCTCCTTAAGACACTGACACCCCCTCGTCAGTGTCTTTTATTTTTGATACAATTTTATGCAATACGACTATAACTTTTTAATAAAAGAATCATTTCTTATTGAAAGTGTAAAAACCAAGTTGTAAAATAAATTGTAATTATCTTTGCGGGTCATCTTTTTAACATCCGCAATACAGGAGGTCACAAGTATGAAGAAATGTCCCGATTGCGGTATGGTCATTGCCAATCAGGCTATCAGATGCCCTAAGTGTAAGTATACATTCACATCAGCAGATGAGGGTGCAAGCGGTGGAGATTCTGCAGTAGTATCACCTCAGGCAGCAGCAGTATCAGCAGCAGCTACGGGCAAGTCCGATAAGGTCGCCGGCATTATGCCGATGATCGAAGTAAACAAGGACAACGTTGACGCTCTTTATGATCAGCTCAAGGCAGCAATCGTTAAGAGAAAGACAGAATTTGATCACTTCATCGACTTCCTTGAGAACAGAACATCCTGGCTCACAGCACCCGCAGAAGTCAAGGGACCTCTTGCTTGTGAGAAGGGTCTCCTTATCAGAAGCGTAGCAGTTGCCAAGCAGCTCCTCAGAATCAAGGATACGATCATGCCTCAGCTCGACGAAGAGTCTGCTATCATCATCGCTCTCTTCCACGAAGTAGGTAAGGTCGGTATCGAGGGCAAGCCTCTCTTCATTCAGGAAGAGTCAAGTTCTCTGGGCAGCACATCCACTTTGGGTCTCTCTTTCAGCAGCAGACTTACCGGTGCTTCATCCAGCTCTACACCTACATACTCCATCAACAACAAACTCGTTCACATGAAGGTCGGCGTCAGATCCCTCTTCCTCGTTTCACAGTACATGCTGCTCTCAGATGATGAAGCTCAGGCTATCAGCTACGGTTCAGACGTTGAGCTCCTCGACGGCAAGCTTTCACCTTATACACTCCTCCTCTCGACAGCGCTCCAGATGCAGAAGTCGATCTATGAGGATTCAGATGTTGTATCAGGCTACAGCTTTACAGTAATCAACCCTAACTGAGGTTTATCAGTTTTTAGCTTTCACATTAAGGTGGTTGCCGGTTGGCAGCCACTTTTTTGTTTGCCTGGTTACTGGGGCTGCAGCCCGTCTTTAACTTTTCTATATTTCATAAGTGTGTTAACTTGTAACCATAGGAGGTCGGGCTTATGAGATACGACAATGACAGGCTCGGAGCAGCACTGAAGCTCTACTTGGGAACAGACCCTCTGCCGATGCACATGCCGGGCGGCAAACGCAATCCGGACTTTGTATCTCAATCTTTCATGCGGGACATCACCGAGATCGGCGGCTTTGACAATCTCCACTCACCCACGGGACTTCTTAAGGATATGGAAGACTGCGCCGCATCGGTCTGGAAAGCGGAAAATGCTTTTCTCTCCGTAAACGGCTCGACTGCCCTGATCCTCGCTGCGATCTGGAGCGCCTCCATTCTTAATCCGGGCGCGAAAATCCTGACCGCCATGAATTGTCACCTTGCAGTCTGGAATGCGATCGAACTTACGGGTTCTACTATCGTCCCGTTAATGCCGGCTTTCGATGCGGGACTGCCCTTTGCAGGTCCCGTTGCACCTTCCGATATCGACCGTATCCTTGCAAGAGACCCGTCGATCAAGACAGTCATCATCACATCGCCCACATATGAGGGCGTTCAGTCTGATACGGATGAGATCTTCAGGATCACGAGAAAATATGACGCGATGCTCATTACCGACTGCGCTCACGGCGCTCACCTGGGTCTGGATGACAGTTTCTTCGGTCCTGATTCAAAGGGCGACCTCGTCATAAAGAGCCTTCACAAGACCCTCTCAGCCCCTACTCAGACAGCCGTCATGCTCCGCGCGGAAGGTTGCCCTGCCGGTGAGTCACTTATCAGAAGGGGCCTTGATATCTTTGAGACTTCCAGTCCCTCTTATGTGCTTTTGGGTGAGGTATCCAAGTGCCTTGCAAAGATAAATGCCAAAGGTCCTGAACTCTTAAGGCCGTGGGAGGATGCCATTACCTATGCCGAGCAGAATCTTACGGGTCTGCGTAACTTCAGGCTCTGGGAAGCGCCGGTAAGAGAGCGGTCTAAGTTTGTTCTGATGGGCATGGGGAGTATGCTTTTCGAGTACCTGAGAGGAACATTCAACATCGAGTGTGAAGCAGGCTTCCCGTCACACCTCATAGCCATGACCGGCATCGGTGATACTACCGGATCCGTAAAGCGCTTCTGCGATGCGGTGATCGCGACTGACAACGCCATGGACGGCCGCTACATCGAATCACAGTTCATCTCAAGACCCTATCCGAGATTTGCTATGACATTAAGGGAAGCATCCAAATACCGCCTGCTCTGCGAGGAACTTGAACCCGTAAATGCCATTGGGCGCGTGTCCGGTGAATTCATCTACGGCTTCCCTCCGGGAATACCGCTCGTCATGCCCGGAGAAGTCATATCGGAAGATACAGTAAGAGTGCTTTCGAGGGGTGATGTTCAGCTTATGCTTGGCGGGGGCCGCACCTATAAGGGGCTGATCCCTGTTCTGCCTTGACTGTATAGGCCCTACAAAGTATAATTCACGTATTAAATTCTAAGGGAGATTACTGATATGACAAGAATCGTTACAATTGAGACAAGAGATCTCGAGAAGTCAGCTAAGGAAGGCGGATGCGGCGAGTGCCAGACATCTTGCCAGTCTGCATGCAAGACATCCTGCGGTGTTGCTAATCAGCCTTGCGAGCAGCTTTCTAAATAAACTGAGTTTAGCTTAAACACTTTAGGTCCCATTTAAGTGGGACCTTTTTTATGAGAACGGGAGTACACATGATCCATTGCTATCAATTTGAAGGTCTTAACATCGTGCTCGACTGCTATTCGGGTTCTATTCACATGGTCGACGACGTCGCCTATGACATGATCCAATGGTATGAGTCATTATCTGCTGAAGAGGTTATCGAAAAGGCAATCGCCAAACATAACATCTCCAGGGAAGATGCCGAAGAGTGCATCGCAGATATCGATGACCTCAGGACTGCCGGCAAGCTCTATGCTCCCGACAAATACGAGTACCTGGCCAGGGATTTCAGAAAGAAGAATTTCAAGATCAAGGCTTTGTGCCTCCACGTTGCCCACACATGCAACCTCAACTGCTCCTACTGCTTCGCAAGCCAGGGCAAGTACCACGGCGAGCGCGCGATAATGAGCTATGAGGTCGGCAAGCGGGCAATCGATTTCCTCATTGAGAATTCAGGTTTCCACAAGAATCTCGACATCGACTTCTTCGGCGGCGAACCCCTGATGAACTGGGATGTCTGCAAGAAGCTCGTCGAATACGGCCGCGAACAGGAGAAGCTCCATAACAAGAATATCCGCTTCACTCTCACGACCAACGGCGTTCTGCTTAACGATGAGGTCACAGAATTTGCTAATCGCGAAATGCATAATGTCGTCCTCTCTCTGGACGGCCGTAAGGAAGTCAACGACCGCTTCAGAGTCGACTACGCAGGGCACGGATCATACGATAAGATCGTTCCGAACTTCCAGAAGTTTGTTGCCAAGAGGGGTAATCTCAGCTATTACATGCGCGGCACCTTCACACACTTCAACACGGACTTCGTAAACGACATTAAGCAGATGCTGGATCTCGGATTCACGGAGCTCTCAATGGAGCCTGTCGTTACGGATCCTTCCAGTCCTTCAGCGATCACGAAGGAAGACCTGCCGGTTATTTTCGCGCAGTACGAAGAGCTCGCAAGGCTCATGGTACAGCGTCATAAAGAAGGAAGACCTTTCACTTTCTATCACTATATGTTAGATCTCACATGCGGCCCCTGCATCTACAAGAGGATCGCAGGATGTGGCGCCGGAACAGAATATCTCGCCGTCACTCCGTGGGGCGACCTCTATCCCTGCCATCAGTTCGTAGGTGACCAGGCCTACAAGATGGGGTCTATCTACGAAGGTGTCACAAATCTTGAGTATCAGAACAGGTTCGCCTGCTGCAACGCCTACAGCCGTCCGGAATGTAAGGACTGCTGGGCCAAGCTCTACTGTTCAGGCGGATGCGCTGCCAACTCCTACCATGCTTCAGGTGATATCAACGGCATCTATGAGATGGGCTGTGATATCTTCCGCAAGAGGATAGAGTGCGCGATCGCTGTAAAGCTCCTGACATCCGGACTTGATCAGCCCGGAAAATAAGATCACTTGGGAGCGTTGATTCCGAAGAATACATAATCGTCCGGATTCTCTGTATCGTTGAAATAACCGGGCTCAATAAGATAAGGCGAATCGTCTTCCAGGACCTCGGAAAGAGGTTTGTTGGTATCGTCAGCCACATAGACACACATGAGAAGTCCGTCGTAATCCTCAGGCAGGATGAAATATGCCGTCGAAGTCAGCTGTATGGTCTCCTGGGAAACATAATTGCCGTTTGCATCAGTTACATACCCGCTGTCGAGGAACTGCTGTTCACGGTACTCGTAGCAGGCGATATGCTTTGTCTGCCCGTCAATGATGTAATTACCCGTAACCTCATAGCTGTCGATCTGCGTTGACAGGTTTACGCACGGGAATGTGGTTCCGGTGTAGTAATCGACAAAACTTACGCCGTGATAAGTAAAGAACGAATATGAACCGTAGCCGTCAGTAGTTGAGATTATCGGGAATGTCTGGGTATAAGTAACCTCATAGATAACATACCCCTTCTCATCAGCAGGGTATACCATTACCCCCGGTCTTGATATTGTCGAAATATAATTCAGATTCGTGTTGATCTGCTGATCGTTACCATCGAGCACAAAATAACTGAAGTAACTCTTTACGTCACCTCTGGTCATCTTGAGATCCTGCTCAGCGCCCCACGGCTTGCTGTATGAGGGATAATAGTAATCACTGAAAGTCTCTCTTGCATCAACTCTGGAAAGGTCATGTGAAGGCTCCCTGGGCACCATCTCGGACGAAATCGTCGGGTGTGTCCAGTCGTCAACATCATTGCCGCTGCCATTGGTAATGCCGCCGTCGATTTTACATGAAGACAGCAATAGTGCCAGTACCGATGCTGAAAGTATTACTGCCAGTTCTTTTTTCATATTTTTTCTATCCCTTTACATAGTATTGTTCTATGTTATCACTCATTTTTGATTATAGCACCCCGTAAGTTTCTTATCGAGTTCGCATTTGTGGCAAAGATGCCGTTCCGGGAAGATTCATTTTCGGGCCCCGCGCGCGAAAATCACGCCAAAACATAGGCAAAATTTTACAATTGACGGCAAAAGCTGCAGGTGCGACCCAAAATGAGGCAAACGATGCGGCAGTGCCTCATTGCTGCAACATTATTTATCGTTTATCAACAAAAAATGAGGCAACTGATGCGGGTGTGCCACATCAGTTGCCTCATTTCAACAGCATACCGAGTTTCCGGAATCTCTTATAGATATGCTTAACGGCTGATTGGGGATAATCGTATTTACCTGCACTAAAAGGCCGTCCGGTGAAGGACAGCCTCTTAAACATTCTTTTATCTATGCGTTACTCGAGTTCGAACGCGCCGGTGTAGAGCTGATAGTAAGTGCCCTTCTCTGCAATGAGCTGATCGTGTGAACCGCGCTCGATGATCTTGCCGTGATCCAATACCATGATGACATCGGAGTTCATGACGGTCGACAGTCTGTGCGCGATGACGAATACCGTGCGGCCTTCCATGAGCTTGTCCATGCCGCGCTGAACGATCGCTTCTGTACGCGTGTCGATCGAAGACGTAGCCTCGTCAAGGATCATTACCGGCGGATCTGCAACAGCGGCTCTCGCGATCGCGAGAAGCTGTCTCTGGCCCTGCGAGAAGTTGGAACCGTTGTTGGTGAGCATCGTGTTATAACCTTCGGGGAGACGCTCGATAAAGTCTGCCGCGCCTGCAAGTCTTGCTGCTTCCTTACACTCTTCGTCAGTAGCGTCGAGCCTGCCGTAACGGATGTTCTCCATAACGGTTCCTGTGAAGAGGTTTGTATCCTGCAGAACGAGTCCTAATGATCTTCTCAAGTCCTTCTTCCTGATCTTGTTGACATTGATTCCGTCATAACGGATCTTACCGTCAGCAATATCGTAGAAGCGGTTGATAAGGTTGGTGATCGTGGTCTTGCCTGCACCTGTGGCGCCGACGAATGCAACCTTCTGACCCGGCTTTGCGAAAACGGAGACGTCGTACAAGACCTGCTTTTCGGGAACATATGCGAAGTCAACGGAATCAAGCATAACGTCACCCTTGAGTTCTGTATATGTGATAGTGCCATCAGCCTTATGGGGATGTTTCCATGCCCAGTGACCTGTCTTGTGGTCGGCTTCTGTGATAGTTCCGTCTTCTGCGATATTTGCGTTGACAAGAGTGACATAGCCGTCGTCTGTCTCAGGCTCCTGATCCAGGAGACTGAAGATTCTCTGGGCACCGGCTCCTGCCATAACGATAGCGTTCATCTGCATAGTGAGCTGGTTGATGTTGCCCATGAACTGCTTGCTCATGTTGAGGAACGGTACGAGGAGCGAGATGTCGAAGAGCATACCGGAGATCGAGATATTCGGTGTGTGAAGAGCGATCATAATACCTCCGCCTACAGCGAGGAGAACGTAAACAATATTACCGATATTATTGATGATCGGAGCGAGAATATTCGCATATGTGTTTGCCTTCGCACTGTCATCAACAAGGCCGTCATTTACCTTGTTGAATTCGTCGGTAACCTTCTTCTCATGGTTGAAGACCTTAACTACTTTCTGTCCGTTCATGATCTCCTGAACAAAGCCCTCAGTAGCAGCTACAGCCTTCTGCTGTCTTATAAAGTATTTGGCGGAACCTGCGCCGACCCTGCCCGTAACGATCATCATGACAATGATTCCGAATATTACTATCAATGTCATCCACAAGCTGTAGTAGATCATGATACCGAAAACCGCGATTACAACAACACCCGCTCTTATGATGGTAGGCAATGCCATTGATACCATCTGCCTTAAGGTGTCGATATCGTTTGTATAATGGCTCATGATGTCGCCGTGCTTGTGCGTATCAAAGTATCTGAGAGGCAGTGACTGCATCTTGTTGAAAAGATCCGTTCTGAGTCTGTGCATGAAGCTCTGTGTCAGATGAGCCTGGAGCTGTGACTGCAGAATACTTAAGGATACTGCAACAACATAAAGGCAGATGAGCGGGATAACATAAGACAGGATCTGCGGCTTTGCTGCTGCCCAGTCGCCTGACTTATATGTAGCAGTGATAATAGCCGTGATCTTCTGAAGCAGTATGCCCGGAGCTGCTGCCGTTACGGCTCCTACAAGAGCGCAGATAACTATGACAATAAACAGGAGCGGAGAGCACTTAATATAGTACTTTACTGCTCTCTTAAGATTCCCCATGGATCCGACGACCTGGGACATCGAAGCCGGGCCTCTGCGTCTTCCGCCGGGTGCGGGTGCTGCCTCTACAGGCTTCTTGGGAGTATTGGGTTTATTACTCATCACCTGATCCTCCCTTCGTCTGTTCTTCGTAGATTTCACGGTAAATGCTGTTCGATGCAAGGAGTTCTTCGTGAGTGCCCTTGCCTGCGATCATACCGCCGTCCATAATGATGATCATGTCGCATTCCTGAACTGAGGCAACTCTCTGGGCGATAATGATCTTTGTCGTAGAAGGAATATATTCTTTAAATCCCTTTCTGATCAATGCATCGGTTCTGGTATCAACGGCTGATGTCGAGTCGTCGAGTATAAGGATTTTCGGGCGCTTGATCAAAGCACGCGCAATACAGAGTCTCTGCTTCTGACCGCCGGAAACGTTTGTGCCGCCCTGCTCGATATAAGTATCATATCCGTCAGGGAAAGATGAGATAAACTCATCGGCCTGAGCAATCCTGCAGGCTTCAATGAGTTCTTCATCAGTGGCATTCTCATTACCCCATCTGAGGTTCTCGGCTATCGTTCCGGAGAACAGTTCGTTCTTCTGAAGAACTACGGAAACGGCATCTCTTAAAGTCTTGATGTCGTAATCCTTAACGGGTATGCCTCCGACTCTTACCTCACCTTCAGTTACATCATAAAGTCTCGGGATCAGCTGGATCAAAGTAGTCTTGGATGAACCTGTACCGCCCAGAATACCAACCGACATTCCGCTGTCGATGTGAAGATCAATATCAAATAAAGCATTTCTTGCAGCCTTCTCGGAATATTTGAAAGCCACATCTGTAAAATCGATGGAACCGTCAGCGACTTCCATGACAGGATTCTCGGGATTTGTGATCGAAGGTTCTTCATCAAGAACTTCTACGATACGTCTGACAGCTTCTATGGACATCGTGAGCATAACGTAAACCATAGATACCATCATCAGTGACATAAGCACCTGGAATCCGTATGTCATCAAAGCGGAGATCTGACCGACATTGATGATCTCACCTCTTCCTTCGATTACCAGTTTGGAACCTACATAAAGGATAAACGCAACATTGAAGAAAAGGCACATCTCCATGAGAGGTGAGTTAAGACCAACGATCTTTTCTGCCTTTGTAAAATCAAATCTGATGTTGGAGGATGCCTTGCCGAATTTGTCTTTCTCATACTCTTCCCTGGCAAAGCCTTTAACGACACGCATGCCGCGCACATTCTCCTCGATGGATTCGTTGAGTTTATCGTACTTTTTGAAAACCGCACGGAATGCAGGCATAGCAAGCCTTCCGATGATCACAAGACCAACTCCCATTACAGGAACAACGATAAGGAATGTCGTTGCCAATGAACCGCCCAGCACGTATGCCATGACGATAGCAAAAGCAAACATCAGCGGTGCTCTTACTGCAATCCTGATAGCCATCATGAAAGCGTTCTGAACTGTCGTAATATCGGTTGTCATTCTCGTAACAAGAGACGATGTAGAGAACTTGTCTATGTTTCCGAATGAGAATTTCTGAACCTTATTAAAGATGTCGGCCCTGAGATTACCTGCAAAACCGGCTGAAGCCTGTGCAGAATACTTGCCTGCCAGACCGCCGCATGCCAGAGATGCAATCGCGGCAAGCGCAATATAGACTCCGGACCTCAGGATGTCATTCATCTGCGCACCGGCCTCTATGCTGTTGACCATAGGTGACGTAATGAACGGTATTAGAACTTCAAGTATTACTTCGCCTACAATAAAAACAAGAGCAAGAATAGTATCCCTCTTGTACTGGCGTAAGGATTTAAGTAATTTTGGTATCAAAGGACTCTCCTCCCGATTATAAAAGACATTATATTATAGAACACTAGAACCGGATTTTGTATTTATTATTTTATTATTTTGACGAACCCCGATTGCGATGATATTATTGTCTTTGGCTTTATTTAAGTAAATAAAGCACAAAGGGAGGAATATCAGATGCCTGTAACAGATTTGTTAAGACGCAATGCCAGAGAGCATGGCGATGAAGTAGCTCTTATCGAGCTCAATCCCGCAATGGAGGATACGAGAAAGATCTCATTCAAGGAATTCGATCTTGTCCAGCAGACAAAGTCCATGCCTTACCGTCACGAGATCACATGGCAGATCTTCGATGAGAAGTCCAACAGAGTAGCAAACATGCTGTTAGGACGCGGAATCAAGAAGGGCGACAAAGTCGCAATCCTTATGTTCAACTGCCTTGAGTGGCTTCCCATCTATTTCGGTATTTTAAAGACAGGCGCTATTGCAGTTCCTTTCAACTTCAGATATACGGCAAATGAGATCTCCTACTGCGCAGACCTCGCAGAGATCTCCGTCATGTTCTTCGGACCTGAGTTCGTTGACAGACTTAACATAAACGCTGAAGAACTCGCAAAGGACAGACTTCTCCTCTACGTAGGTGAAGGTCAGGCTCCCGAGTTCGCAGAGAATTACTGGCAGCAGGTTGCTGATTATTCTTCAAGAGATCCCATGATCGAACTGAAGGAAGAAGATTATGCAGCCATTTATTTCTCATCCGGCACGACAGGATTCCCCAAGGCTATCCTTCACCCTCACAGAAGCCTTACACAAGCAGCCGAGATGGAAGCCGTACACCATGAGACAACCAAGAACGACTGCTTCCTCTGCATACCGCCTCTTTATCACACGGGCGCTAAGTTCCACTGGATGGGTTCCTTGTGGACATGCAGCAGGGCAGTTCTTTTGAAGGGCACAAAGCCTGAAGTAATCTTAAAGGCAGCATCCGACGAACAGTGCACTATCGTATGGCTCCTCGTACCGTGGGCACAGGACATCCTTGATGCTCTTGACCGCGGCGAATTAAAGCTCTCCGATTACAAGCTTGATCAGTGGCGTCTTATGCACATAGGCGCACAGCCAGTACCTCCGTCACTTATCCGTCACTGGAAGGATTACTTCCCTTCACACCAGTACGACACAAACTACGGCCTTTCTGAATCCACCGGCCCCGGCTGCGTTCACTTAGGTCTCGAAAATACTCACAAGGTCGGCGCCATCGGCGTTCCGGGTTACCGCTGGGAATGCAAGATCGTTGACGAGGCAGGCAACACAGTACCTCAGGGCGAGGTAGGCGAACTCTGCGTTAAGGGTCCGGGCGTAATGCTCGAATACTACAGAAATCCTGAAGCAACGAAGGAAACATTGAGAGACGGGTGGCTCTTCACCGGCGACATGGCGCGCCAGGATGAGGACGGCTTCTATTTCCTCGTTGACCGTAAGAAGGACGTTATCGTATCAGGCGGTGAGAACATCTACCCTGTCGAGATCGAGAACTTCCTCCAGGAATATCCTAAGGTTAAGGACGTTGCAGTCATCGGTCTTCCCGACAAGAGATTGGGCGAGATCACAGGTGCCATCGTCGAGATCGAACCCGGCAGCAACTGCACTGTCGAAGAACTCGAGAAATTCTGCACTCAGCTTCCCCGTTACAAGAGGCCGAAGCAGATAATCCTGGCAGATGTTCCGAGAAATGCGACCGGCAAGATAGAAAAACCCGTTCTCCGTAAGAGATATGGCGCAGAAAGACTTGTAGAACAGGAAAATCAGTCTTAAAATGTAAGTCTTGTGTCTTTATTAGGCATAAGGCTTATTTTTTGAATAAAAAGCTTCTTCTCATTTTGAGGGTGGAAGAAGCGAAAAGTGAGGAACAAATTTCATGGATCTAGCAATCAAGATCATCTTTCTTGTAGTCTTTTTCGCTGTCATGATCGCAATCGGTCTCATGACACGCAAGAAGGCAAACAGCGTTGAGGGCTTCGTATTGGGCGGCAGAAATGCAGGACCCTGGCTCACGGCATTCGGCTATGGCACATCTTACTTCTCCGCTGTAGTATTCATCGGCTACGCAGGACAGTTCGGCTGGAAGTACGGCGTCGCATCCACATGGATCGGTATCGGAAACGCGGTAATCGGTTCACTTCTCGCATGGATAATCCTGGGAAGAAGAACAAGAGTCATGACAAAGCATCTGTCATCAAAGACAATGCCTGACTTCTTCGGCAAGAGATTCGACAGCAAGGCTCTTCGTGTAGCAGCTGCCCTCATCTCCTTCATCTTCCTTATCCCTTATACATCTTCTGTATATAACGGTCTTTCGAGACTGTTTAATATGGCATTCAACATCGACTATAAGATCTGCATCATCGTTATGGCAGCTCTCACATGCGTCTATGTAATCCTCGGCGGTTACATGGCAACTGTCGTAAACGATCTCGTACAGGGCATCATCATGCTCTTCGGCATCACGGCAGTTATCGTTACGGTTCTTAACAACAACGGCGGCTTCCTCGGAGCTCTCACGACACTTTCACAGACAGAGTCTGATCTCCCCGTCACGGCAGGCATGCAGGGTGCATTCACATCCTTCTTCGGACCTGATCCTCTGAACCTCTTAGGTGTAATCATCCTTACATCACTCGGTACATGGGGTCTTCCCCAGATGGTCGGCAAGTTCTATGCTATCAAGGACGAGAAGTCCGTTAAGGCAGGAACGATCATCTCAACAGTATTCGCATTTGTCGTTGCAGGCGGCTGCTACTTCTTAGGCGGCTTTGCAAGACTTTACGAAGGCAACCCCGCAATCTACAAGGACGACGGATCCGTTATGTACGACTCCATCATCCCCACAATGCTCGAAAACCTTCCTACGATCCTCGTAGGTGTAGTCATCGTACTCGTTCTTTCTGCTTCAATGTCCACACTGTCTTCACTCGTTCTCACATCGAGCTCTACAGTTACTTTGGACCTCATTGAGCAGATCAAGCCCAAGAAGAATGATGATAAGAAGAAGAGAGAGAAGACACAGCTCATCACAATGCGTCTCCTCCTCGTATTCTTCATCCTCGTCTCAGTACTTCTCTCCCTTAACCCTCCGACGTTCATCGCTCAGCTCATGGGTTATTCATGGGGCGCTCTTGCAGGTGCTTTCCTTGCTCCTTTCCTCTGGGGTCTCTACTGGAAGAAGACAACAAAGCTCTCCGTATGGGTATGCTTCATCTTCGGTGTCGGCTTTACTGTTGCAAACATGTTCTTAAAGTTCATCGCATCTCCTATCAATGCCGGTGCGGTAACAATGGTTGCAGGCCTTGTCATCGTACCTCTGGTAAGCCTTATCATACCCAAGCTTTCCAAGGAAAAGGTTGACGGCATCTTCTCCTGCTACGATGAGACAGTTACAGTCGAGAAGAGATACTCTCTTCCCGAGAACGCTCCCGCCGGCGAAGAGTAATACGTTAAAGTTTTTTGCAAAAGCTTCTAAGCCTCCTCTTTTTGGGGAGGCTTTATTTTGCAAAGGCTATCTCATCAACTGCAAAAAATTCAAAGCAAACGTCAGCCACAAACACTTCAAAGCAAACGTCAGCCATAAAAGTTCCGAAGTAAAAGGACTGCCGCAAGAGAATATGCGACAGCCCTTATCTTATATGAATGCCTTTTTGCACTTTAATGTCATCAGTTGATCCGGTAACAAAGCGATGCAGGTATAAGAATATACTTCAAAAGCAGTATTTACTTAACCCACTCTACCGTGATCTCTTTTGCATCAAGTCCGTCTCTCTTCTTGATGAATTCGGGAGCGACCTGAGGGAACATTGCACATGAGAGAACATCCTCTTCACTCTTGGCGATGTCCTTGTACTGTTCCTTGATCGTATCAAGCTCAGGCTGAAGAAGATCTGCAGGACGGCAAGTGATGACCTCGTCAGAGCCGATTGCGGCTTTGCGGATCTCTTCATTTACAACACCCGGGAGCTGGCCGTATTCACCGCGGAGAAGTCCCTTGGATTCTTTTGTAAATGTCTTATAGCGTCCCATGAGGACATTGAAAACTGCCTGCGAACCGACGATCTGGCTTGTAGGAGTTACGAGCGGCGGGAAACCGAAGTCTTCACGCACACGGGGAACTTCCTGCAATACCTCTTCCATCCTGTCTTCTGCATTAGCCTGCTTAAGCTGAGATAAAAGGTTTGAGAGCATTCCGCCAGGTACCTGATACAAAAGAGTATTAGGATCTACACGGAGAACCTTGGAACTGATCGTTCCTGCAGCTTCCATCTTTGCGGCGACGCCCTTGAAGTGAACTGCAGCCTGATTGAGCTTAACAAGATCAAGGCCCGTGTCACGTTCTGTGCCGCGGAGAGTAGCTACGAGAGACTCTGTAGCAGGCTGTGATGTGCCGTTTGCGAAAGGTGATAATGCGCAGTCTACGATATCAACACCTGCCTGGGCAGCCATGAGGTAAACCATTGCGCCTGTACCTGTCGTGTTATGAGTATGGAGATGGATCGGAATAGATACCTTCTCCTTAAGTTTCTTAACGAGTGAATATGCATCTGCAGGAAGAAGCAGGTTTGCCATATCCTTGATGCAGATCGTATCAGCGCCCATCTGCTCTAAGATGACAGCCTTATCAACGAAGTAATCCTCGTTATGTACAGGGCTTGTCGTGTAGCTCATTGCAGCTTCAACGATGCCGCCGTACTTCTTAACTGCCTTGATCGATGCTTCCATATTTCTTATATCGTTGAGCGCATCGAAAATACGGACTATATCGATACCGTTTTCGATAGACTTAGCGCAGAAAGCCTCAACCATATCGTCTGCATAGTGGCGGTAACCCAAAAGGTTCTGGCCGCGCAGGAGCATCTGAAGCTTTGTATTGGGAAGAGCCTTGCGGAGAATTCTGAGTCTTTCCCACGGATCTTCATTAAGGAATCTCATGCAGGAGTCGAAAGTAGCTCCGCCCCAGCACTCGATCGAGTAATAACCGATAGAATCCAGGATCTCGCATGCAGGAAGCATATCTTCAAGCTTCATTCTTGTGGCTGCCTGGCTCTGATGCGCGTCTCTTAAGATAGTATCTGTTATAAGAAGTTTCTTGTTTGTACTAAAAAGTTCAGACATTAAATGACCTCACTTAACATCGAAGAGCAAGTCGCCGCCTGCAACTGTAGAACCTTCGGTAAGGCTAAGAGATCCGATAGTACCGTCAACGGGGGCTGTGATCTCGTTTTCCATCTTCATTGCTTCAAGGATAAGAACAACTTCGCCTGCCTTAACTGCGTCACCTGCTGCCTTCAAAACCTTAAGGATTGTACCGGGCATAGGTGCTACAACAGAGCCTGAACCAACTTCAGCGGGCTTTGCTGCTACGGGAGCAGGTGCTGCCTTGGGAGCTGCAACTGCAGGAGCTGCCTTTGCTACAGGCTGAACAGCTGCGCCGTTTGCTCCTATAAGCTCTACATCCATCTCATATGTCTTACCTTCAACTGTAATACGATACTTGCTCATATTTATTCTCCTAATTGATATTTATGATAAGAAATGCCGTTATCGGCGATAAACTGGTCAAGGCTGCTCTTTTGCACTTCTCGAAAATTACGTACGACAACATTTTTTGTGTCAACACCGTTCTCTTCAGCGATGCACGCTACTGCCATTGCCACGATCAAAGATTCATCCACAGATCGATTCCTCCTTAAAGCGGGATATTGCCGTGCTTCTTAAGAGGCAATGTGCGGTCTTTTGTCTCAAGCATCTTGAATGCTTCAGCGATCTTGGATCTTGTCTCAGAAGGCAGGATTACCTCATCAACATATCCGTGCTCAGCTGCAATATAAGGATTCATGAACTTCTCATTATATTCAGCGAGGAGTTCTTCCCTCTTGGCAGCAGGATCTTCCGAAGCTTCAATTGCTTTCTTGCCGATGATGCTTACAGCACCTGATCCGCCCATAACAGCGATCTCAGCGATAGGCCATGCATAAACGATATCAGCGCCTGTACCCTTGGAGTTCATAGCGATGTATGCGCCGCCGTATGCTTTTCGCATAATGAGGCTGACCTTCGGAACTGTAGCTTCAGAGTAAGCATAAAGGAGCTTCGCGCCGTGACGAATTATGCCGCCATGCTCCTGCTGTGAGCCCGGTAAGAATGCCGGAACGTCAACCAGTGTAAGGAGCGGAATGTCGAAGCAGTCGCAGAAACGGATAAATCTGGAAGCCTTATCAGAAGCATTGATCTCAAGAGATCCGGCCATGAATAAAGCCTGGTTTGCGATAACGCCGATCGTCTGACCATCCAGACGTGCGAAACCTACTACGATATTTCTTGCAAAGTTTTCCTGAACTTCAAAGAAGCTCCCTGCATCAACGATCGAATTGATTACGTTTCTTACGTCATAAGCCTTCTTGGAATCAGCAGGAACGATATCAGCCAATGCCGCGCTGTTATCAACAGGTGTTCCGGGAACTGTAAGGCTTAAATCCTCATTGCTCTGAGGGAGATAACCTAAGAGCTGACGTACGCCGTTAAGGCATGACAGATCATCAGGATATACGAAATGAGCAACGCCTGATGTTGAGCTGTGAACTGAAGCTCCGCCCAGATCAGCAGATGAGATGACCTCACCTGTTACAGACTTAACTACTGCAGGTCCTGTGATATACATCTGGGAGTAATCAGTCATGAAGATATAGTCAGTAATCGCAGGAGAATAGCAAGCGCCGCCTGCACAAGGTCCCATGATTACGGAAATCTGCGGAATAACGCCTGAAGCGATCGTATTTCTATAGAAGATATCAGCGTAACCTGTAAGGGAGTCAATTCCCTCTTCGATCCTTGCTCCGCCGGAATCGTTAATGGAAATAAAAGGAGCCTTCATCTCCATGGCCTTATCCATAGCCTTGCAGATCTTCATTGCCTGGGCTTCACCAAGTGAACCGCCTCCGACAGTGAAATCCTGTGAAGACGCGAAAGCAACACGGCCGTGAATATATCCGTAACCTGTTACAACGCCGTCACCCGGACGCTTCTTCTTATCCATTCCGAAATCAGAACATCTTGAAGTGATCTGATCGTTTAACTCAACGAAAGTACCGTCATCGAAAAGAGCTTCCATTCTCTCACGTGCAGTGAGCTTGCCTGAAGCATGCTGCTTTGCAATACGCTCAGCGCCGCCTGCCGCAAGGACAGCTTCCCTTCTGGACTCAAGACGGTCAATACTGTTTTGCCATAATTCATCCATATTAAACTAGTCTCCAAATAACTATTTGTCTAAAAAGATCGCATAATAGAGCCTGACTCTACTATTGCGACCTTAATTATAGCAAGAATAGTTTGATAGTCAAACTATTCTTGCTATACACTTTTGATCGATTATTATAACGTAACAATAATCAATAAACTGGCTATAGCAAAAATCAACGAGATCAATGAAAGAATTACTCCAACTCTAAAGAAAATCATCTTATTATTGCAAATGGACGAATTTATGTGAGTCTCTGCTATTATCTCTTCTAAAAATTGTTTGTCCGTTGAAGACAGCATAAGTTTTCTATATTGGTCTAGCTTCATACGAGCAATGTCTTTAAAAAATATGGGGAAATCCTTTTTCTTCTGCTTATTTACATTGCTATTACTATCCATTTTGGGGAAAATAGTAAACAAATAAACCACTATTGATATTAGCCAGAATATAACACTTATTATATAAGTTGACTTATATAGTGTGAGTGAGTTGTTCTGTATAGTGGTTTCAATAAAAAAATTACTTTGAATAGTTTGAGAAATATATGTAATTACTCCAAATGATGCTGTAAAAATAGCAATAGAAACGTTTACTTTATTATCCGTTTTTTCTATCCAACTGTTAACAAGATTATATATATTCCAACAGCGCTCAATCCTGTTTTGAATATCACTAATCTCGTTAGCTTTATTTGTTTGTATCGCGACTGTTTTATTGTCTTGCTTCTTTTTTACGGAATTATGGTTTGGATTTCGCATACTTTGCTCCTTTGGGTATATATTTTGATTTGTTATTCAGAAATTCAAGCCTTCCTTTTTTTCCATGAGAATAAGCAAGCAAATTTACAGTTTGGGTTTTACCTGTCATAAGTTCTTCGTAGGCAATCAGCATCCTTTCAGCTGTTCTGATATTTTCCAAAATCACGTTTGGAAAATATTGAAAAGACTCCGGAGTTCCTACACAAAACTCATATCCATATGATTCTCTCATTTCATGCATATAAATATGCATCTGTTGTTCGGGAATTAGCTTCGGATCTATCCATTTAGCACCATATATTTTGCAGCCTAGAGTTTTATAATTATACGGGACTTCTACATAAATCTTTCTTGTATATTTTCCGAGAAAATCATTTTCTGTAGCATTTAAACTAGTAATAAGTCCGATATCAACAGCAACTACAACAATTGATAAACATGTTGGTTTGGTTGTAGGATAATTTGATAAGTATGAAAAAGGATATATTCTCTTCACCACGGCATAGTCATCACAAACTGATTTATAATAACTAGGCCAATCCTCGAATTCAACATCAAATCTATTCATTGGTGTCCTCACTTTGCCAAGCACTGTTATAATCATTTCTTCGATTACTTTCTTCAAGCATTTTGGATGAAACGATTCCTACATACTGTTCATATCCAACTGTTGTTATGTAACAAGATCCAGAGTAATTAAATTGTTGTGCAAGAAAAGAGTCTTCAGCCTTTAGCTTTGCATAAACATCACTTGATATAGCAATCTGATTCTCACCAGCATATTTATCTTCTAATAAATCAGCATTAATTACTGTTTCTCCTAATAAAATATTGTCTTTTTCGCCTCGTGCGCCAACTTTGGTTGCAAATAGCTTGCCGCAGTCTTCCCCTACACCAATTCGAACAGAATATTTCTTAACTGCATCAATCATTCTCATTGAAGCAATAACAGCAGTCTTATAACAGGTTTGTTCTTTTTGGTAGACTCCATCAACAGTCTGACAAGGAATGTTATGAAATAGTGATAACTCTCTATCTCCCTGAAACTGAACATGCACGCCTCCAAAATTAGTGCTGACATCGTACAAAGTAGATAAAATACTTTGAGTTCTGTATGTCATTTCCTCAAGATTGCTATCATCTTCATTAAACTTTTCGGTAAAGCCTCGAACATCAGCGAAAACAGGAATCCCTTCTAATCGTTTACACTGTTTTGTACTTAAGTTGCTATAATCCAGTTTTTTCCTTACATCTGAAAACTCAATATCACCTAAATTTATGCTGTTTGCTCGATCACTAATTGATTCTTTAATTGCATTAGAAAACAAAACAGCAGATGAAACCTCTGAAAGTCTTATCGCATAATAACAGCTTTGATTATACTTTCTTAACTTGGAATCTGGTATCATTTTGAATTTTAACTGCTTTTCTCTTGACAATAAATCGTATAGTGTTTGAGAAATACAAAGCTCATTATTGTCGCATCGACTTTGTATCTTAGCAGCAAGATTTGCTACATATCCAATTGAAGTAATCTCTGAATAATCTTCGATATTAAACTCGAATACATAGAAATGACCATATGCAGCGCCTATACTAATATGAAATTTTTTTAGTGTTTTATACTTAGGTATTTCAGCATTAATATAATTTATTAAATTAAAAGAAAAGGCAGATAACTTAATTAATTCTTCATAAGAAGCAGTAACATCATCTGCAGTATAAAGATGTAATCGAGACCCCGTTATTTTTTCAACAACAAGATTTCTCGACAATTGCTTGCCATATTGTTCTACAGAAGAAAAGAAAAGATTCATTGCGTGTAATGTATGTTCTACACGTCCAGTTCCAGATTCTTCATCAAGCAAAACACTATTAAGATTATTAATGTTTATATAAATATGTATACCTTCTTTTTTGTCCATAATTTTGTCCTTCCTTTTTGTATATTATAGACTGATGATTTAGTGTAAGCAATGGATTAGTGTTCGATTAATGGGACAGTTTTAGAGCTTAGAAAATATTTTCTGGTGCTGTGCAAAATTAAAATAACAACCATATATAGAGTTTCTTAAGGTAATCCCCATTTGTATTATGGGAGTTATGATGATAAGAAAAAAGTAGAATTGAATAATAAACAACATTTATTCGTCCAGAGTAACCATATCGGCAGATAATGTGTCTGGGCTCTTAAACAGTATGAGATAAATCAATATTTGTAAATGAATTAACTCACCTTACTGAAAGGCTAACGGCACCACATTAGACGGTGCATCCTGCTCTGCTATCCATAACGACAACTTCTTCTGCATGCTCATCCAGCTTTCAGCGGAAGTACCTGTAGCAATGCTAATACGCAAAGCCATATCAGCACTTAAAGGAGACTTCTCATTAATGAATTTAGATAGTGTCTTTCTACTAACTCCAAGTAGCTCAGCCGTCTTGGTAACAGAAAGGTTTAACGGTTTCATCACTTCCTCGTAGAATACTGTGCCGGGATGCGTTGGTTTTCTTGTCATCATAGTCATAAGTATCCCCCTCTTGATGATAATTCAGACAATCTTCAAAGTATGCATCTTGCTTTACAAAATAGAATGATTTAATAGTTTAATGCTTGCATATGTCATTCTCAATAGTCTGCTTTTGAAACTTGTCCTTTCAGCACAGTTTTTGAATCAAAAGGAGCCGCCCCACCGGGACAGCTCCTTCAAAATAAATTATTAACTTATCTTACTGCAGATCTTCCATGCCCATAGTCTTAACGCCTGCAGCGTTGAGGAGAGCTTCTGCCTTGGCATTATCATCGGTCTTGATGGCAATGGGAGCACCCTCGCCGTCGATGGAAAGACCATAGATATAACTGATGTTAAGTCCGGCTGCGTGGATCATTCCGACAACTTTTGCAAGGCTTCCTACTGCATCAGGAACAACAACAGCGATGACCTCATCGATACGTGCTGCAAAGCCTGCTTCCTTAAGGATCTGCTTTGCCTTGTCGGGATCCTTGGCAAGGAGACGGAGAACGCCGTACTCCATTGTGTCTGCGAGGCTTGCGGAAAGGAGGTCGATACCGCCCTGTGCAAGGATCTTCAAGACCTCATCAAGTCTGCCCTCAGTGTTTTCGAGAAAAACCGAAATCTGCTTAACGAACATAGTGTTACCTCCCCATAATTATTGATAAAGCTTACGCTTGTCTGTAACGTGCTTGCTCTTGCCGTCGAAGTGCTCAAGGCCGTTGGGCTCGACGAGCTTGACCTTTGCATTGAGACCGATCGCCATCTTGAGCTTATCATGAACTGCCTTGGAAAGCTTCTCCAAAGATTTGATCTCGTCTGTAAATGCGTTCTCTGCAACCTCAACCTGAACTTCGAGAGTATCTGTGTTGTCTACACGGTCAACTACGAGCATGTAGTGAGGTGTTGTGCCCTCGACTGTAAGGAGAGCTGCCTCTACCTGTGAAGGGAAAACGTTTACGCCGCGGATGATGAGCATGTCGTCGGATCTGCCTCTGAAGCGCTGGATCCTTGCCATTGTACGTCCGCACTCGCACTTGTCATATTCAATGGATGTGAGGTCCTTGGTCCTGTAACGGATGAGAGGCATGCCTTCCTTGGTAAGGTTGGTGATGACAAGTTCGCCGTCGGAACCCTTGGGAAGCTGCTTCTGTGTTGCAGGATCGATGATCTCCGGGAGGAAATGATCTTCCCAGATGTGGAGACCCTTGTGGTATTCGCAGTCGCAAGCAACGCCGGGACCCATCATCTCTGTGAGACCGTATATATCGTATGCCTTGATGTGGAGTCTTGACTCCATCTGGTCACGCATCTCGTCTGTCCAGGGCTCTGCGCCACAGATAGCGGACTTGAGTTTGATCTTATCTACAAGGCCTGCCTTCTCAAGGTCTTCTGCAACGTGCAGGAGATAGGAAGGGGTGCACGCGATGGATGTAACATCACAGTCGATCATCATGTCGATGAGCTTCTGTGTGTTGCCTGTGGACATAGGGAGAACAAGAGCGCCCAGGTATTCAGCACCGTAATGAGCGCCGAGACCGCCCGTGAAGAGGCCGTATCCGTATCCTACCTGGATTACGTCTTCCTTTGTGATGCCGGCCATAGAAAGGCATCTTGCAACGCACTCTGCCCAGATATCAATATCACGCCTTGTGTAGACGGCGATCTTCGGCTTTCCTGTTGTGCCGGAAGAAGCATGAACACGGACCAGTTCTGATCTGGGAGCTGCTGCAAGGCCAAAGGGATATGTGTCTCTTAGATCTGCGTAAGTGGTATAAGGCAGTTTATCAAGGTCTTCGATACCCTTGATGTCGCCGGGTTCAAGGCCTGCTTCCTGCATCTTTTTGCAGTAATACTCAACGTTGTGATAAACGCGGTTTACCTGCTTGACGAGTCTTGCGCTCTGAAGCGCTTCGATCTCATCTCTGGACATGCATTCCTTTGCTTCATTCCAAATCATAAAATGGTCCCTCCTTAAGCGGGATGTTTATTTTCGCGCGGTCTTAAAACCGTTGACGATAATGAGTGCGAGTTCTTTGCCTTCGGTATCAAAGGCTTTGACCTCGTATAGACAGATAAACCTTCCGTCCTTTACGATGTCGGCTTTGCAAGTGACCTTGCCGCCGTGCCAGGCCCTTAAGAAATTCATCTGTGTTGCTTGTGTAACCGTAACCGTATCTGAGTCGAGTATGCAGTTCTCCGCAACGGCAAATGCAAAATCCGCCATTGTGTAATAGACTGCGCCCATAAGACCTCCGACAGCGTTAAGGTGTCTTCCGTCAGGCTCAAGGCTCACTACGCTGTGGCCCTTCTCAGCCTTCTCGATAACGATTCCGGTTGCTTCGGTGGCGTATTTGTCGCCCTCGAAAAATTTTCTTACTTCTTCAAGATCAATCATTTTGTTCTTCGTTTCTGTATTACTTTCACGGTTCGATACAAACGGTTTGTATTCTGTTTTTTCGAGCGACTGGAAAAAACCGGACATAGATGGTTCGGTACCGTTCTCAAGGATGCTGATCTCGATCTTGTCACTCATCTCGTCAACGTTCCCGGCATTTATACCGGAAGCAACTAACTGCTTTTCCAAGCTGCTTATTCCTGATTCATAAGCACACTTAAGACAAAAACCTTCATCAATGTCCGCACCATTCTCATGACGGCTTACAAAGATAATGGCATGTCTCTCAAAACACCTGCTGCAGTAGCTCATTAGTCGCCCACCGTTCAAGAATTATTCTGCCGCAAGGCCCATTTCGAAGGCCTTCATATTGAGTTCAAGGAACTTTGCAGGAACAGAAGCCTCGACAGCCTTTACCCACTCTTCCTTGCTGATCTCTTTGATGTACTTGGAGAAAACGCCCATGAGAACGATGTTCGTAGCCTTTGCGTTTCCTGCCTGCTCGGCGATCGTGAGAGCGTCGATGGCGTCAACCTTGGCACCTGCTGCTTCCATCTTGGAGATGAGTTCGGAAGGATACTCGGCTGTGCCTGCGATTACGGGCATAGGATCGATCTGCTGTGAGTTTGTGACGATCTGTCCGCCGGGTTTTAAGAACTGAACATATCTTGCAGCTTCCAAGAGCTCGAAAGAGATGATGTAATCAGCTTCACCCTTGTCGATGATGGGGGAATTAACCTTGTCGCCGAACTTAACGTAAGTTACAACACTTCCGCCTCTCTGGCTCATTCCGTGAACCTCGGAGACCTTTACGTCGTAGCCCTTGTCCATAGCGGCTCTGCCCAATAACTTACTGGCGAGGAGCGAACCCTGTCCGCCTACGCCTACTATCATTATGCTTGTTACCATGTGATTGCCTCCCCGTTCAAATTCTCGAAAGCGCCGAACTTGCAGAGTTCGCTGCAGACCTTGCAGCCGAAGCACTGTGTCGTGTCAACGTGAGCGTGTCCGTCCTTGAATGAGATCGCAGGGCATCCGAGCTTCATGCATGCCTTGCAGGACTTGCACTTGTCAGGGTTAACCTGGATAGGCTCACCGCGCTTAACCTTCTTAAGGAGAGCGCAGGGTCTTCTGGAGATGATTACGGAAGGCTCTTCTGCTGCGAGTTCTTCCTTAACAGCTGCTTCAGCCTCAGCGAGGTTATAAGGATCTACGACTCTTACTCTGTTGATGCCCATTGCACGGACGAGAGCTTCGAGGTCGATCTTACCTGCCGGATCACCACGGAGGTTGAAGCCTGTCGTGGGATTCTGTTGGTGGCCTGTCATACCTGTGATGGAGTTATCAAGGATGATGACAGTGGAATTTGTCTGGTTGTAAGCGATATTTGCAAGGCCTGTCATGCCTGAATGCATGAAGGTTGAATCGCCGATAACTGCTACAGTCTTCTTCTCGGCATCTGCGCCCAGAGCCTTGTTGAAGCCGTGGAGGGAGCTTATAGAAGCACCCATGCACTCTGTTGTGTCGATAGCGCAGAGCGGAGGTGTGGCACCCAATGTATAGCATCCGATATCGCCCATGACCGTAAGCTTGAGCTTTGAAAGAACATAGAACATTCCTCTGTGAGGGCAGCCTGCGCACATTGCCGGCGGTCTTCCGGGAAGTCCCTCGATGGGCTTGCAGGCAGGCTTCTCAGGGAGCCCCAGCTTTGTAGCGATGAGACCCTGTGAGAACTCGTCGATCAACGGGAAAATGTCCTTGCCTGTTACTTCAAGACCTAATGTCTTGCAGTGTGTCTCGATAATGGGGTCAAGCTCTTCAACAACTACGAGCTTATCTACCTTGGAAGCGAAATCCTTGATCTTCTGCTCAGGAAGCGGGTTGATAAGACCGATCTTCAATACAGGATACTTATCACCGAATACTTCTTTAACGTACTGGTATGAAGTGGAGGAAGTGATGATACCCATTGATGTATCAGAACCTTCTTCAACACGGTTAAGTGACGACTCCTCGGCAAATGCTACGAGCTTTCTTGTTCTCTCCTCAACGATGGGGTGACGTCTCTTTGCATTTGCAGGAACCATTACATACTTGGCTGCGTCCTTCTCGTAAGGCTTAACAGCAACTTCGATCCTCTCGCCTGTCTCAACGACTGACTGGGAGTGAGCAACTCTCGTGCACATCTTGATAAGTACGGGAGTATCAAACTGCTCGGAAATATCGTAAGCCTCGATTACGAAATCCTTAGCCTCCTGGGAATCAGCGGGCTCTAACATGGGCATCTTTGCAGCGATGGCATAGTGCCTGGAATCCTGCTCATTCTGTGAAGAGTGCATTCCGGGATCGTCTGCAACGAGAATGACCATTCCGGCATTGACACCGGTGTAGCTCATGGTAAAGAGCGGGTCTGCTGCGACGTTAAGTCCTACGTGCTTCATTGCGCAATAGGATCTCCTGCCTGCTCTGCTCGCACCGAAAGCGGTCTCCATAGCGACCTTCTCGTTAGGTGCCCACTCACAGTAGATCTCGTCGTACTTAGCGGCTTCTTCAGTTGTCTCTGTACTGGGTGTGCCGGGGTACGAACTTGCAACTGCTACGCCGGCCTCATAAAGACCTCTGGCGATAGCCTTGTTTCCAAGCATAAGTTCTTTCATTTTCTCATCTCCTAAGACTAGTCTTTTAATACACTAATTTGCTAATTATACGCTAAAACTGCGCGCCTATAAATAATACTCCGTTAGGTTGTAATGTTGGAAACAGGAGAAAATTTTTAAGCACAATAGAGAAATAGTGTCTGACAATGGGGGCGATCAGGTCCGCAGAATGCTCTTTACGCATCAGCGAAAATAATGCTGCTTGCTTCGATAGTCGGCCCGAACTGCTTGGAATACCTGTATTCGTCAGAACTGCAAGAGGGGAGATTTACCGCCATCTCTATCCTTACGTGGTTTACCATCTCGCTGTCAGGAAGGTTAAAGAACGGATAGATGGCGCTTCCGTAAGTGTCGCTCGCCGTATCGTCCCAAAGGCAGTCAACGTTGCAGTAGACGCCGTTTATCAGGAGCATGTTCCAGGAATGGCTGCCGTCGCTGTTGCTGCCGCCGACGACCCCTCCGCTTGTGCCTTCAGTCCTGCCTGTAACGTAGTAGCATGTGGCGCCGGTCTTCTGCATCAGATACTGGAAGCATCTTGCATAGCCCGCACATACTGATTTATGCGTAACGAGAACGGAATATGCACTCTGATTATATGGTGCGTCCGCATCGTATTCCGTGTTCTGGCAGATATAGTCGTGGATATAGAGTTCCCTATCGGTGATCGAATTATACGTCAGCGCCTTTGCAGTTATTGTATCTGCCGCTCTCGAAAATTCCGCTCGCGCGGCCTCAAGCTTTTCGGGCGTGTCGGCAAAATCAAAAAACGTAAAGGAAAGTTCCCTGATATTCCCGCCTGAGGGGTCGTAAGTATAACCGTAGTTATTATCAAGCCAGAACAATTCCGGATGATCGTTCAGTACTGAATCGATAGCCTTTGAGAGCTGGTCAGCCGTGACATCCACGCGGCAGCTGAACTTCCGGCTGCCTTTATTGAGTTCTTCATAGATAAGTGAATAAGCGTTTTTCTCAGTCTCCGAAAGCATCGAATAGTAAGGATATTTCGCAGTGTCAAACTCCATGCGGACGTAGGGACTCGTGGTCTCGGACGTCTTGGAGGTCCTGGCGCTCTTTTCCGTGGATTCAAGGGAATAATCCGTGCCCAGACACCCTGTGAGAGCAATCAACAGAGCCGCCGTCATTATAAGGCAAATGAGCTTACTAGATATCTTATGCATTAAAAATATTCCCTTCAGGTTTTATTCACCTAAAGGGAATTATAAGGAAAAAATCCTGATTATTCTATATTAAAACTCAGGCTTTTAGCATGAGTGTCTCGTCGTCGGGTCCTTCGATCTCCTCGACATTCAGGACAACAAGTTCATCCGGAGCCACTGCCTTTCTGGCACGTAACTTCAGTGCGATCATGATGCCGCCGACAAGAAGCAATAAGATGCCCAGAGCAACCAGCAGATAATCGAAAAATAATCTTTCTTCAGTAAGCTGGGCTGCTGTCTCCCAGTAAGGGAACTCATAACCTAAACGCTCCTCTGTCGTCTCTCCGAGAGGGAACATTGTATCCACTACCCGATTGATCTTGTAACGGTCAGTCTTATTTACGACATAGACTTCAGGATCCTGGATCGAATAAGAGGGCAATGCATTCTTGAAATCCGTTACGCCAACACCCCTTACGAGTTCCGGGATGAGAGCTTCATAGCACTGGATAGCAAAATCAGTACTGCCGCTGTAATCGCCGGCTGATGAAGGTACGGGATCAGTTGCACCGTCGAAGGAATCGAGGCCTGAGAAATCAAAGTCATCTTCGCCCAAATCAAGATCGCTGTCACCTGTACTTCCGCTTCCACTTCCGCCGGACGGAACCATATCAGATGATCCGTAGAGCGTGTCGAGCGCTGCAAAATAGATGAACGCTCTTGGCTCCGGTTCGCCTGCAAGCTGAGCCACCTTGGTGTCTTTTTCCTCAACAACGCCTATGATGGTAAACATCTGGCCATTGATTGAGATATAACGTCCGATAACATCGTAGGAATGATAGAACTTCCATGCGAGCACGTCGTTGATGACTATATGGAACTTATCTACGGGTGTCTCGGGAAGGAATCCGCCGGACATATATCTGTAAGGATGGAATGCCTGGTAATTGCCGCCTACGGCAACAAGCTGTGCATCTGTGTAGGCACCCTGTACGATCAGCTTGTCATCAAGCTCAAGTTCAGTAACAGTTGCCATGACAGTGGTGGAATAACAGTCTTCCCAGCCGCGGAGAGTATCACTCTTGTTTTTGTTCTTAGAAGCACTTCCAAGACCGGTATCTGCAGCACTCTGCAGCTTTTCCCTGATCTGTGAAATGTCTCCCCTGTGGATAGACTGACCGCCGAGAAGATATGTCAGCGGGGATTTCTCACCTTCAGCTCTGACACCTCTGGCGTATACGCACATGTGCCTGTAGCCGGTCTCACTTTTTCCCTGCCACAGTCTGGCTACCTGATAATCAGGTCTGGAACCTATCAGGAACACTGCTCTTCCAATTCCGAAAGACAGCAGGATAACAGCAGCGAGCAGTATCCAGAACGGGGCAGCCAGTATGAGCTTTAAAAAGTTCCTCTTGGCATTTCCCTTCTCTGTGTTCCAGAGTTGTTTTGTTTTATCTAATAAACGCATTATCGATTACCCTTCAACAGAAATCCGGATTACTTTGCAGAAAAGTCTTCAAGTCTTACTCTCTGACCGTCTTCCAAAGGTTTCTCGGCTCTTATGACTATCATTACATCGTACTTGTCAAGGTTGTCCTCACTGTTCAGAGCTTCAATCGCCGATACGGCACCATCCGTAGCAAGGACCCTCACATCAACTCTCTTAACAACATACTTGTCGCCCAAAGGTGTGGTCGAATTAATGATCATGTAAACAAAGCTTCCGTTTGTATCTTCACTTACGGCACTGCTTCGTACAACACACTTGTACATATCGTTGCCTTTGCCCGCATTGACGGTTATCGGCTCGTCCGGATAGTTTTCACCGTCGATCATGCACTTAACAAGCCTTTTTCCTCTCGGGTTATTAGGATCAGGTCTGACACTTGTTACAGTACATTTTTCAGAATAACCGCTAGTAACCTCCAGGTCCATACCCTGCCAGATGCCGCTTGCAACATTTGCATCGAAGGAGAATTCAACAGTGCAGATCCTGCCTTCCTTAGGAATGATGGTGCAGACAACAGTCTTTTCCGTCAGGATATCGCCTTTCTGAACATTTATTCTGTATACTTGGCCTCCTACAGGAGCCTTGATCTCAGTGATCTTGGCAGCTTCCTCAAGATCTTTGATCTCTTTCTTGAGTTTCTCGATCTTCTTGTCGCGTTCTTCTATCGCATCTTTCGCCTCATCAGCTGTAACACTGTCTGCCTTCTTCTGATCACTTAATCGCTTCTGGGCCTGGTTCAGATTGGTCTGTGCAGTATTAACTGCATTTTGAGCTTCTGCCTCGGAAGGAAGAGCTTCAAGTTCTTTATTCTCTTCTTGAGCATCAGATATCTTTCCCTGGCATACAGCAAGCTCTGCCGAAGCATCATCAAGACGCTCCTGGGCGGATTCAAGCTGGGCTTTCAATGTTTCCTTCTGTGCCTCATACTGATCGATCTTGAAGAGAAGTTTGTCCATCTCATATGTGGGAGAATTCTTATCCAATCCGTCAGCATCAGGATTAGGAACATAAGAAGGATCAGGAGCTACATAATTCGGATCCGAAGGAGAAAGAACAGGTGTCGGAGTGGGGGTTCCCAATGCTTTATATACTTCTATCTGTGACTCCAGAGGAGCGATCGCGGCATCAATGGCATCGATATCCTTCTGAATATCTTCAACTGTCTGTGCAGCTGCATTTACTGAAGCTTCAAGTGATACTGCCTTTGCCGACTCCTCATCGATTATCTTATTGTTTGCCTCAATAACGGAGGATCTGTTCTTAACCCGCGACAATGTATCCTTGGCTTCGGAAAGAGTTATCTTATAAGAATCGATCGTATTGTAATCGTTGGAATAATCCGGTGCACCGGTATCTTTTCTGGCCTCATATTCCGCATCACGCTCTAAAGTTTTAAGCGTATTTCTCTTATCTTCCAGTTCTTCGGAATCTTTTACGCTCTTTAATGTGATGAGCGTATCGCCCGGCTCAACGTCAAAATATTCTCCGACGTTTATGGATTCGACCTCTCTGTCTTTCAGGCCCTTTACTTCAGTCGAATTCTCAACTTTGACATATCCCTGTGAATTATTGGAATATGAGAGATTGCCTCTTGTTGCATAAGAACCCACAACCTTGGGTATCGTCATGTTCATCAAAGTGTTTGAGAAGAAAGTAAGCAATGCAAGTATTATTACAAAAGCAACCATTGCCTTTATAACCTTTGCTCTTCTTGTGCTTCCCTTAGCCATTTTCTTGTTCCTCCGTATTCAGCATATATGCTTTGCTCTCTGATTTGTTAACTTGATTATTTGATTCCCGACCTGGAGATACCTTCGACGAGATAATCCTCACCCCAGAAGAAGATCAAAAGCGGCGGGATCATGTAGACCGCAGATGCCGCGAATGCGATTCCGAGTTCCGGTTCGTTTATCTGCGAAAGGAATACTGACAAAGGCTGTTTTGACGCATCGGTCAGGAGGACCAGCGGCTGCTCAACCATGTTCCAGTAATCGATAAACAAAAGGATCGTCAAAGCGAAGATCGCGTTCTTACACAAAGGCAGTGCGATGTTCGTAAATATCTGCCATTCCGTCGCTCCGTCGAGCGTTGCCGCTTCGATATATCCGGACGGGATCTGACGCATGTATTTAGTAAGAAGGAAGATCGCGAATGTCGAGAAAACACCCGGCAGTATGATCGCCCAGATCGTATCCAGAATGCCCAGTGCGTCCGCGATCATATAGTTCGGAACGAGCGTTACCTGGAAAGGCATGAGCATGAGGATAATGTATGAGAAGAATAAGATCTCTCTTCTCTTCCTTCTGTATCTTGCGAATGAATAAGACGCAAGACAGGCTACGACCATCTGACCTCCGACGATTGGGAGTGTCAGTATGATGGAATTCCAGTACTTGAAAAGGTATTCAGGGTTCATGAACAGCAATGTCGTGTACTGGTTGATCGTGACTTCTTCCGGAATGAGCTTCAAGATAGGCATTCTGGACATGTAGGTGGCACCCTGTGTAGCGTGTCCTGACATACTCTGGAAGACTACATTGTAGTTGGAAACGATCTCTTCAGAAGACATAAAGGAATTAAGGAATGTAAAGAAGATCGGCACGAGTGCCAGTGCAGAGATGAGAACTGCTGCAAAAACTCCCAGACCTGTGATGATTCCCTTAGTGATCTTGCGTTTTCTTAAGTTAAGCTCGATCCTTTTCTTCTCGCTCGCGAAAAAAGCCTCTCTGGCTTCTTCGGACAGCGAAGTGATGAATGTCTCGGGCTTCTTAGTCTCTGTATATATATGACGGCGGGCAAGTGTAGCCTGCTTTCTTCTCTCGATGCGCTTTAATTCGTCCATCTTATTCCTCCACATCCGAGTCGAACTTGGATTCTGCGAAGAACAGACCACCGACGATTATTATCATTACGATACACATTACTATCGCACCGGCAGAAAGCTTACTGTAGTCCAGATGCGTGAATGAGTTATTCATAAAGTGCTGAAGCATATAGAGGTTATCGAACGGATAGTCACCCGTTAAGAGATATACCTCTCTGAATATCTTAAATGAGTTGATAAGTGACATGATTCCGACAAAGAAGATAGTCGGCGACAGATAGTGAAGTTTTATGGAGAAGAATCTCTTTACGGGACCTGCGCCGTCCATTGCCGCAGACTCAAGGATCTCATGAGGGATGCTGTTGAGCGCTGCAAGGAACAGGACCATGTTGTAACCCAGGTTTTTCCATAGGAACAGCAACATTATGACGATCTGGGCATAAGACGACTTAAGCCAGTCTATCTTCTCCGGAGAATCGAAAATCTTGGCTGCAATGCCGTTAACAACGCCGTTATAGCTGAAGAATACCTGCCATATAAGAACGACGGAAGCAACAGGAACCATCATCGGGTTCAGAAGAAAGCTTCTGAATAAACTCTTTCCCGGAAGTCCTGTATTAAGGAGCAGTGCGATGAGCAATGCAAGGATAACCGCCAGAGGCACTGATATCAAAGCAAATGTAAGCGTGTTCTTCGAAGCTGAGATAAATGCTTCATTGGTCAAGACTCTCTCATAGTTACGGAATCCGACGAAATCTGCATTCGTGGGAGACTTCTGGAATGAAGTCTTAAGGAGCAATATCAATGGCAGAAAGAAGAATACGAGTACTCCTACGAAGCTGGGAGTAAGATATCCGGTAAAGATTCCCCAGTCGCGGAGCTTTCTCTTGAAATGGCTCTTCTTGCGGAACTGGAGCTTTTCTCTTCTCTCGGGTGTGTCCTCGAAAACCGGGATATCCTTCGGAGTAAGCTTCTGCATCGCGAGAGGAGTTACATTCTTCGGCTTGGGTCTGTTGATAAGAGCCTCTTCGGCCTCTTCAGCAGAACGGACCTGTACAAGCCCTCTTTCATGCCTGACCGGTTTTGTCTCTTCCTTTTTGCCTGTCTGAATGGCTTCGGATCCCGGCCTTACGCCGATGACCTCGCCTTTGTTGTCAAGTTGATCTGTGTTATTCCTGTTATCCATGTTAATACTTACGTCCCCTGCACCTCAGAGGGATTATACTATTTGCATACCCTATATTCACTTTTTTTTATGTATATTTTGTGGCAAATCGGCATCAAAACGGCATCAAGGCTTATTTTACCGCCTTCCCACTAAGTATATCTTTTATGCGAATCTATTATAGTATAATTTTAGTTAAGATTTCCTTAAGTTTTGGAGCGGGCATGAAACACGAGAAAGCTTTAAACTACAGACTCGGTAAAAAACCGGACGCAAAAACGATCTTCCTGATCAGCGCCCTAGTACTTTTGTACTGTCCGTTCTTCTACACCGACATGATCGGTAATTATGTGGGCGACGCGGCCATACAGATAAAGATCGGTCTGGACTGCCTTGCAAGCGGAAGGTTCGTCCCTGTTGAGATATACAGCTGGCACGAAGGGCTCAACTGGTGGCCTCACGAGATAGGCTGGTATTACATAGTCGGCATAGCTTATAAGCTTCTCGGACTTGCCGGAGTTATCGGCGTTACGGCTGCTTTCAACTATACAATTGCGGGAATAGCCTTTAAAAAGTACAAGGACACGGTCCACCCCCTGGTAATTGTTGCATCTGCAGCAATAGCAAGGCTCTTTACCTTCCCGAACTACAACGCAAGGCCCCACCTTTTCTCGGAGCTTGCTTTCCTTCTCGTTATCTATGTGATGCTCTCCACGAGGAAGAGCCAGCTGTTCAAGTCTCTCTTCTTCTGCGGGGCGGTCTTTGCCCTTGCCTGGGTCCACGGCGGAATGGTCCCGCTCCTTTTCGCGGTCTACGCGGTCTTCGTCGTGATCGAACTCATCTTCAGGCAGTTTAAGACTGCACTCATCGATCTGGCAACAGCCGCAGGAGCCTTTGTCTGCTCACTCCTGAACCCTCTGGGCATAAAGGTCTGGGCTTATGCCCTGGTACAGTCCGACGGCAAGGATGTCTGGAAATATAATATTGAATGGGCACCCAAGACCTTCTCTGTCTGGGAGATCGCACTTCTGCTCCTCATAATCGTAGCTTTTATTGTTGACGGACGCGTTAAGAAGTTTGACAAGGACGCGATCACCAGGCTCTGCATATTCTGCATGTTCATAATAATCTCCTGCAAATACTGCAGGTTCATGAACTTTACCGCCCTCTTCATCCTTGCATTGTGCACGGAAGAGCTTCAGAGCCTTGTTATATGGATAAACGATAATATTTTTCATATTAATAAAGAGACGGTCAAGTTCAGCAACATTTCTTTCTACATCCTATCTGGATTCTGCGTGCTGTTCTTCGGGTTTACAACCATCTTTTCCATCGTGAATTATATTCCCACGAATACGATGTCCGACTCAAGTGCCATCGCAGCATACGATGAAGGAGTTATCTCCTGCGTGAAGCAGAACGGTTACGGCAGGATCTACAATTCCTTCAATACAGGCACCTGGCTTGCATTCTACGGGATCCCGGTTCATATCGACAACCGATCAGACCTTTATATGGCCAGCTTCTCCGGCACCGATTACATCTCAGGCCAGATGATGATAGACAACATTGAGGACATGGATGAGTTCGTTGAGAAATACGGATGTGACGCCATCGTCCTCGATCTCCTGCCCGGAACAACGGATGAATGGTTTGCTGACGATATCTATGCCGCATCCGACAGATATAAGGTCGTTTACGACAACACCGTAACGTCGACATATAAAGATGAAATAAGCACCCGGTGGCTTGTTGCCGAGTGCTTACATTGATGTTTATCTATATTTCCTGATCAGACGACTGTCTCAACCTTTATCGTATTCGTATTGCCGGCCTTGCCGTTGATGAGGCCGCCTGTCATTACGACATTATCACCCGCCTCAAGGTCAAGGACATCCTTGGCGACATTGAATCCGTGATAGAACATTACGTCCGTGGAAGTGAACTCCTCATTAAGGATCGGGATAACGCCCCATGACAGATTCAGTCTTCTCCAGATCCTCTCGGATGTCGTCATTCCGATAATGTCGATCGGGCATCTGAAACGGGATACCATCCTTGCCGTAACGCCGCTTCTTGAGTGAACTACGATGGCCTTCGCGCCAACGTCGATCGCCATCTGGCATGTGGCGTGGGAAATAGCGTCAAGGTTATTTCTGATCTTGAATTCCTGCTTGAAGAAACGGTCCCTGTAATTGATGTGATTCTCGGTATATTCTGCAACCTGGGACATTGTCTTTACAGCCTCTACAGGATACTTGCCCGCAGCGGACTCTCCGGAGAGCATGATCGCCGAAGAACCGTCATATACTGCATTTGCGACGTCAGAGATCTCAGCTCTGGTCGGTCTCGGGTTGTTGATCATGGACTCGAGCATCTCCGTGGCCGTTATGACGCGGCGCCCCAGAAGCCTGCAGCGCTTGATGAGCTGTTTCTGGACACTGGGGACCTCAACGAACGGGATCTCAACACCCAGGTCACCTCTTGCGATCATGATGCCTGCACATTTCTGGGAGATCTCGTCGATGTTGTCAACGCCTGCCCTGTTCTCGATCTTGGCAATGACTTCGATATTCTCGCCGCCATTGGCATCTAAGAATTCACGCATCTCTATCATGTCTTCTTTTCGCGATACGAAAGAAGCAGCAACAAAATCAATATCATTCTTGATTCCAAAGAGAAGATCCTTCTTGTCCTGCTCGCTTAAGAAGTCGCCCTGCATGACCTTATTGGGGAAGTTCATCGACTTCTGGTCAGAGAGCGTGCCTCCGACGATTACATCACATTTAACGTTCTGGCCGTTGATCTCTCTTACCTCAAGGATAACAAGTCCGTTATTTATGAGGACTCTGTCACCGGGATTGAGCTGCTGGGGCAAAAGCTTATATGTAACAGAAACTCTTGTCTCATCACCTTCGACATCATCCGTCGTCAGCGTAAACGAAGCTCCGTCCTTAAGCTCGACCTTGTGGTCCTTAAATGTCTTGATCCTGTACTCGGGTCCCTTGGTATCGAGCATGATCGCAATAGGGAGATTGAGCTTCTCCCTTACTCTCTTGATAAGATCGATCTTCTCCTGATGCTGTTCATGTGTGCCGTGCGAAAAGTTGAGCCTTGCAACATTCATTCCGGCTTCGCACATTTGTGACAGGGTCTCTTCGTTGTCCGAAGAAGGTCCTATCGTGCAGATGATCTTTGTTTTGCGCATATTCTAAAGGTATCTCCTTATAATAAAATAATAAAAACAATCTGTCCTTAAAAAGTTATGCCTGATTGTAACATTTGTAATCCCAAACTTCTTCACAATATTGTAAAATGTTTTAGTCAATATTTTTTACATTGGAGGCTTTACAAATGGCAGACGTAAGACCCGATTCCCTTAAAAGAATTACAACCAAAGCCCAGGCAGACGATTTTATCGCTGATCAGATCAAGGCTATCAAAGAGCAGGTTGGAGACAAGAAAGTCCTCCTGGCACTCTCAGGCGGCGTTGATTCTTCAGTAGTCGCTGCCCTCCTCATCAAAGCCATCGGCGACAAGCTCGTTTGTGTGCACGTTAACCACGGACTTTTAAGAAAAGGCGAACCCGAGATGGTATGCAAGGTTTTCAGAGACGAACTCGGCGCTAACCTCATCTATGTTGATGCCACAGACAGATTCCTTGATCTTTTGGCAGGCGTCAGCGATCCTGAGACCAAGCGTCACATTATCGGTGAAGAGTTCATCAAGGTCTTCGCTGAAGAAGCTTCCAAGCTTGACGGTATCGCATTCCTCGCTCAAGGTACGATCTATCCTGACATCCTCGAGAGCGAGAAAGGCATCAAGGCTCACCACAACGTAGGCGGCCTTCCCCCGGAACTCGATTTCGAGCTCGTTGAGCCCGTCAAATATCTCTACAAGGACGAGGTCCGCGTTGTCGGTTCCGCTCTTGGTCTTCCTGACAATATGGTTTACCGTCAGCCGTTCCCGGGTCCGGGTCTTGGCGTAAGATGCCCCGGTGCGATCACAAGAGACAGACTCGAAGCGGTAAGAGAGTCCGATGCTATCTTAAGAGAAGAATTTGCTAACGCAGGTCTTGCAGGCAAGGTCTGGCAGTACTTCACTGTAGTACCTGACTTCAAGTCCACAGGCATCAAGAACGGCGAACGTTCATTCGAATGGCTCGTAATCATCCGCGCAGTCAACACCACTGACGCAATTGCAGCTTCCATCGAGCAGATCCCTTATGATCTTTTAGCTAAGATCGAAGGCCGTATCGTAAGCGAGGTCAAGGGCGTTAACCGTGTACTCTACGACATAACACCCAAGCCTACCGGAACGATCGAGTACGAGTAATATCATTTGCTCGTTAAGGTCCTCCGCGCTTCGCTTGTGCGGAAATCGCTCGCAAACAATATTACTCTTTTCAATGAGACAAAAACTAAGAAGGCTCCTGGTGATTCAGGGGCTTCTTTTTAGCTCAGAGTACTTTACCGGGATGGTATAATTGCCTTATCTGAGGGAAACCTTAGATCGAAAAATTTTGAAAGATTGATATAGCACGAGTGATGAGAAATGTTTGAGAGTCTAAATCAGCGATACGAAGATTTCTGTTGGTGGCAAATAGAAGACGATCACGTGAAAGAATCCCTAAGACAACAGTTGTTAAAGGAAATCGGATCATCAAGTGATCTTTTCTTGATCAAAGACAAGTTGGTAGCAGTTGCCAAATCTGATCGACAGGATGATGTTCTGTTTTCGGATGGCAATATCTTCTATGTTGTTCATTTGTCCTGGGGTAATCATAATTTCGACGGATGTCCGCGATATAAGTTGCTGAAACAGAATGAATTGATGGATTACATGGAATGGTATCATAACAACATATAATCGCAATTATCCTTGAAAACTAAGGAAGCTTCTGATAAGTCAGGAGCTTCTTTATATCGTAAGTTATTTACCGTCGTAGGAAAATACAGTATCAATATCGAAATCGAGGCGGCTTCGGGCATTAAATCCGCGGAGCTCGACAAGTGCAACAGCCTTGATGACCTCTCCTCCCAATTTCGTAACCAAATTGGCCGCAGCCTGAAGTGTTCCTCCTGTAGCGATAAGGTCGTCGATAAGGATAACCTTATCTCCGGGATTGATCGAACTCTTATGAATCTCGACCGTTGCACTGCCATACTCAAGATCATATGTCTGTGCTATGGTCTCGCGTGGAAGCTTGCCGGCTTTTCGGACAAGGACCATGGGTTTTCTTAATTCATACGCAATCGGAGCGCCGAAGATAAAACCGCGCGATTCGAGGCTTACGATCTTGTCGAATTCGACACCATCCAGAAGCTTCAAAAGTTCCGCTATAGCCAGTCTGAAACCGTCAGAATCCTCAATAACCGATGTTATGTCTCTATAGATAACGCCTTTCTCCGGGAAGTCGTGGATAATCGTTATATAGTCTTCAAGGCTCTTCATGTCGGCGCCTCCTATAGCATTGGATTATTAATACTATAATATCAGTCCATGACATGAATTTTCAAAGATTTGATAAATGCGCAGATTCGTCATGCTGATCAGCCCTATCTGACAGCTGCCTCACCGAGTTTTAAGGTTTCAACAGGATTGATGCCCACACCCCTATCATGAAATCGTAGATACCGTGTGCAATGATAACTGAGAGCAGAGAACAATTCTTTATCTTCAGTCTACAGAAGCACCAGAAAGCTCCGAGAAGTGTTGTTATTACCACCTGAATAATGTTGCCATGGAAAACGTGTAAGAATCCGAAGAGGACTGATGAGACGATCAGGGATATGACGTTATTTCCGGTGATGTTCTTAAGTCTTCTGAAGATGAATCCTCTGAACACGAATTCTTCGACAAAAGAGACGGAGAAAACAAAATAGATAAACTCGATAGCGAACTCAATGAACTTATCGTGTCTTGTTCCGTTATCTACAAAGTTTCCGAAGCCTGCAAGATGCGGGATAAGTGTCAGTAAAAATGACATTCCCAGACCTATTCCTAAACCAATGAGGATCTGCCATAAAAGCTTTTCTTTGCCTGCGAAATAATCTCTCATCTTCTCTTTGTTCGCATACATCAGTATCAGCGGAACGACCGCAATGATCCAATATCCAACGACATACAGAATAATCCGAAGTATGGTTGGAAGCGCAGAGAGAACATGAGTGTTGAACATGAGCACGCCAAACGTTCCGAGCAGAGCGCCGGCAAATCCCGTGATCAGAAGAATCCATTCTTTCCTTTTACTCATGCTACGTAATCCTCAATAGCCCTCATCCACATCTTCATCATTGTCTTATGAGGAATGACTTTGCTTAAAAATCTCGTGTATCTGTAGTACGGTGAACAAACTGACACGTCCTTGCCTTTGCGCAGATCTTTGAGCGCTGTTTTTACTACAACATCTGCCGATACCATGCCAGGATATTTGATGTCCTTGCCGCTCTTTGTTTTCGACGGAAGCATCTTAGTATCCACCCAGCCCGGGCAGACGGCAATGCAGTTGATTCCCTTGTTCTCAACATTAAGACTTCTTGTAAACGAGAGCAGATACGCCTTGCTTGCCGAATAAACTGCGATATAAGGATTCGGCTGGAATGCCGATGCGAAAGCGATATTAATGATATTGGAACCCTCTGCCATATATGGAAGAGCTGCCCTGCAAAGCAGTGTTGCTGCAGTGTCATTTATCTCGAGCATGCTGCTTAATTCTTCGATCGAAAAATCCGTGACCGGAGCCATCCTCGCAACGCCTGCATTGTTCACCAGATACTTGATATCAGGCTTCTCATCTTCTATCTTTTGGCACAGCTTAATTATCGAATCCTTATCTGACAGATTGCAGATGACCGGAACTATCTTATCACCGTATTTTCCGTGGAGAGCAGCAAGCTTGTTTTCGCTTCTTCCGACAGCCCAGATAAGGTCAACTTCACCTATCAGACTCTTAACGAACTCCTCTCCTATATCTCCTGTTGCACCCGTTATGATCGCGATCATTTCTTGTCCTCCAGAAGGATCCTTGAGAGGTCTTCTGACTTGATCATTGCAAAGTCTGTTGTGTAAAGAGTCTTTACCGCATAAAGATATACGACGCCCCAGTAAAGTTCAGACAGCTTTTTCGCATTGCCTGCAACCACACTGCCCTCCTTTTGGCCTTCTCTGATGATCTTTTCCAGCGTCTTATAGAAGCTCTGATCCTGCTCGCCTTCAAGGAGCCTTTGCGTATAAAGCGCAATGCTTGCCGGGAACATCTCATCGCTCTTAAGGCTCTTGATGAGATAATCCGAGAGCATCTTGATCTTCATTGCCGAAGTGATCGGGAGCTTTGCAAAGCTGTTAAGCTTCTCGGATCTCGTGTATTTGTCGGATATCTCGAAGATCGCGGCGTAAAGGTCTTCTTTGGATTCGAAATAAAGATATATCGTACCCTGTGCGATTCCGATATTCTTCGAGAGGTCGCTGATCTTTGTGCCTGCAAACCCGTGCCTTGCAAAGTACAGGATTGATTTCTTTATTATGAGATTCTTGGTCTCTTCCCTTATTTCCTGGCAGCGTTCCTGTGACTTGGGCATGGAACTCTCCTTTAGAATGAATAAATTTTCATTCATAAAATAGCACGGGCGGCATCAAAGTGTCAACGGTATTTTCACTTGTATAAGGGCGTGGAATTGCTAAAATATACGGGTTGTGTTTGCAAAAAACACTCTGAGACAATACTACTCTCAAAAACAGAGAAAAGCAGGACTATACAGCCTATGTATTTTGACGACCTTAAGACCGGCATGAACGCCGAGCTCGCACCCGCTGTCATCGATAAGGATAAGATGATCGCGTTTGCCAAGGATTACGATAACATCCCTCTTCATACCGACGAAGAATATGCCAAGACTACACATTTCGGAAAACTGATCGCACCCGGTGTCATGTCATTCATGGCAGTATGGGCAAAATATCTTGAAGTCGATTTCTTCGGCGAAGAACTCCTCGCAGGAAAATCCACAAAGATCGAATGGCTTAAGCCGGTCTTCGCAGATGACATTCTCACAGGCAAAGCAGAGATCACCAATCTCGTAAAGAGGAATGAGAGAAACGGTCTTGCTGAATTAACCATCAATGTCTATAACCAGAACGGTGAACTTGTTCTGACGAACGTTACTGAATCAGTAGTTAAGTGCAGACCTGTGGTCTGAATGTTGCCAATTCGACTGCAACAGTAGAGTACGAGTAATCGCCAAACGCTTGAAAGCCCCTAAAACAGGGACTTTCAATTTTTTAAGCCACTAAAAAGCCACTAAAAACTCAAAATACGTCTTTTTGCATCATTAAAACTGAGTTGAAAGTACGCTAAGTGTTCTTGATTGGGATGATATAATTACCTTGTCTGAGGGAGTGATTCCTTAGT
>JAFWQC010000108.1 GCA_017509245.1 Clostridiales bacterium | reverse complement strand
GAAAGCTGGTTCTGGCCTGACTGGTTCCATTCATCAAGCAATGCCGGAATACTAATTATTTATAACGAGGATGGCATCCAGGAGATCGATCCCAGAATGCAGATATGCCAATACAAACTGGATGAGTCCACAGAAAAGCTGCTCACCTTTGATGAGATGGCTGAATGTGCTGCTGAGTATTTATCGGATAGAGGCGGTGAATCGACCAGTTATCAGATTACTAAAGCGAAATTATATGTTATGCATGGTTTTTCCGAGAAGTTTGCAGATCAGGCTATTGAGCCGCACTGGGCATTTTATGTAATTCAGAATGATGACGGAAAGACCAAAGAGTTTATACTGCATATGAATGCCATAACCGGTGAATATGAAACCAAATAAACGGCATTACATTTATATAAGGGGATTATATGAGGAATAACAGAAAAATATTTGTAGTAATTTCATCTTTGATGATGTCAGCAATGCTGATCTCATGTCAAAAAGAAACCCCGGTTTCACAGGTTGAAACCGGAATACCGGATCAAACTACTGAAGTTTCTTCTGTTGATACACAGACTGAATCAACTTCTGTTCATCAGGATGAAATAGTTAACTCGTTCCCGGAATCTTTCAATTCACAGATCGGGAATTGCCAGTTCAGTATAGATAGTATTGATTCCCCACGGGACGTGGTATTTCACTCCGGAACAGCATGTAATACTGATGCAAATTATTTGGGATTAGCTGAAGAGTTGATGAAAGGGGAGGAGTACACCGTATTTGAAGCAACAGGGGAAATATATGTTGAAGAAGAGTCTGGCATGTATAAATATGCTGTAGATCCAATTGGAACTATAGATTTTATATATTATGCGATTCCATATTTTGATTCGGTTTGGCTGGATTATGAATCTGAGAACTATAATCTCACTGCATTTCAGACACCGCACACTTTTGATTTTGGAACGCCTGAGGAATGTTATGCCAAAATCTCAGACCTATTTGCGAAATATGGTTTGGATATTACGACCGATGTTAATGTCGAAGTTTACTATCTGGATCACGAGACATTGGCCAGTGAAGAATATATTACAGATCACGATGGCAATATAGACAGAAGCAAATATAAAGAAGGCGGATGGAATGAACATGATGACGCGTATATGTTCCTGGTGAGCCAAAATTGCCAGGGATTGTCAGTTGCATTTCAGGAAAGCTGGTACTGGCCAGATTGGTTCCATTCATCAAGCAATGCCGGAATTATTATTATCTATAACGAGGATGGCATCCAGGTAATCAGACCCAGAATGCAGATATGCCAATACAAACTGGATGAGTCCACAGAAAAGCTGCTCACCTTTGATGAGATGGCTGAATGTGCCGCCGAATATTTAAAGGGTAGGGGCGGAGAATCGACCAGCTATCAGATCACTAAGGCGAAATTATATGTTATGCACGGGTTTTCCGAGAAGTTTGCAGATCAGACTATTGAGCCGCACTGGGCATTTTATGTAATCGAGAACGATAACGGAAAGACCAGAGAGTTTATATTGCACATGAATGCCATAACCGGTGAATATGAAGCTAAATAAATGGTCCTCTTGTTAATGAATAAAGGAAAATCAATGAGAAATAACAATAAATTATTAGTAGTGATTTCATCTTTGCTGATGTCAGCATTGCTGATCTCATGCCAAAAAGAAACCCCGGTTTCACAGGTGGAAACCGGAATACCGGATCAGTCCAGTGAAGCTTCTTCAATTGATACACAGAACGAATCAACTCCTGTTCATCACGATGAAATAGTTAATTCATTCCCGGAATCTTTCAATTCCCAGATCGGGAATTGTCAATTCAGTATAGATAATATTGATTCCCCGCGTGACGTTGTATTCCACCCTGGAACGGCATGTAATACTGATGCAGATTATATGGGATTTGCCATAGAGCTGCTGAATGGCGCAAATTATTATGTAAGTGAATATACAGGAGAATTATTTGTTAAAGACAGTAATGGGATATATGAATATGCTGTAGATCCAGTCGAAACTATCTGTTTTACAGATTATTCGATTCCGTATTTTCAATCAGTTAACCTGGATCCTGAATATGATAACTATAATCTTACTGCATATCAGGTGCCGCATACTTTCGCATTTGGCACCCCGGATGAATGTTATTCCAGGATAGCAGAACAGTTTGCAAAATACGGGTTGGATATTACAACTGATGTTGATGTAGAAGTATATTATTTAGATCATGAGACATTGGCCAGGGAAGAACTAGTTACAGACCACGATGGCAATATAGACAGAAGCAAATATAAAGAAGGTGGATGGACTGAACATGATGACGCGTATATGTTCTTGGTGAACCAAAATTGCCAGGATTTGTCAGTTGCATTTCAGGAAAGTGTTTTCTGGCCTGACTGGTTTCATTCATCAAGCAATGCCGGAATTGTAATCATATACAATGAAGATGGCATCCAAGTAATCGACCCCAGAATGCAGATATGCCAATTCAAATTGAATGAGGTTACAGAAAAACTTCGCTCCTTCGATGAGATGGCTGAAAGTGTCGCTGAGTATTTATCAGGCAGGGGAGGAGAATCAACCAGTTATCAGATCACTAAGGCGAAATTATATGTTATGCACGGGTTTTCCGAGAAGTTTGCAGATCAGACTATTGAGCCACACTGGGCATTTTATGTAATTCAGAATGATGACGGAAAGACCAAAGAGTTTGTATTGCACTTGAATGCCATAACCGGTGAATATGAAACGAAATAAACGTTTATCACGTTAATGAATAGAGGAGTTATTGGAATGAAACACACGCGGATAATCAGCATAATATTGTTGGCTGCTATCAGTTGTTCTTATGTTTGTTCATGCGATAAGGGGACTCCTAAAGGGGATACGATATCTTCAGATTCTCTCTGGTATGATTCGGAGAGAATAACGATGGAGCTTTTTCCTGATAACAAAGATGTTAACGTGTTTGAAGAAAGCATTGATTACGACAGTGAACAGATAAGAGTTTTTTGCTGCTATTCTATTTCCCCTACTGAAGAGGAGATGCTTGCAGAAGATTTCGATTATTCGTTATGTTATGGAGCAGACTTGTGTGTGTTTGACGATTCCGGAAAACAGATTAAAACGATTAGTGTTCAGAAGTTATTAAGGGATAGTGTGGATCCTTATGTGAGCATTGTTTCTTCAGCTTTCCTGGGGAACAAACTGTATACCCTGTCTGAAGCGGACACCGGGACCCCAAAAGATGTGCTCTCGATAATAGATATTGAGAGCGGGAATATCATCGAAAATATAGAATATACATCTGAATGCATGCGGGAGATGCGGTCTGTATATTCAAACAAGATCATACTTGTAAAAGAAGATGTCTTTATGCTGGTGGACGAGTATGGTTCAGTTTTGCTTTTCGATAAAGACGGAAATTTCAGAACAGATCCGTTCTCAAATCTTTTCGGTGAAGACTGCTTGATGTGGGATGCATACAGCGATCAGAACGGAACCGTCCGGTTCAGTTGTTCTAATGGACAGGACAGCAGAAAAGAGGTGGAACTTGGCGCAGATACGGTTACGTATGAAACCTTCAATTATGATATAAGCAATTCATACAGTTCAGGAATGGCTGATGATGGCGTGTATTATTCAATTAATAATTCCGGGATCTCCAAATATAACAGTGAGACTAAGGTATTTGATATGATCATTCCTTCAGAGTGTTTTAACTCTAAGCTAAATGAGTTGACTGCGATGTCGGTGTTAAGCGCTTCGGAAGGTGACCTGTTACTGGTAAATACTCATTATATAAATCCCAAAGAAGGCGTAATAGCATATAAACTTTCAAAAGCCGAGAAGAATCCTAATGCCGGAAAGATAAAACTGACGGTGGGATTGTTTGGCGATTATGTATTTTCGCAGACGGTAGGAGAGGCAATTTACACCTTCAATACAACAAGTGATAAATATTTTGCTTCTGCCAGATTATATGATTACAAACTGAATTATTTTGAAGACGCAGATACCATGGAAAAAGCCCGCCAGGAAGAGGCAACTGTCCTGATGAGGGATATTCTTGATGGCAGCGGACCGGATGTTATAGTTAACGCATTTGATATCCAGGAACTCAATGACAGCAAGTATCTTTGTGATTTGAATGATTTTATCAAATCAGATGATCAGTTTAATCGTGATGAATATATAAATTCAATAATTGAACTGGCCAATACGGATGGAAAACTTTATCAAATGCCGCTTAAATACGGAACACTGGGACTGTCGGCCCCAAGCAAATATGCGCCATCTAACTCTGTCGGATATTCATTTGACGAATATATTGATGTCGTATCCGAGGCAAATAACGGAGCAGACAAACTGGCATATGATATGGATAGAAGCAGCTATTATTCGCTTTTGTTTACTTCAATGTCAGGCAGTTTCTATTCTGACGGGGAATGGAATCTGAATTGTCCTGAATATGAAGCGCTTGCTGAATATTGCAAAGAATATGTTCCAAACAGATGCCTTGCTGATTGGGATGATGATAATTTTATATGGCCGGATTTTAAGATCGAAAATCCCCAGGTCGACTGTATAAGCCACTATATCTCGTCCGTTTATTCTCAGAATCTTGACCTGTATGGATACCCCTCTATGGATGGTGATCACGGAGTAATGATCGACGTTAAATCGTCTGCGGCAATCTGTTCACAGTCAAAAAACAAGGAAGGTGCGTGGGAGTTTGTTAAGCTGCTCACCTCGCCGGAGATCCAAAGCATAGAATCTTATTTTTCCTCTATAAATCTTGAAGTGCTTACGGAATTGGGCAAAGAAGCCGTGGTTAATTTCAATAACATCGTAGCAAAATATAAGAGTGCGGATGAAAAGACGTTGGCGGAATGGGTCCAAAGAGGTGATGCGGTCTATACAGAAGAAATAGATGATTCGGCTATAGACGCATATATCGATATGTTAAATAAATCGACCGGGATATACCGCGTCGACGGTCAGGTTCTTATAATTTCCAAGGAAGAGATCCAGGCTTATTATTCCGGTCAGAAGAGTTTGGCTGATGTTGTAAGCATAATGGACAACAGAATAAAACTTTACAGGAATGAGCAGGGGTAAGATTCCTTATCTTTTAAAGTAATCACGTCTTTCTTGTGGTAAAATAACTTTAATATTTTTCCACCGGAGGCATGACATATGGGACTTAATTTCCGCAAATCTATCTCTTTGGGCAAGGGCTTGAAGCTCAATTTAAGCAAATCCGGACCTAGTGTGTCGTTCGGAAAGAGCGGATTCAGACAGTCAGTCAATCTGAAGGGCCAGGCAAGGACCACTGTCGGCATCCCGGGAACAGGAATCTACTACACTAAGAATACCAATGTTAAAAACGTCGTCGGTGCCCTGACGGGCAAAAAGGATGACGCCAAGGGCAAGAAGGCAGCAGGCAAAGGTGCTGCAGAGTCCAAGGCCGCATCCGGCAAGGCAGCACCCGCTAAGGCGGCAAAGGCTGCTCCTGCTGCACCTGCAGTAAATGAAGAACTCATCGCTAAATCAAAGGCACAGGTCGAGGAATTCGCAGCAGGCATCGAAGCTTTGAAGTCTGTTCATAAGCAGTCTGACGGCTATATCGACTGGGAGGCTGTCGCTAACGGTGCGGTCGGCCAGTATAAGGAACTTCAGCCTTTCGCTCAGAGCGTTCTTTCGGGCGATATCGATGCATATTTCAAGGTTATTGCAGAGGTCGGTCCTTTTGACGATCTTCTCGAGTACGGCAGCGGATTTGAAGTTGGAACTGACGATCCGAAGATGCTTGAGATCGAATTCCAGGTTAAGTCTGACGCCATCATTCCGACACAGTATCCTGACATGAAGGCAAACGGCGAGATAGTCATGAAGGATTTCAGCAAGACGGCATACTATGAACTCGTTCAGGACTATGTATCGAGCACGATGCTCAGAGTCGCAAGAGACACATTCGCGCTGCTTCCTGTTCAGACAGTTATCATCCACGCTGTCGATAAGGTTTTGAATCCTGCAACGGGCAACGATGAGGAAGTAACGGTCTGCTCGGCTAAGATCAAGAGAGACGCTCTCGCAACGCTTAACTTTGAGAGAATCGATCCTTCTGATTGCCTGGAGAGCTTCGAGAGCAACGTCAAGTTCAGGAAGACAGCAGGCTACGCACCTGTCGACAGAGTCCTCGCATAAACGCTTTTCAAAGGGTCTGTCATTATATAGACAGTCTGTAAATTTTCTGCTGATTACGTAATAATAGCCTGCGCTTTTATTGCTTTTATGGGCAGTGCTGTATTAGACTTAATATGTAAACTTTTCTAGATATTTAAGAATTGGTTGTTGCTTAACTTTAGGGATCATTTATGGCTAACCGCAAAAGAATAGCTCTATTACTGGGCCAGGCTGATGAGTTTTATCAGGCTCAGTTTGTTGAGGGTTTTACAGGAAAAGCCTTTGAGCACGATGCCGATGTATTGATCTTTTCGAGCTATCTCAAGTATCAGAATAACAGGGGCAGGGAAGTCGGTGAGACATCGATCTTCTCGCTCGTGCCATATGAGACATTTGACGCGGTCGCCGTCATGGCGGATACACTCCAGTCACCCGGACTTGCCGACAGCATCGAGGAGATAATCCACGAACGCTGCAAGTGTCCGGTCCTTTTCATTGATAAAGAGAGCAAATACTACCCGTCGGTCTTCCCGAATCACTATGAGGCAGTAAAACAGAGCATCAACCATCTTATCGAGGTGCACGGCTACACGGATATTGCGTATCTCACCGGAAAGGCCTGGCATCATTACTCCAAGCTGAGGCTTCAGGCATTCATGGATGCCATGACTGAGCACGACCTGCCGGTAGGAAGAGACAGGGTATTTTACGGCGATTTCTGGTATACGAGCGGAGAGAATCTCGGCGAGCGCCTTATAAAGAAAGGCGGAAAGCTTCCGCAGGCGATTGCATGTGCCAATGACTGCATGGCCATAGGTCTTGCAAAGTCGCTGGAAGCGGGAGGACTCAGGATCCCTGAGGACATTGCGATCATAGGCTACGACTCCACTAATGAAGGAAGGTTCTCGCCTTCGCCGGTCACATCGGTAAAGCTTCCCGCGAAGGCCATGGGCGAACACGCGCTCGAAGAGCTTTTCGATTTCATGGAAGGAAGAAAACCTGAGCCGTTCACGGAGGCGGGTGAGTTCTTCAAGGGAAGGTCGTGCGGCTGTGACGAGCTCGATACGGAGATCTACACGAGACTCCGCAAGGTCTGGGATACGGATACATCACACAACAGCGTATTCTCATCCTTCAACCATCTGGATGAGGACCTTGTTATACAGAACGATTTTAACGGGCTTGCCAGAACGGCATTCTCATATGTTTTCCAGGTAAGGGAATTCGAGAGTTTCAGTATCTGCCTTAATGACAACTGGCAGGAAAAAGCCAAATACATGTCAGGTCCCGTAGAGGAATCAAGACTGTCAGTTGAAAGTCTTACCGACACGGACAGGTTCTTCTCCAGAAAGATGATGCATGTCATTGCATGCCGTTCGGAGGAATACCATTGTGACAGGGTAAGCGACGATGTCTTCTTTAACAGGGATATCCTGATACCGAGACTTGATTCGCCGAGACTGAAACCGGAGGCATTTTTCTTTACACCGCTGCACTTCGAGGAGATGACGTTCGGATATGCCGTCCTGTCTTACACGGAGCCGAGATCCTATCTTAAGAGTTACAGGTTCTGGCTGCACAGCATCATGCGAGGTCTCGAAAATTTCAGAAGATGCGATGAGCTTATCAGGATAAACAAGAAGCTCGAGGCAAGTCTTGTAAGAGATCCTCTTACGGGTATCTATAACTACAACGGATTCCTTCAGCAGACTGAAGATCTGATCAACACGAGTCCGCTTAAAAAGGAAGAAAAGATCGGAGCTCTCGCGATCGATATCAAGAATCTGGCAAAGATCAATTCCGATGACGGAAGGCGCGCCGGAGACAAAGCCATTATCAGCGTAGGACGGTTCCTTGACGAGATATTTTCGAGAGGGCGCGTCTACTGCATGGGCAACGGTGAGATGGTCGCTTTGGAAGTGCTGAATAAAGAAGATGATGCTAATGCCGTCATCGAAGAAAGGGTCAGGGAACTCAATTCGAAGATCGACGCATATAACGGAAACCTGCCAAAGGGTTCAAGAAAGGTCGAGGTCTACTACGGGATCGCTGAGGGCGCTCCCCAGACACGCGCGGATTACGAACGTCTTGTAAGTATCTCGCTGTCGAGGAAGAACGGCCAGAAGGTGAGCATACAGAGACTGGGCGCCGACGGCTTTGACAATACCCAGATCGAGGAAGCCCAGATTGTTAATGAGATACTTGATAAGAACAGGATCAACTATCACTTCCAGCCGATCATTGATGTGCATACCGGTGAGATATATGCATATGAGGCACTGATGAGAGCCGATACGACTCCATATATCCAGCCTCTCCTCGTGATCAAGTATGCCGAGCTCTTCGGAAGGCTTTACGATGTTGAATATGCGACCTTTAATAATGTTCTGAATTATTTTTCCGAAAATTCCGATAACTTTAAGCCGGATACCAAGATCTTTATCAACTCGCTTCCGGGCCAGCGCCTGAAGAAGGAGGAGATGAAGAAGATCTATGAGGCTGCCAAGGTTTATGCAGGCAGGCTGGTGGTCGAACTTACCGAGCAGTCGGAGATCGGTGATGAGGAGCTTGCGGATCTTAAGCATGAGTACCGGAGCCTTGGTTTCCAGACCGCGCTGGATGATTACGGAACGGGTTATTCCAACGTGAATAATCTTCTGAGATACATGCCCGATTACGTAAAGATCGACAGGGCGCTTCTTGCAAACATCCAGGATTCACCTCAAAAGCAGCACCTCGTAAAGGATATAGTTACTTTCGCTCATGACAATAACATCATGGCACTGGCTGAAGGCATTGAGACATCCAGGGAGATCGAGACAGTAATAGGTCTCGGCGTCGACTATGTCCAGGGCTATTACACGGCAAGGCCTTCGGAGATCATCAGAAAAGAGATCGATCCCGACATTAAGGCTGAGATCATCAAATGCAGCCAGAGCAGGGAAGGCATACGCACCGGCAGGATGTATATCGCAGGAAGAGAGGAAAGGATATCCATCTCACGCCTTGCAAAGGACGGATTCCAGACGATAAGGATCGTTCCCGGTCAGGTCGCGTACAGGGATTTCATAATTACAGGCGTTCCGGGCGATCATCCGGAGATGAATCTTGAGATCGATAATGGTTACAAGGGCCGTATCACGCTCGAAAATTGTTCTTTCTCGGGAGAGAACTTCGCCGCTGCCGTCAATATCGGCGATGAATGCGAAGTAACTATTCTCCTTAGCGGCGAGAACACTTTGTCAGGGTGCGGCATCAAGCTTCCTCCGTCATCATGCCTCATGTTTGAGGGAGACGGAAACCTGTCGATAGTCGCATCGGGCGAGGAGACATTCGGAATAGGCAACGACATGCATTCGTTCCACGGCGACATGATCTTCGACCAGGATGGCCGCGTTGAAGTATTTACCAATGCAACAAAGGGTATCGGTATCGGAAGCGGCCTGGGCGGACATTTAAGCATCAGGAGCGGTCTGTATTCGATCAAGCTCATGGGCAAGCAGGGTGTCGGCATCGGATCGTTCTCCGGTGACATTGAGCCTCTGGTAAGTAACTGCGCACTTGAGATAAAGAGTTCCGCGCTTTCGGCGGTCGGTATCGGATCGATGGTCGGTAACTGCGACACCATGGTTGAACATGTTTCCATGAAGCTCGACTTCACGGGCAATGATGTTGTCATGATCGGCTCAAAGCACAGTGAGAAGCTCCAGATAAGCATTTACAGCGCAACCTTCACCGGAAAGGCCAGAGCCAATGACATCACCGTCTTCGGATCCGGAACCGCAGCGCCTACGAACATCAACATAGATTACGTAACGGTGAAGATCGATCTGGAAGGCAGACAGGCAGGCCTTTACAGAGGTCTGGATCCCAGAGTCAAGGTCAGGGTATCCAATTCGAATACAGAGGGTATTATCAATACTCTCCTCGAAGTTCCGAAATATGCGGGTGAGATGGACTTTAAGGTCACGAATTCAAACACGACCCTCAACATCAACGGTCACATGCTCGTTGAGAGAAGAGACCGCGATAAGGACGAACAAGCGCTCACTTAAGATCAAGATAGATCGGGCAGTGGTCAGATCCCATGATATCAGACAGCATGTTTGACTCCTTAACACGGGAGTTCAAGCCGTCTGTCGTGAAGAAATAATCGATCCTCCAGCCTACGTTGCGCTCTCTGGCCGCTGTCTTGTAAGACCACCAGGTATAGCATTCCTTATCGTCCGGATGAAGCATCCTGAAGGTGTCCGTAAGACCTCTTTCAATGAATTTATCCATATAAGCCCGTTCTTCGGGAAGGAATCCGGAAATCTTTGAATTGGCTTTCGGATTGGACAGATCGATCTCCTTATGTGCCGTGTTGACGTCACCGCAGCAGATAACTTCTTTTCCCTTGGTCTTAAGGGCATCCACCTGGTCAAGGAAGCAATCGTAGAATCTCAATTTGAACTTGACGTAATCGTCGCCCCTTCCGCCGTTGGGAAAATATATGTTAAAGAGGACGAAATCGCCGAAATCAGCCTTTATGACACGTCCCTCATGGTCGAATTCCTCCACTCCGAATCCGAATTCGACGCTTACGGGATCGATTCTCGAATAAAGGGCAGTTCCGGAATAGCCTTTGCGCTCAGCAGAATAGAACCAGCTCTTATATCCGGGGATATCCGTGATCTCAGGTCCTAACTGCTCTCTTAAAGCCTTGATCTCCTGGAGGCCTATCACGTCCGCATCTATCTTTCTGAGGCTTTCCTCAAAGCCCTTGGTTGCTACCGCTCTTATACCGTTGACATTCCAGCTTGCTATTCTCATATAAACCCTCGTGAACTATAATTGTGTAAGTAGATTCTACTCTAATTATGCATTGGAAGGAAAGGGATATGCGCATATTGGCAGCCATGCTCGGAGGTACTATATCCTCCAGGGATGAATCAGGAACCATCAAGCTGGGAGAACCCTCATTTGTTAAGGATTTTCTGCTCGAATACATATCTGAGAATGAATACTTTTTCCCTGAGTTCAAGACATATTCCTCGGAAAATGCGAAGGCTGAGGATTACCGCGGGGCATTAAGGGGTATTGTCAATGAGGTCAAGGCTTCAAATTACGACGGGATCCTCATTACGCACGGCACTGACACATGTGCTTTTTTCGCGCAGCTCGCATACAGGGTACTGGCGCCTTTGGGACTGCCTTTTGTCATAACGGGTTCTGTCAAATCACCGGATGTCGATCCCGAAGAGGCGGCCTATAACCTTATCTTTGCTGTTAATTGTCTCGAAAAGGGCAACAGCGGCATAGCATTCAGAAATGCTGACAGGATCCCTAAGCTCTACAGCGCTTTCTGTGTCACATCACCCGATATTGACGGCATCTACAGGGAATATAAGGAAAGCGTTGAGCCTGAAATAAAAGACCGTACGGACTTCCTTGACCGTGAAAAGCTCCCTAAGATACTCATCATTCCGGCTGTTCCGGGCGCCGTTATCCCAAAGGACGGCTTTGACAGGGTACTTATCTGCTGCAACCATTCAGGAACGGCCGCATCAGACCTTGAGCCGCTGGTTAAGGATTGGACATCAAAGGGCATACAATGCTTCATGGCACCGATCCCGAAGGATTCCGGTGTATATGAGAGCAGAAAGAGATTAAGGGATGCGGGAGCTGTTGAGCTTCCGGGAATGCCTGTTGAGGGTGCATGGGCGGAGGTGTTGCTTAGATGAGCCAGCCGCCAAGGATAATCGACAAACAGGGTGAAGGCTCGTTCGGAGGAAGCCAGATGTGGCTCCCTGACAAGATGCTGCTTAACAGCGGATGCGGAATAATCGCGGGACTTGATGCGATCATGCGCCTTAAGGGCGAGGAGAGCATGACGAGAGACCGCTATTTTGACAGGTTTTTCGAAGCTAAAGACTATATAAGACCGATAACTGTCGGCAAGAGCCGTGAAGAGAGGAAGATCCTCGGAAGGGAATTCCTGGGAAGCCTGGGCGTCAGCGCAGGAAGGTTCAGAAGGGGCGTCAGAAAGCTCGGAGCCAAGGAAGGATTAAAGGTAAGAGTAAAGCCTTTCAGATTCAAATGGTGGGAGAAGATTCCTAAGTATCTTAAGAGCGGAGATCCGCTGGTAATGCTCTTCATCTCGCCCTTCAAGGAGGTGGCGGTCGAGATGCCCAACGGACACGCTGCCATGTGCGATTACCACTGGGTGACAGTCACGGATATTGATGGTGACACGATCTGGGTCTCTTCCTGGGGAATGAAGTGCAAGATGTCCGTTAAGGACTTGAGACGGTTCGGTGTGGTCCTGCGCTTTTACTCCGTATCGTTGGAAAAACAGGACAACTTAGTGTAAGGTTATCTGAGTGAGATTATTTATATTATTTAGGAGGATATCAGAACATGAATAATGAGATTGCCGAGAAGATCAAGGGAATGCTGGTTGAAAGACTCAGGATCCCTGCTGAGGAACTCGAGTACGATTCTGAGCTTTTCGGTGAGGATATCGGACTTGATTCCATCGATTCCATCGAGATCATTGTAGGAATCGAGAATCTCTTTGGTGTAGATCTTTCAGGTTCAGGAGCTACGAGAGAGGATTTCCGCTCAATAGAGACACTTACGGCTTTCGTCGAAGCACATAAAGAGGACTGAAGATGCTTAACGAGAAGCGTTGTGTAATTACAGGCCTGGGACTTGTCTGCGCCATCGGTCATGACACTGATGAGTGCTTTGAATCGGCCGTTAACGGCCGATCGGGCATAGCGGACGCCGTAAGCTTTGATACATCCGGCTGTTACTCCCATAAGGGTGCCGAGGTAGATCTTACTGATGAGGAGCTGACCGGCGGCAAAAAGTACGACAGAACCACCGCACTTGGCATCAAGGCAGCAGGCGAAGCCATTAAGGATGCAGGGCTTGATATGGATTCTGAAGCCGCATCTGAGATCGGCGTTCTCCTGGGAAGCTGTATCGCGGGCGCTGCCTGTGTCGAGAAATACTATAACGACAAGCATGACGGCAAGGAAGGCAGCGTTGAGGATCTTAAGTCCATGCCCGCAACCGTCATTGCAGGCAATGTCGCTGATTACTACAACGCCGGCGGAATCACCGCCAACATAGTTAATGCCTGTGCCGCGGGCACATTAAGTGTCGCGCTTGCGATCGACATGATAAGAGGCGGCAAGGGCGATATCTTCCTTGCAGGCGGATGCGATTCATTCTCATCGCTTGCTTATTCGGGATTTCATGCATTGAGGGCGCTCGCTCCTTCAGACTGCTCACCCTTTAACCACAGCGACGGCATCACTCTGGGTGAGGGTGCCGGTGTGCTGGTTGTCGAGAGCTACGAGCATGCTGTTGCGCGCGGCGCGAAAATATACTGTGATGTTCTGGGTTCCGGCGTAAGTTCAGATGCTTACCACATCACGGCTCCGAGGCCTGACGGTGAAGGCCAGATGAGCGTCATTACCAGAGCAGTCAGGAATTCCGGACTGGAGTTCACGGATATCGGCTATGTAAATGCACATGGTACCGGAACCGCCAAGAATGATGAATCGGAATTTTTGTCGCTGAAAACACTTTTCGAGAACAACAAAGAATTATATGTAAGTTCGACAAAGTCCATGACCGGACACTGTCTGGGCGCTGCGGGCGCCATCGAGGCGGTGCTTACGGTAAAGGCTCTTACGGAAGGAAAGCTTCCCCCCACGACGGGTTATTCGGATGAGGATCTCGAGGTCCTTAAGGAGAAGGCCGGAGACATCAGGTTCATTGCCGGCAAGCCGGTCGAAAAGAAGATCAAATACGCTATGTCGAACTCTTTTGCATTCGGAGGCAACAACGCGAGCATCGTATTTGCCAACGATCCGAATGTCCTCAATCTTTCCTGCCCCAAGCAGGATCTCTACGTAACGGGCATCGGCATCGTAAACGGAGAGTTTGATGAGGAAAAGGGCGACTACACAGTAAATCTCGATGCTGATGTTTTCAAATCCTACGGGATCAAGTCGGCATTTTTGAGAAAGCTCGACAGACTGTCACAGCTCCAGCTCTTAAGCGGCCTTAAGGCACTTGAGGATTCGGGCATAACCGTCGGTCCGGATAACGAAGGCGTCATAGGCATCTGCATCGGAACCAACGACGGCCCCATGACAGAGATCGCGAATTTCCAGAAGGGGATTATCAGAGACGGAATCGAGAAGGGAAGTGCGTTCGCTTTCCCGAATACCGTATATAATGCGGCAGGCGGATACTTAAGCATCGCGACAGGCATCAAGGGCTATAACGTTACTATCGCAAACGGATTCCAGTCGGGTCTTCAGAGCGTTTGCTGCGCTGCAGGCGCGATCATGTTCGGCTACGAGAGCATCATGCTCGCATCCGGAACAGACGAATGCACTGAAATAGACGATGAGATCTACCGAGATCTTGGTCTTACCGGCGAAGGAAAGATGACTTTAGGCGAAGGTTCCGTAACCTGTGTTATCGAGAAGGATTCGAGTGCTGCCGGAAGAGGCGCGAAGCGCTATGCGAAGATCGCCGGATTCTCTTCTGCAAGGGACACATCAGGCGACAGATCCGATATTTTCAGATTATCAGAGGCATCACTTACAAAAGCGGTAATGAATGTCCTGGAAGAAGGCGGATTGAAGCCTTCCGATGTTTCATGCATCTACGGATTCGGAAACGGAAGTGCGGAACTCGACGGATTTGAAAGGGAAGTATATAAGAAGATCTTCGGTGACGATATCCGGATAAAGCTCGTCAAGAAGGATCACGGTGAAGCAAGAGCGGCATCTTCTTCTTTGCAGTTTGCAATGCTCGCTAAGGACATCAGCGACGGCAAGGAAGAGAACGGCATAGCAGTCTCCTTCGGAACAAGCGCGCTTTACTCGGCTATCCTGCTCACAAAAGCTTAATCTACTTTCTCCGTATCAAGGGAGGCATCTATGGCTAAAACAGCAGTTGTTACAGGCGGCTCCAGAGGCATCGGCAAAGCAATTGCCCTAAAGCTCGCGAATGAAGGCTACGACATTGCGCTTAACTATGCGAGCAATGATGAGGCAGCGAAAAGCACTCGGGAAGAGATCATTTCCACCGGTGTCCGCTGCGAGATCTTCAAGGCTGACACATCTGACATAGGGCAGGTCAAAGCGATGTTCAAGGATATCAGGAAAAGCTTTGAGACCATTGATGTCCTCATTAATAATGCAGGTGTCGTCGATGATGCATACCTTCTCATGATCAGACAGGAGTCTCTTGAAAGAAGCCTTGATATCAACATTAAGGGCTATATCAACTGCGCTCAGGCGGCCAGCCTTAAGATGTGCTCACAAAAGAGCGGCAAGATAATCAACGTATCTTCGGTAAGTTCGGTCCTCGCCGTTCCCGGCCAGACGGTCTACAGTGCCACCAAGGGTGCCGTTAATTCCATGACACAGACTATGGCAAAAGAACTTGCTCCTTACGGGATCCAGGTAAATGCGGTTGCTCCGGGATTTGTCGGAACGGACATGATCAAGTCCATTCCGGGCGATCTTGCCGAGAAGTATCTGGACAGCGTTCCGATGAAGCGTTTCGGAACTGCCGAAGATGTTGCTGACTGTGTTGCCAGCCTTCTTACGGATGCCTTTGCATATATGACCGGACAGGTGATCGTACTCGACGGAGGATTAAGCCTCTGATATGAAAGTACTTATCTTAAACGGCAGTCCCAAGCTTGAGAGAAGCAATACACTCAACATTACAAATGCTTTCGTATCCGGTTTTCCCGAAGGCACGGAGATAAAAAGGATAGATATATATGCCAAAGACATAAAGCCCTGCAGGGGCTGCTTTGCATGCTGGGCATCGCCTGACGGCACATGCGCCATAAAAGATGATATGGCAGAGATAATAAGCGCCATCAAGGAAGCTGATGTCATCATCGAGAGTTTCCCCTTGTATTTTTACGGAATGCCTTCGCAGCTCAAGGCGGTCACCGACAGGTGCCTCTCCCTCGCTGAACCCTACATGGGCAACAGGTCTGATGACGGTCAGACGTTCAACAAGATGAGGGATCCTTCCATTTTCGACAAGAAGTTCGTCATCATAAGTTCATGCGGTTATGTTGAACTCGAACCCGTATACCCGGCACTTCTCGTGCAGTACGATCTGATCTGCGGCGGAAGGGATAAATATGAGGCAATTTTGTGTGCTATGGGAGAGGTCTTCATGACCGGAAAAGCAAAAAGACAGATAAAAGTCTACCTGGAAAGCATCAGGGATGCCGGAGCCGAATACTGCGCAAATGGCTATAAAATAAGCGCTGAGACCAAAAGAAAGATCTCGATCCCGATCCTTTCACCCGAAGGATTCGGGACTTTGACGAGCTCTCACATGAACGAGGGCGGGTGGGCCAGAAGCCGCTTCGAGACTTGACAAACAGACACGCCTGTGAAATACTTTGACAATCAAACTATCTAGCTCCGGGGGGTTACTATGCCCGTTTTTGACCTTCCGGAAGAGCCAAAGAAGAGGTTGTTAGTTAATGACAGGCAGAATAATTGGACTCGGTTCATATCTCCCGAAGAAGGTCGTCACCAATGATGACTTCGCCAAGTTTCTTGACACAAGCGACGAGTGGATCACCGAGCGTACCGGAATCAAAAAAAGACATATAGCAGATCATATTACGGAAAAACCTTCCACAATGGCTGTGGAAGCGGCAAAGAAGGCAGTTGAGGATGCAGGGATCGATCCTGCTGATATCGACCTTATAGTTACGGCATCCACAACATCAGACAGCGTCATCCCTGCTTTGTCCTGCATCGTCCAGAGAGAACTGGGAGTATCGGAAAACTGCGGATGCTTCGACGTTGTATGCGCATGCCCCGGATTTATCGTTGCTTTCAATACAGTACAGAGCTTCATCGAGACAGGTAACTCAAAGCTCGCCCTGGTAATCGGCACGGAGTGCAATTCAAACTTTGCAAATTTCGAAGACAGAGGAACATGCATCCTCTTCGGTGACGGCGCAGGTGCTGCAGTCCTCAGGGCTGAAGACATCAAGCGCAATGAGTTCATCATGAGATCTTCAGGATACAGAAGCGACTGCCTCACATGCCAGGCTGCAAGACAGCCCGACAGATGGGAAGAGGATGGCTTCAAGGAATTAACATCTTTCGCTATGCAGGGAAGAGAAGTATTCAAGTTCGCGGTTACTGAGGTTCCGCTGATCATCAAGGATCTTGCCGAGAAGTACAACTTCAGCCTCGATGAGATCGATTACTTCATCCTTCACCAGGCTAACGCAAGGATCATCGAAGCAACAGCAAAAAAGCTCGGTGTTTCACGCGACAAGTTCCCGATGAATATCATGAATTACGGAAATATCTCATCTGCAAGCATTCCGATCCTTCTCTGGGAGATGAAGAAGGACGGCAGACTCAAGCCCGGCATGAAGCTCGTACTCGCAAGCTTCGGTGCAGGTCTCACCTGGGATGCTAACTATATCGTTTACTAAACTTTATTTTCGAAATAAAAAAAGGAGATAAAAGGACATGACAAGAATCACAGATTTGATCGGAATCAAATATCCTATCTTCCAGGGCGGTATGGCTTGGGTAGCTGACTGGCACATCGCTGCAGCAGTATCTGAGGCAGGCGGTCTCGGCATCATCGGTGTCGGCGGCGCTGACGAGAACTGGCTCCGTGACCAGATCAAGAAGTGCAGAGAAGCAACAGACAAGCCGTTCGGCGTAAACCTTATGCTCATGAACCCCAGAGCTCCTGAGATCGCAAAGGTCATCGCAGAAGAGAAGGTAAAGGTCGTTACGACCGGCGCCGGCTCTCCGGAAAAGTACATGGATATGTGGAAGGAAGCAGGCATCATCGTTATTCCTGTTACAGCAGGCGTTTCTCTCGCAAAGAGAATGGAGCAGTGCGGTGCTGATGCCGTTATCGCAGAGGGCACTGAGTCCGGCGGACACATCGGCGAGGCTACAACAATGACACTGGTTCCCCAGGTCGTTGACGCAGTATCCATCCCCGTTATCGCAGCAGGCGGTATCGCTGACGGCAGGGGCGTTGCTGCAGCTTTCATGCTCGGTGCCGAAGGCGTTCAGTGCGGAACAGTCTTCTGCGCATGTGACGAAGTAAATGTTCACCAGAATTACAAGGATATGGTCATCAAGGCAAAGGACAATTCCACAAGAGTTACCGGAAGATCTTACGGCCACCCTGTAAGACAGATAAGAAACGCTCTTTCCAACAAGTATCTTGAGATGGAGCAGAGCGGTGTTACTTTCGAGGAGTTGGAGGGCCTTACAGTAGGAAGTCTCCGTAAGGCTGTTGTCGAAGGTGACATCAAGGAAGGCACATTCATGGCAGGCCAGATCGCAGGCCTCGTCAAGGAAGTAAGACCTGCCAAGGTCATCATCGAATCGATGTTCGAGCAGGCAGATAATCTTTTAGGAAGGAAACTCGAAGCATAATGAAAATCGCATTTTGTTATCCGGGTCAGGGCGTACAGAAAGTAGGAATGGCAGAGGGATTCGTTAATTCCGATCCCGCTTATGCAGAAATGATCTTAAAGGCTTCCGAAGCTTCAGGGATCGACATGAATAAACTTCTTTTCGAGCCCAACGAAGATATAAACATTACAGAATTCACGCAGCCCGCTCTTGTTACAGCATGCTGCATCATCACAGACGCACTTTTTAAAGCAGGCATTAAGCCGGACGTTACGGCAGGCCTTTCTCTGGGCGAATACTGCAGCCTTTACGCAGCAGGCGCTCTGAGCTTTGAGGACGCTGTAAGACTTACAAGGATCAGAGGACAGCTCATGTCTTCCGAAGTTCCCGCAGGCGAAGGCTCAATGGCAGCAATAATCGGTCTTGACGCTGAGACGATAGAGAGCGTTACCGGCAAGATCGACGGCGTATGGCCCGCTAACTTCAACTGCCCCGGCCAGATCGTTATCACAGGTAAGAAGGAAGCAGTTCAGGAAGCAATGCCCAAGCTTACTGAAGCAGGCGCAGTCAAGGTCGTTGAACTCAAAGTTTCAGGACCTTTCCATTCACCTCTTCTCAAGGGCGCAGGCGAGAAGCTCGCAAAGGAACTCGATAAGGTCGAGCTCAGCAGCCTGAACTTCCCTTACATCGCAAACGTAAACGCACAGCAGATCACAGACAAGGACCAGGTCAAGGACCTTCTTGAAGCTCAGGTATCCAACCCCGTAATGTGGGAGCAGACGCTCTATGAGCTCGAAAAGATGGGCGTTGACACGATCATCGAAGCAGGCCCCGGCAAGACCATCGCAGGCTTCGTAAGAAAGACAGTTCCCTCTATCAAAGTTATCGGTGTATCAGCACCTGAAGACATAGATAAGTTATTGGAAACACTCGGCTGACCTTAAGGAGGTAATTATCATGGCAGAGAATACAAGAAAGACAGCAATCGTTACAGGCGCTTCAAGAGGTATCGGTAAGGCAATCGCATTAAAGCTTGCTAAGAGCGGCTATAACATTGCAATCGTTGATGCTTGCCCCCTCGAGATGAGCAAGGAAGCAGAAGAGGAAGTCAAGGCACTTGGCGTTGACGCTAAGGCATATCAGTGCAACGTAGCTGATTTCGAGAAAGTCGGCGAGACAGTAGCACAGATCAATGAAGACTTCGGCGGCATCTACATCCTCGTTAACAACGCAGGCATTACAAGAGACGGCCTGCTCCTCAAGATGACAGAAGAAAATTTCGATTCAGTTATCGCAGTTAACCTCAAGGGTACATTCAACTTCATCAAGCACACAACACCTTTCATGATGAAGAAGAGAGAGGGAAGAGTCGTAAGCATTTCCTCTATCGTAGGTATCGAAGGCCAGGCAGGTCAGGTCAACTACTCCGCATCCAAGGCAGGAATCCTTGGTATCACAAAGTCATGCGCAAGAGAGCTTGCTTCAAGAAACATCACATTCAATGCTATCGCTCCCGGATATGTTGAGACACCCATGACGGCTGTTCTAACAGACAAGCAGAAGGAAGCGATCTTTGAGATGATCCCCCTCAAGCGCTATGGCCAGCCTGAGGATATCGCTAACGCAGTTAACTTCCTTTGCTCTGATGATGCTTCTTACATCACAGGCCAGGTACTGTCCGTTGACGGCGGCATGCATATGTAATTAATGGTGCTTTGGGGAGCGCCAGGAAAAATAAAAAACTAACGGAGAACATCTAAATGACAAACAGAGTCGTAGTAACCGGCATGGGTGCGATCACCCCGCTGGGTAACAGTGTTGAGGCTTTTTGGGAAGGTCTCAAGAAGGGTAAGGCAGCAACAGCTCCCATTACCAAGTTCGATGCGAGCAACGCCAAGGTAAAGATTGCTTGTGAGGTCAAGGGTTTCGAAGCCACAGATTACATGGACTTTAAGACCATGAAGCGTATGGAACCTTTCGCTCACTATGCATTGGCAGCAGCCAAGGAAGCTATCGAGCAGGCAGGCCTCGATATGGAGAAGGAAGATCCCTACAGAGTAGGTGTTATCGTAAGCTCCGGTATCGGTTCAATGCAGGCACACGAGAGAGAGCAGATCAGATTCGAGAAGTCGGGCAAGATCGCTCCTATGTACATTCCTTTGATGATCGCTAACATGGCATCAGCAAACATCGCGATCCAGTATGGAATGAAGGGCATCAACACATGTGTTGTTACAGCTTGCGCTACAGGTCTTCATTCTATCGGTGATGCTTTCAAGGCAGTTAAGTACGGTGATGCAGACGTCATGATCACAGGCGGATGCGAAGCAGCAGTCTGCAAGACAGGTATCCAGGGATTCGCAGCACTTACGGCTCTTTCCACAAACGAAGATCCCGAGACAGCTTCAAGACCGTTCGATAAGGACAGAGACGGATTCGTAATCGGCGAAGGTTCAGGCGTTCTCGTTATCGAGTCTTTAGAGCATGCTAAGGCAAGAGGCGCTAATATCCTCGCAGAGATCGTAGGTTACGGAGCTACATGCGACGCTTACCACATCACATCACCTGCAGAAGACGGTTCAGGCGCAGGCATGGCAATGATCATTGCCATGAAGGAAGCTGGAATCGCTCCTTCACAGGTTGACTACATCAATGCTCACGGCACATCAACACATCACAACGACCTTTTCGAGACACGTGCGATGAAGTATGCGTTCAAGGAAGACATAAAGAATGTCTCCATCAACTCCACAAAGTCCATGATCGGCCACGCTCTGGGCGGTGCAGGCGGAATCGAGCTTATCACCTGCGTTAAGTCCATCCAGGACGGTTATGTACACGTTACCGCAGGCTCCAAGGAAGCTGAAGGCGAGATGGATCTCGATTACACCTTTATCGAACCTAAGAATCGCGATATAGTTTATGCTATGACAAACAACCTGGGCTTCGGCGGCCACAACGCTTCCATGATAGTCAGGAAGTTTGCTGAATAATTACGGAGGATCCACATTATGGCAAATGCACTTACCACAACAGAGATCATGAAGATCATCCCTCACAGACATCCTTTCCTTCTCATCGACAAGGTAGAGGATTATGAACCGGGTAAATTCTGCATCGCTTATAAGAACTTCACCTTTGATGAGTATTTCTTCAGAGGACATTTCCCTGAGATGCCCATCGTTCCTGGTGTTCTCACAGTAGAAGCTCTTGCCCAGGCAGGTGCTGTTGCTATCCTCTCACAGGAAGAGTTCAAGGGTAAGATCGCTGTTTTCGCAGGCATCGACAAGTGCAAGTTCAAGCAGCCCATAGTTCCCGGCGACACAGCAAGACTTGAGACAAGGATCACTGCTGTTAAGGGACCTGTTGGCCTCGGCGAAGCTGTTGCTACAGTCAACGGCAAGGTAGCAGTTCAGGCAACTTTGAAGTTCGCTATCCTTACAAATTCCTGATCTGAATTAAACTGATTTATTGAGGAGCTGTCTCGTGAGAGGCAGCTTCTTTTGTGCGTGGGGATTTTTAACCTATACCCCTCAAAAATGGCAGTATAGTTCAAGAAATCGGGCTTTTTTTGAACTATACCCCAAAAAATCGGCCTTATAGGTTAAAAATCCAGGGGCTAAATCGCGAAAACACATAGACAAAAAGTCGGACACGCCGGATTGAAGCGAACTCCAAAAGCCGGCACGCCGGATTAAACCAGCAAATGTCTTAAAATCCAAATTTTCGCCATTTTAGGATACGCGCGGAGGGCTGAAATGTCATAAATTTACGATTTTTCCGATTTTAAGATACAGGCGTAGTGGCAAATATCATAAATGCCCCTGTTTATGCCATTTTGTGATACCGGAGGGGTGCTTCAATGCAACAAAAGCCATGATTTTCGACGTTTTACGATACCGGTGGCGCGAAAATACCTCGCCCACTTTACCGCCCCCTGCGTTAGTGCTTACCCGCATTATCAGGTGTGGTGCTGTGGTATAGTAAAACCATCGACTGGAACAGGGGAGAGAAATGAAGAGAGCATTGGTTGCATTGCTGCTGGTCACGGGAATGGCACTTCAGGCATGTGCCTGTCAGAGTGAGGATGTCCCGCAGGGATCGGAGACGTCTGCCACTCGAAAACGGTAAGGACGAGACGATCCCGGGAGAGCTTTTTACGATTCAGACCGCAATCAGATCAAAACCGTCACAAATGATTTCCAGGGAAAGAATACGTGAAAGAACAAGGAAAGAATAAGGAAAAGAATTACCAAAAACAATCAAACAGCAGAGGTGAACGGCTATGAATACCAGGAAGTTCCTTAAGCAGATGACCACGGAAGATAAGGCAAGACTCCTTTGCGGGACCGGGCGTTTTTCTATCGGAGGATTTGAGTCGGCTGCAGGTTATGTGCCGGAACTTGTGATGCAGGACGGCGGGACGGGCGTTAATCATCAGCACCTTACCGACCGCAAGGTAGAGGATAAACTCGCGGAATTAAGATGCGGCATAGAAGCCGATCCCGGATGCTATCCGCCGGGGATCGGTCTTGCTTCGACATGGAATCCGTCGATAGTTTATGAGACCGGAAAAGCTTTGGGAATGGAAGCTGCGGTATACCGTATCGGCGTGCTGCTGGGCACACCTAACTGCAATATATTGAGAGAACCTGTAAACGGAAGGTTTTTCGAGGGGTATTCGGAGGATCCGCTCCTTGCAAAGACGCTCGCATCACGGATGAGCATGGGCGTGGAAGACGCGGGGATAGCTTCGAATGTCAAGCATTTTGCCTGCAACAACCTGGAGATCAACCGCACAAACATAGATGAGCTGGTAAGCGTGAGGGCGTTAAGGGAGATATATTTCCCGGCGTTTGAAGAGTGCTGCAGGACCGCATCGACACTTATGACTTCATATCCCAAGATAAACGGGATCCACTGTCACGAGAATCCCTGGCTCCTTAAGGATGTCCTGAGAAAAGAGTGGGGCTATAAGGGCGTTACCATGACTGACTGGGGTTCATGCACCGGCAGAACGGGTGATGCCGAAGCGGCCGGCCAGGATATTTTTATGCCGGGTCCTTGGAATCCTGAAGATATTGTAAAGGCTGTAAAAGACGGAAGGCTCTCTCCAAAAGATCTTGATGCGGCAGCATTAAGGGTCCTGGAGCTGATAAACAGATTTGCAGGCGTGAAAGCACCTGAAGGGCTTACAACTTCCAAATATAAGAGGGCAGGCGATAAGGCTGCCTACAACGCTGCAAAAGAGGGCATCGTCATGCTCAGGAACAACGGCAGTCTTCCGCTTAAGAAGAATGCTAAAGTCGTATTTTTCGGACCTGACCGCTTCCAGGATTCAGGCTGGGGCAGTGCCGAGGTCAAGACGGACAGAACGACCATTCTTTCTGAAGAGCTGAGGCGCATCCTGGGCGAAAAGAACGTCCTGAAGGATGACATCGCGGCATTCCGCAAAGGTGCCACGGCGATCATTATCGAGACGGTCAATTCGGGCGAGAGCTCTGACAGGCCTGACCTTAAGATGAACAGGAAGACCGTATCGTTAATAAAGAAGCTTGCGAAGGATAAGGGCAGAGGAAAGATATGCCTGATCCTTAATGTGCCCGGTCCCGTTGAACTTGAGGGGCTCGAGGATGCCGCAGATTCTGTTTTCGCGGTCTTCTATCCGGGCATGATGGGAGGAAAAGCGATGGCGGACATCCTTACGGGAGCCGTCAATCCTTCGGGCGCGCTTCCCTGCACATTCCCGAAGTCTTACAAGGACACGCCTGCATATCTTTGCTATCCCGACAACCTGACCTGCAATTACGGCGAGGGGATCTACGTCGGGTACAGGGGCTATATGAAGCGGGGGATAAAGCCGCTCTATCCTTTCGGATTCGGGCTGTCTTATTCGAAGTTTGCCGTAAAGAGCTTTTCGGGCGCGCGAAAAAAAGACAAGTTCAGTGTGACGTTCAGCATTTCAAATCTCTCCAAGCTTGACGGCAAGGCTGTCGTTCAGCTCTACGCGTCAAAATATAAACCCCGCATTTCAAGGGCACCTGTGGAGCTGGTCGGTTTTGCAAAGCCCCTGATCAAGGCCGGAGAAACCAAAGACGTGACCGTTACGTTCGATAAAAAGGAGCTTGCATACTTTGACGAGGAGTTTAATAAGTTCCTGACAGAGGGCGGAAGGTACGATCTGTTCGTAAGCCTTAAGGGCTGTGAGGACCTTATTCCTGCCGGGAACATTTATATTGCGGACGGTTCTGATGAACTGAAGTGCGGGACCGGCTGGAAGCTGCATCAGATAGCAGGACAAAAAGAACTTGCGGATGCCATCAGGAAAGACTGCAAGGCGTTAGGCTTCGCTTACACGGATTTTGAATCGGTCGTCAAATGGTATCCTTACCTGACTTTCGATGAAGCCTGCAGAAGTGACGAAATCATGATCGACCCTGCTGAATTCAAGGAATTCCTGCGCGCTGCCTCGGAGTTCAGGGAGGAATAAGCGCCTGATTTAGGCATTATCGCCGAAATAGTGTATTATTATCAGGAATTTCCGATAACGGGAGGCATTGTTATGGGTGGATATGATTTCCTTATCGTTGGCGCCGGACTCTACGGAGCGACTTTCGCTCGCCTTGCGACGGATGACGGATATAAGTGCCTTGTAATCGATAAGCGGCCCAACATCGGAGGCAATGTCTATACTGAGGACGTTCACGGCATCAATGTGCATAAGTACGGAGCGCACATATTCCATACGAGCGATAAGGAAGTATGGGATTTCGCTAACAGGTTCGCGGAGTTTAACCGCTATACCAACTGCGTTATCGCCAACTATAAGGGTGAGATCTACTCCCTGCCTTTCAATATGTATACATTCAATAAGATGTGGGGCGTAAAGACTCCCGAAGAGGCCAGGGCCAAGCTTGATGAGCAGATAGCCGCAGGCAGGGTCGACGAGCCGAAAAACCTTGAGGAGCAGGCTATCTCCCTCATAGGCCCCGACATCTATAACAAGCTCATAAAGGGTTATTCCGAGAAGCAGTGGGGCAGAAAAGCAACCGAGCTCCCCGCATTCATTATCAGGAGACTCCCGGTAAGGCTTACTTACGACAACAACTATTTCAATGACTGCTACCAGGGCATCCCCACCGGCGGATATACAAAATGGATCGAAAACATGCTCGAGGGCATCGAAGTAAGACTTGATACCGATTATCTCGAACAGCGTGACAGCCTGAATAATGTTGCCCCGAAGATCATATATACGGGAATGATCGACGAGTATTATAATTACTCCCTGGGCAGACTCGAGTACAGGAGCCTGAGGTTTGAGACGGAGTACCTTCCGGACACTGATGACTTCCAGGGCAACGCTGTAGTAAACTATACCGATGCCGAGACGCCGTTCACGAGGATCCTTGAGCACAAGCATTTCGAGTTCGGCAAGGGCAAGGGAACAGTGGTCACACACGAGTATCCCGCAGAGTGGAAGCCCGGCGACGAGCCTTACTATCCGCTCAACAACGAGAGAAATAACGAGCTTTACAAGAAGTATGAAGAGCTTTCCTTATCTGACGGCAACGTCTTTTTCGGCGGAAGGCTCGGCAAGTATAAATACTATGACATGGACGATACCATCGCCGCATGTACACAAGACTACAGAAGGATTACAGGAAAATGAAAAGAGTAAGTGCGACCATTTTAGCAGCATCTCTGGTTCTGGCTTTATTCTCCGGATGCAGCCGGAAGATATCGGAGTCAGACACCTCTGAAACAACTGAGCTGACATCTGTCACGGCCACGGAGACCACTCCGGCATCAGAGACATCTGCCGAGATAACCAGGGATCCCAACATGCCCGAAACATTTGAGGCTCTTTACGGCGATCAGCTGATCAATTATCTGAACCATCAGTACTATTTTGACGGTGAAGAGATCCCGAAGGTAATATCAAATTACTATTTCCTCAACACCTTCAGTGATATGTCCAATAATGCGAATATGGGATATTATCCGCTTACGGCCATTAATACGGTCGACCTGGCTGCCGAGTATCCCGGCGAGGAATATGACACTTATGGTGATTATTTCCTCAAGCGTGCCGAGTATACGCTTATGCAGGTCTTTGTAATGCTTAAGAAGGGCGAAGCCGAAGGCATCACTCTTTCTGACAGTGATTACCAGAGGATCAATGAAACGATCGAATATATCCGTACTGACGCTGCAGCGAACATGGGAATGACTGTTGATGAGTATTACCGGTATTTCCTTGGTCCGGAATATAACGAGACTGTTTACAGACAGGTGCTCGAAAAAGACCTCCTCGCGACAGCTTATGTCACACACTATTGCGAAGACTACATCAGAAGTAACAGCAATGCCCCCTATGTAAGATATGCGCTCTTTTATGCGCCCGATTCCGCTGACCAGGATACAAAGGACGCGGCTCTGGCAGCTGCTCAGGCTATGAAGGATTCCTGCGGCGGCGATATCGAAAAGCTTGCGGTTTACGCATACGAGGCCCAGATAAACGGCACTGTCTACGATCAGGGTGATATATCAGTTCCCAAGGGTGCCATGGCAGCCGAGTTCGAGAAATGGGCATGGGATGAGAAGCGTACAGCCGGAGAGCTGGATGTCATCTATTCCAAGAGTTTCGGTTACTTTGTTGTCGGATGCCTCGGCACACAGGAGGGCATCACTGATGCGGATCTCCTCGAAGCCCGCAATGATTCGCTCTACCAGATCGCTGTTAATGATTTCGGACGTCTGATCGACGATGAGATTACATCAGGAAAACATGAACTGAATACTCCCGATGTGTTCCTTCCCGCGCCTGCAGCTCCGACTCCCACTGAGGCACCTGCAATTCCCACATCTGCTGAGACTGAAGCAGAGACCGCGGCTGAATCAACGGTTGCAACAGCTGCTGCCACAGAATCTTCTGCTGAAGCAACTCCTGCTCCCAAGAAGACAGGCAGCTCGACTACTGACGTGCTCGTTGTTGTATTCATTGTCCTTGCGGCTGTTGCCGTTGCAGCGGTAGTCGTCATTCTCATCAGCTATACGCTCAAGAACGGAAAGAACTCCGGCACTGCATCTGAATCTGATGAATCCGGCGACGCTCCTGAAGCGGAAGACGGTGATGAGGCAGAAGAAGATAACGGGGATGAAGAGTCTTCAGATGATTCTGTAGAAGAGATCGCAGAAGATTCCGGTGAATCCCAAGACAACGAAGATAAGGAATAAGAGTAAACAAAAAGGAATGAAGAAAATGAAGAAGATCTGCGCATTAATCCTTTCAGCGGTCCTGGCTCTGACGATGTTTGCAGGCTGCGGCCAGAAGATTTCCGAGACAAAAAAGTCCGGAGCCATCGATCCTGCCAATGCAAGCTCTTTCAAAGAGCTGTACGGCTCACAGCTGCCGGCTTATCTTGACCACCAGTACTATTTTGACGGCCAGGAGATACCGAAGGCTGAATCAAATTACCACTTCCTCATTTCCTTCAGCGAACTGGACAGCAATGTGAAGATGGGTTATTTCGGAACCTGCCCGCTGACAGAGCAGGGTTTTCTGGATCTTGATGCCGCGTTCCCCACTGAGGATTTTGCGACATTCGGCGATTACTTCATTGAATATGCGGAAAGTTCCATAGCAACGACATATATCCTTGATCTGCGTGCAAAAGAAGCAGGTCTCACACTCACGGATGAAGACCGTGCCGCTATTGACGAGACTATCGAGAGCGTCAGAAACAACCAGGCTGCTGCCAAGAACATGTCGCTTGATGAATATCTCCAACTGGTTTACGGTCCCGGAATGGATGAGGCGACTTTCAGAATGATCGTCGAAAAGGACCGCCTTTACTATGCATGTGCAATGGACTATATCGAGAAGAATCCCGTAAATGTTCCTAACATAAGATATGCCCTCTTCTATGCTATGGAAGGTGAAGCAACTGAAGCTGAGAAGGAAGCCGCACTGATGTCTGCCAATGATATGAAAGCTTCCTGCGGTTCCGTTGATGACATCCCTGCTCTTGCTGCAGCTGCACAGGCTGCCGGAATCGTAAAAGAGAGCAATGACATTGCAGTCCCGAAGGGAAAGATGGTTCCTGACTTCGAGGCATGGGCATGGGATGAGAGCCGTCAGGTCGGCGACATCGATGTTATCTATGCAACATACGGATATTTCGTAGTCGGATATCTCGGAACCGTTAATGACAGCGAGTCCGCCCTTCAGAGCCTCAGCGAGATAATCGATGAGGAGATCCAGTCCGGCAAGCACGAAGTCCACACGAACGAGAAGTTCAAAAAGGCATCCTCGGCTGACGTACTCGTAATCGTATTCTTCTCTCTTGCGGCTGCCTGCATCGTTGCCGTAATCGTGATCCTTATCATTCACTCGCTTAAGAACGGCAAGAATGACCAGAAGAATTCGAAGTCCGGAACCGGGAACGGAAACAAGAACGGCGGCAAGTCCGGAAACAGGTCCGGCAGCAAGTCGAAGAACAGGAAGTAATCCCTGAAATATTGACTTAACAGAGTTTGTTCAAGGGCTGTTTTCAAGCGGCCCTTGATTTTGTGATGCCGCTTGCTCGAAAAGCAGGAATTCCAGTGTGAGCCCGGTGTAGCGCAGTTACGTAAATGGCACTTACCGGAATCTTAAGAGGTTGCTAAACAGCGTGGTGATGAAAATGGTTACGGAAAGCCCTGAATACGTTACCCAAATGCGTGTGGTTACGAAATGGTTACGGAAAACGGTTTTTTCGTCACCAAATGGTTTGATGTTTGGTGTTTGTTCAATTTTCTTTGAGAAATATACTAAAACCCTTAAATCTGACGGTTTAGCATACGTTTTATGGGTTTGCGTGGGTTGTTCGCCCCTGTCAGAGCCGCCGGAAGGGGCGAAACGTATGCTAAAACCCTTAAAGTTGCAGATT
>JAFWQC010000107.1 GCA_017509245.1 Clostridiales bacterium | reverse complement strand
CGTAAGAGATGGGGATCATTTCAAGATTGCATTTGGAGAGATTAACATGAGCGTAAAGAAGGTTTGGAGTGCGCCCATCGCACTTATTGTTGTCGTAACGGCTCTTTTCTTTGGTGGTATGACGGTTCTTGCAGATACTGATCCTGTTGCCGGCGGAGAATTCGGTGATGCACTTACATGGTCACTTGATTCGGAAGGAACACTTAATATCAGTGGATCAGGATCAATGGGCAGCATGTCATATGGTGGTGCTCCTTGGCACGATTACACGGAACAGATTAATACCATTGTTATTGGTAATGGAGTTACTGATATTGGTGAATATGCTTTTATGTATTGTACCGAGGCAACCGATGTTACTATTGGCAACAGTGTCCAATTCATCGATTATGGTGCGTTTTCTTATTGTTATAAGTTGGAATCTGTTAATATTCCTTCCAGTGTTAAAAATATTAAGGACGGAGCTTTCAGAGATTGTTCAGAACTTACGGATGTAACTTTGAACAATGGTCTTGAAACTATCGGTTATTCAGCATTTATAAATTGTAGTAGTCTAAGGAACATTACTATTCCGGAAACGGTTACATCAATTGCATCAGAAGCATTCAGCACTTGTATAAGGCTTGAATCGATCGAGATTCCTTCCGGAGTTGAAAAAATAGGTCAATATACATTTTATAAATGCTCCTCCCTATCAGTAGTAATATTTGATGAGGGACTGACGGAAATTAGTTGGGGAGCTTTCGAAGAATGTACTGCTCTTTCAACAGTAGAATTCCCTTCAACTTTGTTAAGCATTGGGGCTAATGCTTTTTCTAAAACTGCTATTACAAATGTTGAACTCCCTAAAGGATTCCAGGGATGTGGGGATAAGGCTTTTTATGATTGTGATAAAATAACTGAATTAATCTTGGATTTTGATAATGCAAGTTTTGGCGCAGGTGCTTTTGAAAACTGTGACAGCCTCGAATCTGTAAAGCTTAAGGGAAACATAACAGCTATCTCATATAATATGTTCAGATCATGCAAGAACCTTAAGTCAATCGAGATCTGTGGTAGTGTCACTGCAATCTTTGGATTTGCATTTTATAATTGCGAAAGTCTTGAATCAATAACGATTCCTGACGGAGTAATGGAAATAAAGGAAAACACATTTAACGGTTGTAAGAAGCTTGCAACGGTTATACTTCCTGAGAATCTGAAAATAATCGGTGTAGACGCATTTCATTATACTGCTATCGAATCTGTTGATATTCCCGACCTTGTTACGCTTATAGACACCAGCGCATTTGCTGAATGTCCTAATCTTTCATTTGTAACACTTCCGGATTCTCTTGAGATTATTGGTCAGGGCGCCTTTAGCGGCTGTCCTTCGCTTCAATCCATAGTAATTCCTGAAGGGGTTACAGCTATAGGTGATTATGCATTCCAAGAAAGCGGTCTTGTATCAGCAAATATACCTTCCAGTGTCGAATTTGTGGGAAAACAAGTTTTCAAGGAATGTGAAAAACTTGAATCCATAACAATAAGTGAAGGTCTTACATATTTACCTGAAGAAGGTTTCTATTCATGCTCTTCTCTTAAAACTTTTGATATTCCTAAATCAGTTGAATTTATCGAAATGAATGCATTTTGCGATTCCGGATTAGAATCTATTACTATTCCCGGAAATGTGAAAGTAATCAATGAATCTGCATTCGATTATTGTAAATCACTAGTATATGTCGATATACTTTCAGGCGTTGAAGTGATTCATGAGAATGCTTTCTATAGCTGTTCATCACTTCAATCTATTGTAATCCCGGCGTCAGTAACACAAATAGAGGATGATGCATTCTTTGGATGTGATGTGCTTAAGGATATATATTTCTACGGAAATTCGAATATAAACTGGTTTGACAGTGATTCTGATGACTTTATTGGAAAACCCAAAAACTCAACTTTGTTTCATGTTAATAGTAGTTATGAATCAAGATTTAATCAGGATCATTCTGATCTGAATGTTACTTTTGTAGGTGATCTTGATGCAACCGGTTCACGCGTTACAGGTCATTCAATTTCTTTATCTGATGAGATAGCTGTTAACTTCTACATCTATCTGCCTGAAGAATATGACATCAGTAATGTAACTGTAGATTTTACCTGGGGCAAAGGAATTGATGCCAACTCCGGAGAATCTTATGTCCACAATGTTAAGGGTGAACTTGTTCCTGTAAATCGATATGGCGCAAATTATGTTGTTAAATGCGGTGTTGCTGCACGCGCTATGAACGACAATATCGTTATGATCGTAAAATGCGGAGAGCAAACACTTATCAGCGACAGTTATTCAGTATCAAAGTATATGTACTACCTTACATCTAATTATAATAATGATCATAATCTGATGACGCTGGTTTTGGCTATGGCTCATTATGCCTATGCTTCGGAGACATATTTTAAGTATGGTAATGCAGATTGGGTTGATCCGATTGTTTTAAAAATACCTAACTCAGAAAAGAGTGTTTATTATAGGTTCAGTAACACTCTGGGTTTTAAGGCTGTTTCTGTAGATCCCGATACACTTAATTTGTTGAATATTGAAGAGGATGATCTTGGTATTTCTTTCTATGGAGCGTCATCTTTATCAACAACACAGACAAAGATGAGATTCTATTTCAGGATAACTGATGCTTCCAAGGCAGCGTTACTTGAAGCTTCATTTAAGGGTACTGATCTGAATTTTAAGAAACGAACAATAGATGGCGAGAAATTATTATATATTGAGACTCCGGGCTTAACTTATAATGATATTGAACAGGATATGGAGTTCACGATTAATGGTCGTATCTATAAATATAATTTCCTTTGGTATTACAATAAACTAGTCCAGGCCAACCAATCCAACGCTGATAATATATATTATCTTGTTGCCGAGGCTCAATATTCATTTGCTCATTTTTCAAAAATATATCAGGAGGGTTTATTAAACAATGATTAAAGAAGAATATAAGGAATTAAGATTCGAGTTGATCAAATTCGATTCAAGTGATGTGATCGCAACCAGTACAAAAGATGATGACCATGAAGAAGGTTATATCACATAATTATCTGATATGATCATTTACTTAAGGGCCGTCAAAGTGCGGCCCTTATTAATTTATTGCTTTATAAAGCCTCGAAAATTCTTCCGGCGTCAATTCCTCTGCCCTGGCAGTTTCCTTTATCCCGATCGATCTGAATGCTTCATCAATAACATCAGGAGAAGCAATCGGCGTCAGGTTCTTTTTAAGCATTTTGCGCCTCATCGAAAAGCATGTGTTAAGGAACTTAACGAACTCCGGACATAATATATCGGCTGTCTCTTCCCTGCTGAAGCTTATAACCGCAGAAGTAGTTCTCGGCTGCGGTATAAATGCTGTATGGGGAACTTTGAATTCGTATTTATATGTGCCATATAGACTGCAAAGGATCGCAAGAGGCCCGTATTGCTTTGTGTCAGGACCGCAATCGATCCTGGCTATCGCTTCATCTTCAACCATGAAGACAATCTTGCGTGCATCAGAATAATCTGCAAAAAGCTTCTTCATGATGTCTGTCATTACATAGTAAGGAATATTGCTAACCACAACTTCAAAATCACCTAAATTATCTGTTTTTGTGAAATCGCTATCGATTATCTTAGCATTCCTGATATTAGAAGAAAGATAATCAGCCAGACCGTGGTCTATTTCAACACATGTCATGTTATCAGTCAGTTCAGATAATGGATAAGTAAGGCTTCCCAGACCGGGACCGATCTCAAGGACATGGTCTACGCTGCTGACCTCACACAGATCAACGATCGACTGAATTATATCTTCATCACAAAGGAAATTCTGCCCGAATTTAACCTGGGGCAGAATTCCTTGCGATTGCATTATGTCTTTAATTGTTTCTCTGTTCATTACAGGAAGTAAGCTACGCCTGATTCAAAGATCTTCTGGTACTTATTGCCCGGAATATTCTTTGTAAGGTCGGACTCATATCTTTCGGTATGACCCATCTTACCCAATACTCTTCCGTCAGGTGAAAGGATACCTTCGATTGCACAGATAGAACCGTTGGGGTTGAACTCGGTATCAGAAGCATAATTGCCGTCGAGATCAACATAGCATGTTGCTATCTGGCCGTTAGCTGCGAGCTTTCTTACGAGTTCTTCAGAAGCAGCGAACTTACCTTCACCGTGTGAGATCGGGATCTCATATATCTCACCGGGCTCTGTAAGAGCAAGCCAGGGGCTCTTGTTAGTCATGATCTTTGTTCTTGCATATTTATTCTGGTGTCTGCCGATATTATTAAATGTGAGCGTAGGGCTATCAGGTGTCATATCGCAGATCTTACCGAAAGGAACAAGTCCTAACTTGATCAAAGCCTGGAAACCGTTGCAGATACCGAGCATCAGGCCGTCACGGTTTTCGAGAAGGTCGGAAATAGAATCAGCAATACCGCTGTTCCTTAATGATGCGGTAATGAACTTACCTGAACCCTCAGGCTCGTCACCTGCAGAGAAGCCGCCGGGGATCATCATGATGTTAGCTTCACGGATCTTGGCAGCGAGTTCTGCGAATGATTCATTGATATCATTCTGATTTCTGTTTCTGATTACGAATACTTCAGCATCGGCGCCTGCTCTCTCGAATGCTCTGGCGGAGTCGATCTCGCAGTTGTTGCCCGGGAATACAGGAATGATAACCTTCGGCTTAGCACCCTTTAATACGCCGGGAGCGGCCTTGGAAGGCTTGCCTTCTGTATATACGTCGATCGCGAAAGGCATATCAGCAGATTTAGCCGATGTCGGGAAGATCCTCTCAAGCTTGCCTTCATATGCTTCAATAGCATCCTTACCTGAAAGGACAGCTCCTGCATATGTGAAATCTCCTGTATCGTTAGTTGTACCAAGGAACTTACCGCCTGCCATCTCAACCTTATCGACAGCATTGCCGTCTGAAGGGATAGCAACGACGATGGAACCAAGTGTCTTGGAGAATAGCTCTGCTTCACTAAGCTTATCGGAGAAATCAAATCCGAGTTTATTACCAAAGCACATCTGAGCAACTCTTGCAGCAACGCCTGCACTCTTAACTACAGCGGCATTCTTGATCTCACCGCGGTCGATAAGTTCCTTAACGGCTTTTATAACTCTTAATACGTGATCCTTCTTGTAGGAACCCTTGCCGTCTCTTGCACACTTGATGAGATAGAGCTTCTGGCCCTTACCTGTAAGTGTTGCAGTAATGACTTTATCAGTTGTAGTCATGCCGACAGCAAAGCTTACGAGCGTCGGAGGTACATGGATATCATTAAATGTTCCGGACATTGAGTCCTTACCGCCGATTGCTGCTGTGCCGAAATCAAGCTGAGCTTTGTAAGCACCTAAAAGTGCTGCAAGAGGTTTGCCCCATGACTCAGCACCGGTCATTCTCTCAAAGTATTCCTGTAATGTGAGTCTTGCCTTTAATGGATCAACACCCATCGCAAGGAGCTTGAGCAATGATTCAACAACGGAGTTATAAGCACCTGCATAAGGGCTCCACTCTGTATAGAAAGGATCGAATCCGTATGTCATTACAGAGCAGTCATGTGTCGTGCCGTGATCTAACGGGATCTTAGCTGCCATACCTTCCTCGGGTGAATTCTGCATCTTACCGCCGTAAGGCCATACAACTGTGGCAGCACCGATAGAAGAGTCGAATCTCTGGATAAGGCCCTTTCTTGATGCGCCGTCGAGAGAATTAAGCGTTCCCTTAAGGCTGTCAGCGAAGTTCCCTTCAACATAGCCGTTGGAAGGCTGATCAAGATACTCACCTTCGCCGTGTGAAGCACAATCAGCTTCTGCATACTGTGCGGCACCGTTAGTATCGATGAAGCTTCTGGGAAGGTTAACGATAGTATTGCCGTTCCACTCCATCTTCATGACAGGCTCTTCTGTTACTTCAGCAACAACTGTAGCTTCAAGATTTTCCTTTGCTGCAGCTGCCATGAACTTATCAAGATCTGCAGGATGAACGACAACAGCCATTCTTTCCTGGGATTCCGAGATAGCGATCTCAGTTCCGTCAAGACCGTCATACTTCTTAGGAACTGCATCGAGATTGATCTTAAGACCAGCTGCGAGCTCACCTATTGCAACGGAAACACCGCCGGCACCGAAGTCATTACATCTGATTATGAGACGTGTTACCTCAGGATCCCTGAAAAGTCTCTGGAGCTTTCTCTCTGTCGGAGGATTACCCTTCTGAACTTCTGATCCGCATGTAACGACGGATTGTGTATCGTGAGCCTTGGATGAGCCTGTGGCACCGCCAATACCGTCACGGCCTGTTCTGCCGCCGAGGAGAACTACGATGTCACCAGCCTGAGGTCTTTCTCTTACGATATTTGATGCGGGAGCAGCACCTACAACAGCACCGATCTCCATTCTCTTTGCGATATATCCGGGATGGTAAACTTCATCAACAAGACCTGTGGCAAGACCGATCTGGTTACCGTATGAAGAATAACCTGCAGCTGCAGTACGGCAGAGTTTCTTCTGTGAAAGCTTACCTTTAAGTGTAAGTTCAACAGGTACTGTAGGATCGCCTGCGCCGGTTACACGCATTGCCTGATATACATATGACCTTCCTGAGAGAGGGTCACGGATAGCACCGCCTAAGCATGTTGCGGCACCGCCGAAAGGTTCGATCTCAGTAGGATGGTTATGAGTCTCATTCTTGAACATGAAGATATAATCTTCAGGCTTGCCGTCTACTTCGATCTGGATCTTGATAGAGCATGCGTTGATCTCTTCGGATTCGTCAAGATCGGCGAGCTTGCCGTCTTTCTTAAGCTTCTTTCCTGCAAGAGTAGCAATATCCATAAGACAGATAGGCTTTTGGGAAATCCTGTCGCCATAGACTTCTTCCCTGTCTGAAAGATAGCTCTTGTATGTTTCTTTGATCTCTTCGGTAAGTTCATCATCACCGTTAAATTTGATATCTGTAAGGTTTGTTAAGAATGTCGTATGACGGCAGTGGTCTGACCAGTATGTATCAAGAACACGGATCTCTGTAACTGTAGGTTCTCTTCCCTGCTCCTTAAAGAAATCCTGAACGAACTTGATATCTGCAAAACTCATCGCAAGGCCCATATCTTTTCTGAGCAACTGAAGGTCATCATCAGTCATGTCAAGGAAACCGCTGACATTAAGGACTTTTGTAGGAATATCATACTTATCAACGAGTGTTGCAGGCTTTTCTGCGGATGCTTCTCTGGCCTCAACGGGGTTGATCAGATAACTCTTGATCTTCTCCTTCTCTTCATCAGAAACCGTACCATAGAACGCAATGATCCTTGCGCACTTAACGATAGGTCTTTCCTTTGCGGTCATGAACTGGATGCATTGTGCAGCAGAATCAGCTCTCTGGTCGTACTGGCCGGGCAAAGACTCAATAATGAGCACATAAGCAGCATCATTAAGATCAACTGTCTCATCATAGAGTATATCAACCGGGGGCTCACTGAAGACAACGGGCTTTGCATTCTCGAATTCTTCGTCAGTAACGCCTGAAACGTCATAACGGTTGATAACTCTTACTTTATCAATACCGGATACATTGAGGTCATACTTAACGTCATGAAGGATTCCGCCTGCTTCGACATTAAAGCCTTCTTTCTTCTCTGACAGTACACGTCTAACATCATTCTCGTTCATAAGGTTTCTCCTTGTGAAATTTATTACAGATTTTCAGCGCTCTTTGAGAGCAGTTCGGTGTTGAACTTAAGGAATCTCTCAAGACCTTCACTGTCAAGAGATCCATGTGCCAGCTTAGCCTGATCGTAGATATGCTGAGCCAGTCGGTCAGCTTCCTCTTTCTTTGTCCCCATTGATTCAAGGGCCTGAAGCTTTGTTATGAGCGGGCTGTCGGTGTTAACGACAAGTTCTTCTGTCTCAGGGAACATGTCAGCAAGTTGTTCTTCTGTCATTGTACCCATAGATGACATCATTCTCTCATATTGCTCGCGCATTTCCTTCATTCTTCTGTTATGTTCTGCTTCGCGGATAAGAGCAGGGAGATTTTCTTTTCCCATCTCCTGCGCGAAAACGATGAGTTTATCGTCACCTACCGCACTTCTGAAGAATTCCTTGAGTTTGTTCTTTGTCTCTTCGTCAGATTCCTTGCCGGAAAGCTCAGAGTCAACTCTCTTGAACTTGTAATCAGGCTTCTTCATCTCCATATATGACATGAAGTTATTGTCGATCTCCTCATTCATGACGACAACCTCATAGCCGTCATTCTTGCTCATCTCTACATATGCAGCCTGAGCCTTGGGATCAGTTGTATATCTGATGGTCTTCTTATCTTCAGAAGTAAGTTCCTCGATGGTCTTGAATGTACCGTCAACAGTCTTAAACAGACAGATTCCTTCAACCTTCTCATAGAACTTCTCTTCCTTCATCATGCCGTATTTAACGAATACGGAGATGTCGGACCAGTATTTCTCGAAGTCTTCTCTCTGCTTCTTGAACAGGTCATTGAGCTTGTCAGATACTTTCTTGATGATGTGCCCTGAAAGCTTCTTTACATATTCATCCTGCTGGAGAGCAGAACGTGAGACGTTGAGCGGAAGGTCTGAGCAATCAAGGCAGCCCTGCAGAAGGAATAAGAAATCAGGAATTATCTCTTCGATGTTATCTGCTACAAAGATCTGGTGATTGTAGATCTTGATGCGTCCCTCAAGTGACTGATAGATATTGTCTGTCTTGGGGAAATAAAGGATACCCTGCAGTGTGAAAGGATAATCCATATTAAGGTGGATCCAGAACAAAGGATCCCTGCCGTCATTAAAAACAGAGTGATAGAACTGCTTATATTCGGACTCTGTGCATTCGGAAGGTTTCTTTGTCCAGAGAGGAGACTTATTGTTAACAGGAACATAAGATACCGGTGAAGGTGTGTAAGGTTCGCCCTTTTCTTCTGCTTCCTTCTTACGCTTCTCTTCATTTTCCTCATGGAGCCTGTCTGACTTAACGTCTACAAAGTAGATGTCAGCGGGTGCGAAGTAGCAATATTTTCGAATTGTCATACGAAGAGTTGCAGAATCAAAGATTTTGATTGCGTCTTCAGAAAGCTTTAATGTAATTACCGTTCCCCTGTCAGTCTTATCTGAAGGCAGGATCTCAAAATTCATACCGTCATTGGACTTCCAGATAACAGCCTCTGAATCTTCTATGAAACTCTTGGTATTGATGGTAACTTCATCAGCAACCATGAAAGCGGAATAGAATCCGAGACCGAAGTGACCGATTATGCCGGTCTTATCCGTTGATTCCTGCTGATACTTGGTAACGAAATCAAGAGCACCAGAGAATGCGATCTGGTTGATATATTTCTCAACCTCATGCTCGGTCATGCCGATGCCGTTATCCTCAAAAGACAATGTCTTGTTATCGTCATCATAAACAACTCTTATAGCATATTCAGCATTATCCGGCTCCTTCTCAGCCTTGCCGAGTTCAACGAGCCTTCTGTGCTTAGCTATTGCGTCCGCGCAGTTAGATACTAATTCTCTTACGAAGATATCCTTGTCTTCATAGAGCCATTGTCTGATAACCGGAAAAATATTCTCGGTAGTAACCGAAATCTTTCCTGATTTAGCCTCCATTTATACCACCTCCAAATTATTATCCGTTCAAAGCACGCTTAGCAGCGTCAATATATTCAGATGTATATTCCCTGTACATCTTAGATATCATCTTAAGTATTTCATTATCAGAAGATCTGAATTCATAATCATCGATATATCTTACCGGCAGGATGTCAAAAGGCGTGCTGCTTACAAAAACAGCATCATTAGCCGGGTCAAGCTCTTCCGGCCTGAAAGTACCGGTCTGAAGTTCAAGTCCGGAGCGCTTCAAAGCCTCCCTTACTCTCTTTCTCGTAATACCGATAAGGATCTTCTCATCGGGAGCTGAATATACCTGACCGTCTCTGATAACGAAAAGGTTGGACATTGAGCCCTCGTACAATCTGCCGTCGTTATCGCTTAACACAAGCTCGAAAGGAAGTCCGTGGGAATTTGCTTCCCTGAACTTCTCATTGACCTTCGTCTTATAATCGCCCCTGAATATCTTAAGATTTGGTGTCTGTCTTTCCCAGTTTAAAAGACTTGTATTTATTCCCTGCTCGAAAAGTTCTTCTGACGGCAAAGTAATATCCGCCTGATGTATAAGAAGGCTCTCTTTAGTAAGAACTATCCTGATAGAACCGTCTGTTACACCGTCCATATCGATAAGACTGTAGGCTTCAGACAAGATCCCGGCTGTGTCCACGGGGAAATTCTCAAGTCCTTTAACGGACTTAACAAGCCTTGCAAGATGGTCTTCTACAAATAAAAGGACACCGTCCTTAACACGGACAGTCTCATAATAAGTCTTAATATCTACGGGTCTTTGAAGAGATTCAGTCAATTCCGAGCTTACCCTGTAATATTTGCCGCAATAAAGAAAACCGTTACCGGTAAGATGTTCCATCAACGGATAAGCCATCTGATCAAGAATCTCCCTTGGGATTTATTCAAAGCATATAATGCCACATATGATTGTATACATAACCGCCCCCTTTTACAAAATGATATGTATAAAAACATGCACAAAAAAATAAAGCATTTTTCTTACTTGTTTTTATAAGGGTGCGTATTTAAAATCTTGGTGTTGACTTGTATGCGAAGCAAGTGTATGATATGCGAAGTTTATACAAAGTTATGCATAAATATTCATAAATCGGAGGTGCCTTATGGCAAAAGAAAAATTCTTACTGGCTTATTCAGGCGGACTTGATACTTCTATCATCATTCCGTGGCTCCTTGAGCATTATGACTGTGAAGTCGTAGCTTACTGTGGTGAGGTAGGCGTTGGCGTGGATCACGACTATCTTGAGAAGAAAGCACTTAAGTGCGGCGCTATCAAGTGCATTATCGAAGACATTTCAGAGGAGTTCGTTTCCGACTTCGTTTTCCCTACACTTAAGGCAAATGCAGTTTACGAGGGTAAATATCTCCTTGGTACATCAATGGCACGTCCTGTTATCGCTAAGCACTTCGTTGAAGCAGCTCACGAGAACGGATGCACAACGATCGTTCACGGCTGCACCGGCAAGGGCAACGACCAGGTAAGATTCGAGCTTTCCATCAAGGCTCTTGATCCTGACATGAAGATCCTTGCTCCCTGGAGAATCTGGGATATCAAGTCACGTGACGAAGAGATCGACTACGCTCAGGCCCGTGGAATCGATGTTCCTGTTACAAAGGAAAACAACTATTCCAAGGATGAGAACCTCTGGCACCTCTCTCACGAGGGTATGGATCTTGAAGATCCTGCAAATGAGCCTAACCTCGACAAGATCCTTGAACTCATGGTAAGCCCTGAGAAGGCACCTGATACTCCTACATATGTAACGATCAAGTTCGAGAAGGGTATTCCTGTAGAAGTTGACGGACAGAAGCTCTCTCCTGCTGATCTTTTGAGATACTGCAACAAGGTTGCTGCTGCTAACGGCGTAGGTATCACAGACATCGTTGAGAACCGTCTCGTTGGTATGAAGAGCCGCGGCGTTTATGAGACTCCCGGCGGAACACTTCTTTTCGCTGCCCACAGAGAACTGGAACTCTTAACAGTTGAGCGTGACACTATCCACTATAAGGATCTCGTAGCTCAGAAGTTCTCAGAACTCGTATACTACGGTCAGTGGTTCCACCCTCTTAGAGAGGCACTTTCAGCTTTCGTAGACAAGACTCAGGAAGTTGTTACAGGTGAAGTTAAGATGAAGCTCTACAAGGGCAACTGCACTCCCGCAGGCACAACATCACCCTTCTCCCTCTACGATCCCGAGATCGCTACATTTGAGGCTGACGACGTTTACAACCAGGCTGATGCAGGCGGATTCATCAACTGCTTCGGTCTCCCTATGAAAGTTAATGCTAAGATGAAGCAGAAGAACGGTTTGCTCTGATTTATTGAATTATGAATATTGAGGGCTGTCTCGGATGCGTGGCAGCCCTTTTTGTTTATTGTTTTAGGTTGCGGCGCGTGTAAAAGTTCCACAAAGAAGGCCCAAAAAAGGCCGGTTCCGTGGAAAAAACGGCAAAAGTTCCACGAAATGACACTTTTTCGAGCCGCTTTTGTGGAAATGAATTATTAAGGTGACAACTATGAATGAGAAATTTACGGATTACATAACTGCAGAAGAATATATGGGATTCAGGAAAGCAGTCGGCTGGGCTGAGTTCCCTTTGGAAGAGGCCGAAGAAGGCCTTAAGAATTCATTCATCTGCTGTTTAAGACAGGATGACAAGCCGATAGCGCTGGGCCGTGTAATATGGGACCATGGCTACGTAGTATATATCGCTGACGTTATCGTTCTGCCCAAATATCAGGGCAACGGATACGGCAGAATGGTTATGGATAAGATATTGTCCATGATCAACGGGTGGCTTAAGCCCGGCTATAAGATGATGGTAAGTCTTTGCTCCGCAAAAGGAAAAGAAGAATTCTATACAAAGTTCGGGTTTGTAAAACGCCCTGATGAGAATTACGGATGCGGAATGTGTCAATGGTTAGGAATAAGCGCTTGTTAAGGAGTCTTTTATGCATATCTCATACAGGTTAATGAATATAGATGATTATGATCAGGCATACGCTCTCTGGATCCTTTGCGGCAACGGCCTTAACGATAAGGATGATTCTTATGGAGGCATCGAAAAGTACCTTAAGCGCAATCCGACCACTTCTTTTGTAGCTCTTGACGGTGAAAAGATAGTTGGTGTGATATTATGTGGTCATGACGGAAGACGCGGTATAATACAGCATGCGTGCGTATCACCTGATTACAGAAGATACGGCATCGGCAAAAAGCTCGTTGATCTGGCGCTCGATGCGCTTAAAGCAGAAGACATTACCAAAGTCCTTCTCGTTGCTTTCAAGAAAAACGAAGGCGGCAATGCATTCTGGGAGGCACAGGGCTTTACGCTCCGTGATGATCTGAATTACAGGAATAAAGCATTAACCGAATTAGTCAGGATCGATCCTGATTACATAAAGGAGTAAACTTATGGCAAAGAAAATGTGGGCCGGACGCTTCGAAAAGGCTACCGACAAAGAAGTAAACGATTACAATTCTTCCCTTCCCTTTGACTGCAAGATGTACAGCCAGGACATAGAAGGTTCCATCGCTCATTCACAGATGCTCGCAAAGCAGGGCGTTATCTCTGATAAAGACGCAGAAGATATCAAGAGCGGCCTTCTCTCTATAAAGGAAGATATCGAATCCGGCAAGCTTACGTTTGATTCAGATGCTGAAGACATCCATATGTTTATCGAAGAAGAGCTTACAAACCGCATCGGTGATGCAGGCAAGCGTCTTCACACAGGACGTTCGAGAAATGATCAGGTAGCTTTGGACCAGCGCCTTTATATGGTTGACGAAGCCGGCGAGATCATTGAACTTCTTGATGATCTTATCGACACTTTAGTTGAGATCGCAAAGGCTAATACCGAGACATATATGCCGGGCTACACTCATCTTCAGAGAGCTCAGCCCATTACATATGCTCATTATCTTTCTGCTTATATCGAGATGTTCAAGCGTGACATCGACAGGATCAACGAGGCAAAAGACAGAGCTAACATCTCTCCTCTCGGTTCAGGCGCACTTGCCGGAACAACATATCCGCTTGACCGCCAGTTCGTAGCTGATCAGCTTGGAATGAACGGCGTTACGCTGTGCTCTTTGGACGGAGTTGCCGACAGGGATTTTGCTATCGAGTTCGCATCTGCATGTTCTATCCTCATGATGCACTTATCAAGGATGAGCGAAGAGATAATCCTTTATGCATCACAGGAATTCAAGTTCTATGAATTAGATGACGCATATTCCACCGGTTCTTCCATGATGCCTCAGAAGAAGAATCCTGACGTAGCTGAGCTTACACGTGGCAAGACCGGCCGTGTTTACGGTGACCTTATCGCACTTCTCGTCATCATGAAGGGACTGCCTCTTACATATAACAAGGATATGCAGGAAGTCCAGGAAGCAATGTTTGACTGCATCGATACGATCAAGGCTGTCCTCCCTCCTTTCACCGGCATGATCAAGACTATGACCATCCGCAAGGACAATATGGAAGCCGCTGCTCTTGGCGGATTTACAAACGCAACTGACCTTGCTGACTACCTTGTTAAGAAAGGCCTTCCCTTCCGTGAGACACATGCGATTTCCGGTAAGCTCGTACATTACTGCATCGAGAACAATATATCGCTTCTTGATGTTAAGCTCGATAAACTAAAGGAATTCTCTCCTGCTTTCGAAGAAGATGTTTACGATGCAATCTCTTTGAAAACATGCGTTGAAGGCAGAAGCCTTACGGGCGGACCTGCTCCTGATACGGTCAAGAAATATCTTGATGAACAGTAATAACACTCTTTATAACACGGGCCGTCTCAATTTAGAGCCGGCCCTAATAATTTTCGAGGAAAAAACTAATCTTCCAAAGAAGGATCGTATGGCGACTTAATTCCCCAATGCTTGCACATCCTGTCAAAAAAGAGTCTCCCGCCATAACCTTGCAATATGAGTACAGTATCGTTTTCAAGATAACATCCGTCACTTTTTCTGTAACAGACAGTATATGAAAAATTCTTTCCTTCTTCGTGATCTATTGGTCCGTACATAACATATCCGGAATAATGATCGTAGAATTCTTCTGCATCTGAACTGTTCTTAAATACAAACATGAAAACATAAAAATCCGTAACAGGCACTCCAAAACTGCCTATGCTTTTTGCAAGTGCGACTTTTTTTATCTCATAATTCCCGCTGTCACTGACACAATATTCAAAGGCTTTCTGAGCTTCATCGCCATGACAGACTATATATGCTTGACCTGTTTTCTTTTCGATAACTCTGCCGGTGTAATGGGAAAGATTTTTATAATCATTGAAATCAGTGTATTTGTCGAAATGATTTTCTATACCAAAGTGATACTTGAATTTAGCAATAGAAAGATGATTCGGGATCAAGAGCAAAACAATGACGGATAAGACAATGACAAACGAGACTATAATGACTGCCGTCATAGCCTTTTTGTTGCTCTTCAGTTTCCTGATCACTTTATTCATGGTACTATCGACCTGTCCCCAATATAGATTCCTTAGCAATCCCTATGATTAAATTATAACTGACTGAATAATTACTAAAACGGGATAAACTCAAACAAAACAAGGGAGAAAATAAAGTTAAAAGCAGCAACTTAAAAACCGGAAAATAAGCCGCGGTCAATTATCTTTCCATGAGCCAGATCTCAGACGAGAAAGGCTGCAAAGTTGATCCGCCGCCGAAGTCATGTATTGAAACGGACAACAATTCCTTAGCCTGCCCGCATCCTGCGTCAAAATGTGCGGTATAGGGATTAGAATCCATATTGATTGCAACCATGACTCTCTGATCTCCTGAGTTGCGCTCGAAAATGCATTGCTTATTAGTAAGAACTACTATTCTAAGTCCGCCATAATTAAGCGCATTGGAATTCTTCTTTGCTTCGGCAAGTCTTGCTATATGATCTGTAAGATCAGTCCATTCCGGCTTATCAAAGCAAGATCTGCGTGCCGGATCGCCTTCTTCTTTCCTTGCCTTCGCACCCCACTCGGAGCCATAGTAAACACAGGGGATTCCGGGCATGGTAAATACAAGTGTATAAACGAGCGGCAGACATCTCTCATCATTTAAGATAGATGCGATCCTCGTTACATCATGATTATCAGCAAAAGACAAGAGATGCGCTCCCCTGCATACAGTCCAGTCCTCCGGACCGAACAGACGCATCAGCGAATGCATGATCTCAAACATGTTGGATGAATTAAACGAAGAATAAATGCCCTTGTAGCACTGGTAATTCGTGAGAGAATGAAGATGCATATCATTTAGCATCCTTCCGTATTCACCGTGCAGGACTTCACCCAGAAGGAAGAAATCATCCTTCTTGCTGTCAGTAAATTCCCTGAGCCTTCTTAAGAATTCATGATCAAGGCAATATGCTACATCAAGCCTTAAACCGTCTATGTCAAAATAATCAATCCAGTAATTTACTTTATCAAGAATGTGACCGACAACGGCGGGATTTCTTAAGTTGAGTTTTACGAGGTCATAGTTCCCTTCCCAGCCTTCATACCAGAAACCGTCATTGTAATTTGAATTACCTTCAAACGAGATATGGAACCAGTCCTTATAAGGTGAATCCCAGCGCTTTTCCTGAACGTCCTTGAAAGCCCAAAAGCCTCTTCCGACATGATTGAACACGCCGTCAAGAACGACTTTTATTCCTTCCTTATGGAGATTATCAACAACCTTTTTGAAGTCTTCATTTGTGCCTAATCTTGTGTCGATAAGGCCATAATCTCTTGTGTTATAACCATGCGTATCTGATTCAAATACAGGCGAGAAATATATGGCATTGATGCCGAGTTTCGTCATGTGGGGAATCCAGTCATTTACCTTAAGTATCCTGGATTTAGGAATGCCGTCATTCTCAAATGGAGCTCCGCAAAATCCCAAAGGATAGATCTGATAAAACACTGCTTCTTCGTACCACATTTATGTAATTCCTTCTTTCTTCTCTTTAGATCTCAATCTGAAATAAGTAATAAATCCGGCAGCACCCATGATAAAGATAATGGTCACGACTGTTATGCCGCTGTATTTTTCTATCTCTCGCGCGAAAATGGAAAGATTCCCCTCATCCCTGTGGGACAAAGCCCATTCCAGAGCAAGGAGAGATACCATTGCATCAACAATGCATATCTTTCTTAAAGATAATGCTGTCAGAGATCTTGATTTTCGAGCCCGTATAATATTGATTACGGCTATTATGACTTTATAAGCAACATAAAGAGCGAAGCCGTAGACAAGTATTCCGGGATAATCATGAGGGACATTGATCTTAACGATCAGATAAACAGCATAAGCAAAGACGACATCGAGCAGTATGAGATTTCTTGAAAACTTTCGGTAATTAACTATTTCCCTGAACCGCCTGCTCTTAAAGACAGCTCCCCTGCCCGCCCTGTAAAGGACATTTACTCTTAATATCCACAATAACGTATAGTAGATCGACATAATGAACAGCCATAAAGACTGTGATAACAAGGCCATAGTAAAGCAGAATCCGGAATATATGACATCGAAAGCTACATACGGCAAAGTAAGTGCGACCGTCTTTCTTTTATAGTCGCTTATATAATCCCAGAAATGCCTGAATTTGGATCTCGGGGGTTGTTCAGGTTCAGATGATACGACCTGATCCGAAGTTTCTTGCGCTTCAACCGGGTTGATCACTTTGTCGTTATCCATAATGAATCAATTACGCATTGAATGAATGGGAGCAGGAATCCTTCCGCCTCTGTGAATAAAATCGCTGCAGGAAGCACGGTTAACGTCCATGATAGGAGCAGTACCGAGCAGTCCGCCAAACTCAACACTGTCACCAACGGTCTTGCCGGGAACAGGAATAAGTCTTACAGCAGTGGTCTTGTTATTGAACGTACCAACAGCCATCTCATCAGCGATGATGCCGGATATAGTCTCGGCAGTCGTATCTCCCGGGATCGCGATCATATCAAGACCTACAGAACATACGCAGGTCATTGCTTCCAGCTTCTCAAGCTTAAGAGAACCGGACGTTGCGGCAGCGATCATTCCTTCATCCTCTGATACGGGAATAAATGCACCTGAAAGACCGCCGACATAAGAAGATGCCATGATTCCGCCCTTCTTTACAGCATCATTAAGCATAGCAAGAGCAGCCGTGGTGCCCCATGTGCCACATGTCTCAAGACCGAATTCTTCAAGAAGTCTTGCAACAGAGTCGCCAACAGCAGGAGTCGGAGCAAGTGACAGGTCGATGATGCCGAAAGGAACCTTGAGACGCTCAGAAGCTTCCCTTGCTACGAGCTCACCTACTCTGGTGATCTTAAAAGCTGACTTCTTGATAGTCTCGGCGACTACGCCTAAATCCTTTCCTCTTACACCTTCTAAAGCGTGCTTAACAACACCCGGGCCTGAAATGCCGACATTGATTACGCATTCAGGTTCACCGGGACCTAAGAAAGCACCTGCCATGAACGGATTATCTTCAGGAGCGTTAGCGAAAACAACGAGCTTGGCACAGCCTAAAGCACCCTTATCTTTTGTAGCTTCAGCCGTCTTCTTGATGATGATGCCCATATCGCGTACGGCATCCATATTGATACCGGTCCTTGTGGACGCGACATTGACGCTTGAACATACAAGTTCGGTTGATGCCAATGCATCAGGAATAGAATTGATCAGCACTTTGTCTGAATTGGTGTACCCCTTCTGAACCAGAGCAGAAAAGCCGCCGATAAAGTTAACACCGCATGTTCTTGCAGCCTTATCCAGCACCTTAGCAAAAGGTGTGTAATCCTTAGCCCCGCAAGCAGAAGCTACAATTGAAATGGGAGTAACCGAGATTCTCTTGTGAATGATCGGAATGCCATACTTCTTACTGATGAGCTCACCTGTCTCAACGAGCTTTCCAGCATATCTGCAGATCTTGTCATATATCTTGTTGCATGATTCTTCAACAGTCGATGCGGCGCAGTCCATAAGCGAGATACCCATAGTTATCGTACGGATATCAAGATGCTGGTCATTAAACATCTGCATCGTCTCAATTATCTCGCGGTCGTTTATCATATACACCTCTCGAAAATAAGATCAGATAGTATGCATTGCATTGAAAAGGCCCGTGTGCTGGATAGTGATCTGCACACCGAGCTTTTTACCGAGTTCAGCGAGTTTATCTGAGATATCGGACTCTTCGATGACAACATCCTTAAGGTCTACCATCATTACCATTGTAAAGATATCATCAAGGATGGTCTGTGAGATATCATTGATATTGATACCGTAATCTGCAAGAAGGCGTGACACATCTGCGATGATGCCTACGCGGTCTCTTCCAAGTACTGTTACTACGGCTGTATTCTTCTCGCTGTTCATAAGATTACCCTCCCTTTTTAAGAGATATTGATTGTAACGCTAAAAAGGACTTAACACCAATGATTATAGTCTTTTTCACGAATCGAGCAAAGAAACGGCAAGTTTATTGGCGCATTTTATACCGTCTATTGCAGATGACATGATGCCTCCGGCATAACCTGCACCTTCTCCGCACGGGAATATGCCCTTAATATTTGTGCTTTGAAGTGTTTCCGGATCTCTGACAAGCCTTACCGGAGAAGAGGATCTGGCTTCAACGGCCGTAAGTACCGAATCTGGATCATCAAAGCCTTTGATCTTCTTTCCCATCTTCCCTACTCCGTCTTTGATCGTATCAAGTATCACGTCCGGGAAAACACCGGAAAGATCAGCACATTCAACGCCCGGCATATAAGAAGGCTTTACCTTGCCGAATTCTGCGGTGGGTTTATTTTCGAGCAGGTCGCCATATCTTACGGATGGGGCTTTGCCGCTGCTGCCTCCTGCGACAAAAGCTTTATGCTCAAGCTCTTCCTGGAACTTCACGCCGTCAAGGACTCCTTCACCATAGTCATTGCTGTCAACGGGCACAAGGATGGCACTGTTGGAATTGACATTGTCCCTCGATCTAAAACTCATGCCGTTTGTGCACACGCTGTGGCTGTCAGACTGAGCGGCAACAACTTCGCCGCCCGGGCACATGCAGAATGTATAGAGCTTCCTTCCTGTCTTTGTATCACAGGAAAGTTTATAGATCGCCGGAGTAACGTCCGGTGAGTATTCAGAATCAAAGCCGAACTGCGACATATCAATGGCAGATCTTAAATGCTCGATCCTGACGCCGACGGAGAAAGGTTTTGACTGCATATCCATTCCTAATCTGTTAAGAGCTCTGAAAGTATCCCTGCTTGAATGACCAATAGCAAGGATAAGGCTGTCACATGATATCTCATATGTACCGTTGCTGTCTGATACTGTAATGTTCTTAAGCTTGCCGTCTTCAGCCTTGTAGCCCAGGAATCTGGTGTTAAACCTTACCTCACCGCCCAAGGAAATGATGTCTTTTCTAAGGCCCGTAACGACCGTTCTTAAGCGGTCTGTGCCAATATGGGGATGAGCATCGTAAATAATGTCAGAAGGCGCTCCATGGACGATCATGGAACTTAAAACGTAATCCTTAAGACCTGAACTGACTCCTGAATACAGTTTACCGTCTGAAAATGTTCCTGCCCCGCCCTCGCCGAACTGGATATTTGAATCCGGCTTGATATCTGCTCTGCCTTCTTTAAAGGCTTCAGTATCACTTATTCTCTGCTTCATCTCAGGACCGCGCTCAAGAACGATCGGCCTTAGACCATACTTTGCAAGAATAAGTGCAGCCATAAGGCCTGCAGGGCCCGTACCGACAACTACAGGACGTTTATAGACATTCCCGTCATCGAAGCTGTCGATATATGGAAGTGCTCTTGTGTTGATCTCATCATCGCGGAGTTCTTTCTCTTCCGGAGTAATAAAGTCGAATCTGTAATTTATGCTTACTTTTCCGTGTCTGGCATCAATGAATTTCTTATTGATATCAAGCACATGAGTGCCGCTCTCAAGCTTTTTAAGACCTGCTCTCATGGCTTTGGTTCCTGACTTTTTGATCTGTTCAACGATCAGTACCGAATCAGGAGTTTTGCCTTTGGCTATATTTGAATCTACCCTTGGCTTTACAACTATCTCAAACATTTTGAGATATACCCTCTGCCGCAAGTGCTGCCGAAGTCCATGCCCACTGGAGGTTATAACCGCCGCAGATACCGTTGCAGTTGACGGCTTCTCCAATTATGTAAAGGCCGGAGCGGTACTTGACCTGCATGGAATCATCAAGTTTTGAAAGCTTAAAGCCACCAGAAGATACCTGAGCTTTATCTGTTCCGCCATAACCTTTGACAGGAATCGGAAAAGCGCACAAGAGATTGGATAATTCGGCAAGCTGCTTATCATCTAATTCTCTTAAAGTCATCTTATCGCTCTTCAAGCCCATCTTCTTCATGACGAAGTCAGTGATGTTTCTTAAGAGCATTCCGGATAATGCATCAGCACAATTCCTGTGATAATACATTTGTCTTCTTATATAGATCATCTGAAGGATTACACCGGCTGATCTTCCGGTAAGATTTACGACTGCCTTAACATTCTTATCGCCTTCATCAATAAGTCTTACGGCACTGTCAGACACATCCATTACACAGATGCCGGATATGCCGCCCTCTTTGGTAAAAAGGATCTCACCTTTGGAATGAGCTTTGATTACGCCTTCGCCATCGACTATCTTAACATCGCCCTTGCATCTTATGCCGCAAAGGCCCTTGATTCCGGGAATATCTGACGTTAATGAAGTAAGCGCGGGCTTAAAAGGAACCATGCATGTGCTGTCAGTGAGTTTCCCGATCATGTCAACGGATTTACCGTCTGAACCGGTATTTGGATATGTGAATCCGCCGGTGGCAATTACAACATTCTTCGATGTAAATTTCCTGCCGTCCGCAATGGAGATCTCATAGATATCATCGTTATTAGTTATGGATACAACACGGGCTTTAAGTTCGGTCTCAACACCATTATCGGCAAGGAAGAATCTCAGAGCGTCGACAACTGTTGAACTCTTATAAGTTGAAGGATATACAAGTTCACCCTTCTGCTCCAGAACAACGCCAAGTACATTCTCGTAGAAATCGATTGTATCAGTAGCACCATATCTGTTAAGACAGGAAGCAAGCTTATCAGGATCATCCGTATTATATTTTCCGGGATCGATCTCTGTATTGGTCAGATTACATCTCCCGCTGCCGGTTAAAGCAAGCTTGGCACCAACCCTGCTGCCGCCTTCCAGGATCAGGATCTTCTTACCTGAGTACAAAGTCCTTACCAGCTTGGCAGCACAATAAAGGCCTGCTGCACCGCCGCCAACAATGATGCATTCATAAACATCGCTTTTCATCAATTCATCCCCCATTCGCTAGAGCCAGAGTCCTGACAAATTTAGTGGAACTGAATGGCACACAGCCCGTTTCCGATATTAAAGACTCCGCCAATTCTTCTATATCCTTTAATTCCCCGGTCTTAAGCTCCAGTTCAAGTTCACAGATATCTTCTGTCCTTGACCTGTCGCGGCTAAGGATCTTGCCGTAATCAAAACAGGCTTCGGCAGTACTTTTTCCATATGAAATATTATATACAGTTCTGTTGAAACAGTTAGAACAGATCACATAAAGATCTGAATCTTCAATATCTTTAAAGGCCTCATCCAAAAGGCCGTCAGGATCATTTCCCGTTACTTTTGACTTGAATTCATTTATCGAGAAATTGCCGCTGCTGCTTTTAAGATTCCATTCAAAACGTCTGTGGAGCCCGTTAACTATGCCGCCGCCGTATTTTAAAGTGAATTCATAATCATCCCTGCCGGAAGAAGCATAATGTCTTATTCTTAGCATCCCTGTACGGCAGGACAATTTATGGTCAATTGTGTCGAGGTAATAATTTTCGAGCAGGACAGGACAAGGATCATTAGAATCCGTGATGAGTGTCCGGAATGAATCTAAAGATGCAACACCATAAAGACTATCTTTGTCATTGAACTTAAGCTTGATCTCAGTCTCCATAAGCTCATACCTTAGTTGATCATGTGAACGCCGCCGGTGGATACTACGCAGAGTTTGTCACCGGAGATAAAATTCATCCTTATGATGTCTTCATCAACAGAATAATCATTAGTGATCCTTCCTGCTGTATTTAAAATGAATATCCTTCTGTCGACATTGATCGCATAAAAATCACTGTTCTTTGCAACACAGTCAATACTTGAACCCATATGAGAATCATAGAGGAGCGTGTCATTTGAATTGATAACTGCCAGCTTATTCAACTGGTTGATACCATCAGAATAAGTAATAAATATATCATCACCAACAGTCTTAACATAGCCGATAGCCGAGAAATCAAAATTGATCCTGGACAGGTTCTCATCCTTGACTTCGTATAAGGAATTGGATGTGAAGCAGCAAAGCTTGTCGCCAAGATAGCAGACAGATGCGAATATAACGTTATCCTCTGTCGTATAAACAGCATAGTCAGCTACATCATAACCCTTGGAAGACTGGGTTATCGAGAATACTCTGATATAAGGAACAATGACCGCACCGTTAGTGTTTACAGTGGATACTGCAAGTAATGAAGAGTCGGAATTAAATGCACAGCATACCGGGAATCCTGAGTTGTAAGATGTCCATACAGCCAGTTCATTGCCGGCTTTATCGTAAAGGGAAACTTCGCCGAAAGCATCACTGTTTCCGCTGATGACTGCAGCAATACCGCTGTCGGAAAGCTGGACCGATTTAACCGGATTTGGCATCGGCTTGCTGTACCAGACGCCCTCCTGGTCAAGCACTGTGAAGCTATACCCGTCACGGTCAAATACCGCAACATAATCGCCATATATAACACACTGCGGGTTCTGATAAGAAATCGTGTGTGAATATACTTCAGAACCAGAAAGCGTGAGATAAGCAATTCGCTCTGATGTTACCTTGATTACGCCATCTCCGTATGGAAAGAGCTTTTGCGCTTCGGAATATTCGCATGAGAAACCGCCCTGAGCCGATAGCCTGATCTGTGTATCAGCACCTGAAAGAGATTCGATCTTTTTAGAGACCACAAAGATCAAAGCTATAGATACTATGAGCAGGGTCGCGAAAATAGTGACGGCGATAGTAAGACCCTTACGGATCGCATCCTGCGAAATACTTCCGCTGCTGTTTTTTGCATTTGCGGAAGGCTTATTCTTTATCTTCTTGTCATTTACCTTATTGTTATTTTCCATTCTTATTCTTCTTCCGGCATGTCATATACACCGTTTATACTGTTTGATATTGCCTCATTAAGGAGCTCATATGCTCTCCAGCAGCCATAAGTATAAGTGTCATAACCGCCGTCATTAAAGAGCTCCGTTGAATATACATAGAATCCTGTATACTCTCCGTCCTTTAAAACATAAAATGAATCCGTGTCTCTCTGATAGAATTCGAATACTGTAGAATTATAGGACTTGTCATTAAAACTGAACGATATTACCGGTCCTGCAGATGTATTAACATTGACTCCGGTCTCCACTCCCCCGATCTTTATGCATGCAAGGCTCTCGAAAAGGATAGAGCAGTATGATCTGCCTTCCGAATCGAAGATCTGCGCATTACGGCCGTTAAGCTCTACTATCGCACCCTCTGAATTTATGGATTGACCATCCTTGACATCAAGAGAAAGCTTGAATGACTGCTCGCCATATGTTCCGGTGATGGATGAGAATTTACTGACATAACAATAGTTAACGTAAGGATCGATAAGAACGAGTTCTTTAAGATCTATTCCTTCAAGCTGGTTCTTGTCTAAAATAAAACACTTATCGTTTCCGGAAACATAAGCATAATAGACGTTATTGATATAACTGCTTATGAAGAGCTCAGTCTTGCTTCCGTCCTTCATCGTAAGGATAAAGTGATAAGTCGGATCATCGAGTCCATAGGCGGAAAGGTCACTCTTATCAACGGCAATATACTCCTTGACCTCAAGAGCAACGATCCTGTCGATCATCAGACCGAAATAAGAACTTGCAGGATGCTCATAAGGCTTATAGACCATGAAATTTGCAATGCCGCTGTCAGTCATCACAACAGAAGTATCAAGAGAAAGGCCATCGGTCTTGCGGTCGAAATGAACCTTATCAAGATTTGAATAATCAATACCAAGTGAGACCGACTCCAGGAAATCTATAGCCTTTTTATCAACCTGAGAGCGCTTTACGGCACTGATCGCATATATATCTTCTGAGCCTGCCAGATAAATATAACAATACTCACCGTCCGGTGACAGGTCTCCGATATAGATAGTGGTAACAGAACCGTTTGTTGCATTCAGAGTAACTGTATAAGCCGGATCAGCCAAACCGTAATCTGAATAATTTCCCTTGCCGGACACCTTGGAAGTGCAGTTGAAGACAGACATTTCATTAACAAAACAGGAAAGAGCATTCTGGGAATACTTATCATCAGCATTCCTGTCATCACCTGCGTAATCATAATAGATATAACCGTCGGTAGTTAAAGAACTCTTTACTGTAATAGTGTGTCCGCTTTCCCTGTTATATACCGAGACTGACATTAGATCCTGCGTATTGTAATAAACAACTTCGATAAGACCTGCAGGAGTATCATCGGACGGCTTATTTTTCGCGACCGAATCAACGATAAGATATACAACAGCAGCTGTCATCAGTGCGAGTAATATAACAAATGGAACAAGGAGGTTTTTTAAAGACTTCATATCAAAGGTTTTTCCTCTTGCTATAGATGATTACTGCAACTGAAACGAGCAGGAACGGAATGATTATCATAAAGATGATAAGCATCAATGTGGAATTGGATGTTGTAACCCGGTCTGCATCAAGTGAATAACTGTTAACGTTCTTAGTAGCAATGTTCAAAGAATTGAAATTCTGTGAATCAGTAAGCTCACGTAAGCATGACCTCAAAAAGTCCATGTTAGTATCGTTATATCCATAGGATGAAATGTAATTGTCAGATGTGAAGTTAAGCGTACCGAAAACGAATATCTCGCTAGCTGAAACATCTGAAGCAGAGTACATAGCGACGTTGTAAACACCATAATTCGAATTGTTTGTAATGTTTCCGTATTCGTCAACCCCGGCAACAGTGGCATTGGAACTGGTTTGCAGCACGGGAACAGCTGTTCCTACAGCATCCGGAGAATCGCCGGTCCTGACGGAACGTGCAAATGTGCTGTGGAAAAGATCCAGATTTGCAAAACCTGAAAAACCTTCAGCAGCTTTTACGGTTGAATCAAACGGATCTCCGTTAAGCTGCATGCCGGGATCATTCTCGACAACGATCATAGGATCGATATTAATGCCCATCTGGTTGACCAAAAGATTAAGACGGTCAAACTTCTCATTTACATTTATGGAATTATAATCGACCGCAACGAGCATCTTACCGCCGCGGTTAATATATTCCGTCATTGCAACATACATCTTCTCGGAAATATCAGAGCTCGGTCCATTAATGATAAGAAGATCACAGTCTTCAGGAACCGTAAAGCTCTCAGAAGATTTAAGCTCCTGAACTTCAAGTGACATTGAATCCATGATCTTTGAAATATATTCACTGCCGTCTTCCTTAAGACCGGTAACGATATATACCTTTTTGGAGAAGCCGCCGGTCAGAGAATTCATAGCATTGGTGAATGTATATTCCGTGTTATTTCCGGAAATATAGTATTTTCCGGTAGACCAGTAAGCCTCTTCGTCATAAGAATAACAATCGATGGGAGCGATAACCTTAAGCTTTCCGTGGTATTCAACTACAAAAGAATACAGATTCTGTGAAAGATCATAAGAATTCGTAGGATCTAACTGGTTAATGATGGTAGGATTTGCAACCGGATCAATATATTCAACGGTGATCTTGCCATCAGATTTTTTAACATAATCATCAAGGAGTGGAACAATATACTGATAACTTGTTCCGTCAACCTTTTCGGGACGGCTGAATAAACCTACTATCCTTATCTGTGTGTCAGCAGGCAGCGAATTGATGTAATCTATTGAGCCCTGAGAAATAGAGTTCTGAGCGGCATCAGAAAAGTCATAAGTCAAAGACTTATTGAAGATCTTATCAAACAGAAAACATGCAACAAAGACAATTGCCACAGCCAAAACGATCGATAAGGCGGAATACTTTCTCATCTTATCGGATCTGTTATCAGTCTGAACGTTTGCAACTTGTTTTTTATTACTCATAATAGCTCCCTCACCCCCCGATCAAGACTTGCTCCAGCGTTTTTTCTCAAGCACCCTGTAGGTCAGATACATGAAAAGCAAACCTACTGCAAAAAGGAAAAACAGTGATGAAACAGAAAAAATACCCAAACGGAAATCCTGTGTCTTGACAAAAGGATCAAACCAGGAAATGAAACTTGTAATGGCACTGCCGATAGCAGTCGCAGTCTCAGCCTTAACCTTGATCGTTGATGCAATAGAAGTTACGGCAGTTCCTAAATATCCTGCAAATACACTGATAAGCTGGCAAATGAGTATCAGTATAAAGGATACGATAGCTGATACTATCTGATTATCATTGATCGCAGAAGCAAATAAACCGATCGATATGAACATGAAAGCCATGAAGAAGAATACGATTATGTTGCCTACTGCACCAACACCGAAAACGCCGCCGCATGCAACAGTAACGAAAATGTGGATGATAACATTAACGAACATGACAGCGAACAATGCAAAAGCAGCAAGAGTCTTTCCGACAACAACTGCAAAAAGATCTATCGGCGTCGTGTAGTAGAGAATGTCCGTACCTCTCTTCTTGTCTTCTGCAAGAAGACCCATTGTGATGATAGGAACGATGATAACAAAGAAGGATCTGAGGGTATTTACCTCAGTACCGATATCAACGCTGCCTTCACTGAACATCGAATAGAAAATAAATCCTGAAAGGAACGAGAAAATCGCAATTGCAACAAAACCTACCGGAGATCTGAAATAAGATAAGAATTCGCGTTTAAATATGGCTAACATCTATCATGTCCTCCTTTTTCCGGAAGTGATATTGAGGAAGATCTCTTCAAGCGAAGGATCAAGAGAACATAACTCAAGGATAGGCCATCCGGCATTGGCCATCATGAAGAAGATAGCAGATCTTACTTCCGCTGAATCATCGGAAACAATGGTAATCTCGATCTGGCTCACCTTGTTGTCTATCTTGCGCGGAACAGCAGCCGAAACGCCGCGGATCGCGCGAAGTTTATTAACACATTCCTTGGAAGGTCCCTTAAAAGTAAGGAGCAGCTTGGTCTGACCTGACAGTCTCTTGGAAAGGTCACTTAAAGTATCAATGGCAGCGATCTTACCATGGTCGATAATAACGACCCTGTCTGCGATCTCCTAGATCTCAGAAAGGATGTGTGAGCTGATTATGACTGAATGTGTCTTGGAAAGAGATCTGATAAGCTTTCTGATCTCAATGATCTGATTAGGGTCAAGTCCGACTGTAGGTTCATCAAGGATAAGGATCGGCGGATCTCCGACCATTGCCTGTGCAATACCTACTCTCTGCTTATAACCCTTGGAAAGATTTCCGATAAGTCTGTCGTAAACATCATCGATCTTAACGAGGGAAAGGATGCGGTCGAGCATGTTCTTGCGCTTTTCCTTTGAAACGCCCTTAAGATCGCAGATGAAATTAAGATATTCCTTGACGGTCATATCCAGATAAAGCGGCGGATTCTCAGGAAGATATCCGATCTGCTTCTTGGCTTCGATAGGGTCTTCCAAAATATCATGTCCGTTTATCTTTACAGTTCCGGAAGTAGATGAAAGATATCCTGCAATGATATTCATCGTAGTCGTTTTGCCGGCACCGTTAGGTCCGAGGAAACCTAAAACCTCATCATCGTTTACAGTGAAGGTTATTCCGCTGACGGCTTTTTTGTCGCCATACATCTTCACCAGATTATTAATCTCGATCATTGCTACCTCCAGAAAAATACATACAACACTATATTATAACAAAGTAAGAAAATAAAAGAGGCAAAAACGCAAAAACTATTTACTTGTCAGTCCTGCTTCATGGATATCTCTGCTGCAAAGACTTTGATATCCGTATTCTTATACCCGAAAACGCTGACTTTATTGTCGCTTTCAGCCAGAAACAGTTCTACCTTCTCCCCTGCCAGGACTTCGCTGTTGTAATTGATGATTATGTCTTCAATACGGGATACATCATATCCGTTCTTAAATAAAGCATCATAAGCCCATGCTGTATACCTTGAGTTATTGACATGTCTGTTGCGGTCAAGCTCGTTATAATCAGCATATTTAATGATCACAGGCTTGTCCGAGCCGCCTGCAATATCAATCCTTGAAGGGAAAAACAGTTTAGGACAGCCTTCGCCAAAGACCTGTCTCGGATCCTGTATTACCGGTGGCGGCAATTCAGGTCTTTTATTGGCGATAACAGGTCTGTGAGTGTCCCAGTCAGCAAGTATCCATGAGGATGTTGCCCATCCGATAAGCTTGCCGTCGGCATTGTAGATCTCAAAATCACGGCCGTAATAGAGCTTTTCGAGATTGGTAGCCCATGTTCTGATACGGAACGTCTCATGCCATGAAGGAAGTTCCGTAAAGTGAAGTCTCATTTTGAGGATTATCCAGCAAATCGAATACTTGTTCAGAAAATCGACTCCATATCCGATAGCAGCCGCACCCCTTTCAGCTGCTTCCTGGAGGTCACCTATCAAGGTGGAGCAATAAAGTCTGTCACCTATACCGCATTCGGTAGCCTTGCAGTAAACTTCAAGGTCAGTGAATTTTACATCTTCAGTCATCGTTCTCTTCCTTGGCTTTCTTAGGGATCATAGCCATGGGGATGGTGGCTCTGGGATTATATCTTCTGAATACCGGATACATTTCCTCCTTATACATGAAAACAACAACAAATTTCATGCTCTCAGTGGTAAAGCACCAATACCAGTAAGTGTCATTAATATCAAAATTCTGGAAATCGGTCATCTTGATAACGAAATTGGCATTTTCCTTATCCCTGTTATATCTGTCTGAAGTAACAGGACCGATGTATTCGCACTCCTTCAAAGAAAAACTTATAAGTTCATCACGCTTGTTGTCGCCTAAGATAACAGCACAGTCTACGATGTCGTTAGACATCTCGATCTCATACATCTTCTTCTGTCGCTTGATGAGCGTAATGACACCGGCAACGATACCGAAAGAAGCAATACCGGTAAGATAGAACAGGCTGTAACCCAGAGATACAGGAATGAAATTGACCATAAAGACCAGAATGATAGCAATTCCGATCAGAAAAGAATTAAAGAAAACCTCTTTAAATCCGTTTTTACGCTTAACACTCGTCTCAATAAAACTGTCTGTTAACATATCTCACCTCAAACAGATGTAATTCTACCACATAAAGTCTTAAGTTTCTTAGAATATGCTAATTCATCAACCTTAAAAGCAATTAAAAAAGAGAGGCCATCCAAAACGGATGACCTCTCAGCAATCAGGTTAAGTTTTATATTAGTACATCGGCTGCTGAGGCATAGCGGGAGCTTCCTTCTCAGGAATGTCCGTAACAACAGCTTCAGTAGTAAGTAATGTTGAAGAAACTGATGCAGCATTCTGAAGTGCGGAACGTGTAACCTTTGCAGGGTCAACGATTCCTGCTTCGAACATATCGACATATTTATCATTCAAAGCATCATAACCTGTGCCTGCAGAAGAATTCTTGATCTTCTCGCAGATGACGCTTCCGTCAAGGCCTGCATTTGCAGCGATCTGGCGAACAGGTTCCTCAAGAGCTCTAAGAACGATCTTAACACCTGTCTTTACATCGCCTTCTGTCTCGTCAAGAAGCTTTGCGATTGCAGGAAGTGCATTTACATAAGCTGTTCCGCCGCCGGGAACGATACCCTCTTCGACTGCTGCTCTTGTAGCATTGAGCGCATCCTCGATACGGAGCTTTCTTTCCTTCATCTCTGTCTCTGTGGCAGCACCGACCTTGATAACTGCAACACCGCCTGAAAGCTTTGCAAGACGCTCCTGGAGCTTCTCACGGTCATAATCAGACTTTGTCTCTTCGATCTGAGCCTTGATCTGAGCTACACGTGACTTAACTGCGCCCTCTTCACCCTCGCCGTCAACGATAATCGTGTTATCCTTGTTGACCTTGACCTGGTGTGCACGGCCGAGCTGATCAAGAGTCGTATCCTTGAGTTCAAGGCCGAGATCAGAAGTGATTACCTGACCGCCTGTAAGAATAGCGATATCTTCGAGCATAGCCTTTCTTCTGTCACCGAAGCCCGGAGCCTTAACGCCAACGCATGTGAATACGCCTCTGAGCTTGTTAACGATAAGTGTTGCAAGAGCATCACCTTCGATATCCTCAGCGATGATAACGAGCTGCTTGCCGGACTGTGCGAGAGGTTCGATTACAGGAAGGATGTCCTGGATATTAGAGATCTTCTTATCTGTGATGAGGATATAAGGCTCATCGAAAACAGTCTCCATCTTGTCTGTATCAGTTGCCATGTAAGGTGAGATATAACCTCTGTCAAACTGCATACCTTCAACAACTGAAAGCTCAGTGAGCATTGACTTGCTCTCTTCAACAGTGATAACACCGTCAGAAGTAACCTTCTCCATAGCTTCAGCGATCATCTTGCCGACTTCCTCATCACCCGCGGAGATTGCAGCAACACGTGCGATATCCTTTGAACCGTCAACCTGCTTAGCCTTGCCGAGGATCTCAGCAACAGCAGTATCTACTGCCTTGGAGATACCCTTTCTCAAGATGATCGGGTTAGCGCCTGCAGCAACATTCTTCATGCCTTCACGGATGATAGCCTGAGCAAGAAGGGTAGCTGTTGTAGTACCGTCACCTGCAACATCATTTGTTTTGGAAGCAACTTCCTTAACAAGCTGAGCGCCTGCGTTCTCATAACGGTCTTCGAGTTCGATCTCTTTTGCAATAGTAACACCGTCGTTTGTGATAAGAGGTGCACCATACTTCTTATCGAGAACTACGTTTCTTCCCTTAGGTCCCAAAGTAACCTTAACTGTGTCGGCTACCTTATTTACGCCTGCTTCCAAGGACTTTCTTGCGTCCTCAGCGTACTTAATGTCTTTTGCCATATATATTCGCCTCCAAATTTATAATCAATCTTCAACGATAGCAGCGATATCGTCCTGACGAACGATGATATATTCCTCACCGTCGAGCTTAACGTTTGTGCCGGCATAATCACGGATGATTACCTTCTCACCGACCTTAACCTCCATCTTTATCTCATTGCCGTCAACGATTCCGCCGGGACCTACTGCGATGATCTCTGCGATCTGAGGCTTCTGCTGAGCACCTGAGGACAGGATAATGCCGCTCTTTGTTGTCTCTTCAGCCTGAAGTTTCTTTACTACTACCTTATCTGCTAAGGGCTTAATTGTCATAAAAAAGACCTCCAATACAATGAAATTGTGGTTAGCACTCT
>JAFWQC010000106.1 GCA_017509245.1 Clostridiales bacterium | reverse complement strand
GTTAGCAATAATCTCGTCTGCACTTGTTCTTCCGATTCCGTAAATGTACGTAAGAGCGATTTCAATTCTCTTATCATTCGGTAAATCTACGCCGGCTATACGAGCCATTTAATGTACCTCCGTATTTGGATAAAGTGGTTTAATCTCTATTTGACACGCGTAAGTCAAGGAACTCCGGATTAGGGAGCAGCCGCCCTCTCGGTAACGGTGAGTAAATATGGATTACTTTTTTCTTATTAATAATTCTTTGCGGGAAGGAGCTATTATCCCGCGGTCTTCTTCCTTACCGGAGTACGGGGCTAATTCCGTACATGAGAAGACCCGTCAATTGTCTTAACCCTGTCTCTGCTTATGCTTAGGGTCGGAACAAATGACCATGACTTTGCCGTTTCTGCGAATGATCTTGCACTTTTCGCACATCGGCTTTACTGACGGTCGTACTTTCATGTTAGTACCTCCTGTTGCCGTTATTTTTCCACAACAAACACAGGCGCCTTTTGAGCGCATGCTGAACTATTATAGCAGAATCGATACAGTTTTCAACAAGAAATTTCATGGGATTTTTTGCGGCTGAAAGGCTTTAAATGCTGCATTTGACCTCCGGCCGTGCTTTTCGCGCCCATAAGCTCGAAAAGCGGGAATAAATACGGGATGCCCCTGCTGATCAGAGACATCCCCAAATAGATAAATAATATTACTTATACCTTAGGCTTCTTCTCGCCTCTCCAGGTGATCCTGCCGCGGGAAAGATCATATGGCGAGATCTCCATTGTTACTTTGTCGCCCGGAAGAATCTTGATGTAATTCTGTCTAAGCTTTCCTGACAAATGAGCAAGAACAATGTGTCCGCTGTCGAGCTTTACCTTGAACATTGCGTTGGGCAATGCTTCATCAACTACTCCCAGTACTTCAATAACATCTTCCTTCGCCATTAAAAACCCTCCTCATAGTCATAGGTTGTAAGATACGGACCCTCATCCGTAATTAAGATTGTATTCTCATAGTGACTTGCAGGCTTACCGTCCTGGGTTACTATTGTCCACTTATCGTCAAGCTGCTCGATCTCTCTTGTTCCCAATGTGATCATCGGTTCAATGCAGATCGCCATACCCTTCTTGAGCTTATATCCGTGTCCGGGTCTTCCGTAATTTGGAACATCCGGATCCTGGTGCATCGTCGTTCCTATGCCGTGACCCGTAAGTTCTCTTACAACGCCGTAACCGAAGCCTTCGCAGTATTCCTGGATGGCATGACCGATATCGCCGGTCCTGTTGCCTGCCTTGGCAAATTCCAATCCGATCCAGAATGACTTCTCGGTGCGCAGCACAAGATCCTTTACTTCGGGAGCAACCTCTCCGACCATATAGGTCCTGCATGCGTCTGCCTGATATCCTTCAAGGATCGCTCCGACATCGACCGAGATGATATCGCCCTCCTTAAGGATCCTGGACTTTCTGGGAATGCCGTGAACGACCTCGTCGTTAACAGAAGCGCAGATCGTTCCGGGGAAAGGCGGCTGTCCGTAATTCAAAAATGACGGAACAGCATCATAACTTCTGATGATGTCATAGCATAACTTGTCAACGTCGTGAGTGGATATGCCGGGCTTGATCTCATCTCTGCAAGCTTTGAAGACATGCTGCAGGATCTTGCCTGCGGCCTTCATCTTCTCGAATTCTTCAGCGGTGAGTATTTCTACCATTTATTAAACCTTCTTCTAATTAGAGTCCTAATTCTTTAAGACCTGCTTCGATAGATTCGATGCAGGCAGCGGAATCAACATTGTTGTTTCCTTCGACGATGATGCCTCTTGCATTATAGAAATCGATAAGAGGCTGGGTATTGACCCTGTATGTCTCAAGTCTCTTTGCAACTGTCTCGGGATTGTCGTCAGATCTCTGGATGACGTTACCGCCGCAGACATCGCAGATTCCCTCAACCTTAGTGGGCATGTACTTAACATTGAAGCTTGCGCCGCACTTCTCGCATACACGTCTCGTGGTAACTCTGTCCATGATGACTTCATCGTCACACTTGACATAGACTACTGCGTCGATCTTTGAACCCTTTGCAGCGAGCATGTTGTCCAGAGCCTCAGCCTGGGCAATGTTTCTGGGGAATCCGTCAAGGATATAACCATTCTCACAGTCGGGATTGCTGAGGCGGTCCTCAACCATTCTGATCGTAACGTCATCGGGAACGAGAGCGCCCTTGTCGATATACGACTTTGCCTCGATTCCGAGAGGTGTGTTCTCCTTGATGTTGTATCGGAAAAGATCTCCGGTGGAGATGTGTGCAAGAGAAAATTTCTCTCTTAATACTGTAGCAGATGTTCCTTTACCGGATCCGGGTGCACCGAGAATGATCAGATTCATACTTGAAACCTCCATTACTTCTTGTAATTCTTACGTCTCTTATCTTTGCCTGCCTGTTTGAGCTTATCTTCTTCAGTCTTAACGGCATTATCGAGCAGAGTCTTCATCTCGATGAATCCGCCGCCTACAAGTACCAGGCCGATACCTCCGAATGCAAGTCCGCTGAAGATAGGGAAAGCATTGAGGATCATGGGGATAATGCAGAGAAAGATCAGATATGCACAGTCTGCGCTGTTAAGATTGCTGTAAACAGACATAAGGTATTGTGATGTCGGCTTTCCGGGCTTGACACCCTGGATGAAACCGCCGTTCTGCTTGATCTGATTGGATATATCGTAAGGATTGAACTGCATCATTGAGAATATCGATGTGAAGAACACCAGGAATACTACGAAGATCGGGATGTAGTAAACGGTTGTAGGGAGATTCTTCCATATTACGAGTCCTGCTGAATCAGCCTCGGGAGCAACCATTGAGATGATCGCAGAGGGAAGCAGTGTAATAACCATTGCATAGATGACCGGCATGATGCCTGCCTGAGTAACCTTCAACGGGATGACCTGGTTCTGCATTGCCATCTGCTTCATGCCCTGTGTTCTCTTGGAGAAGATGATCCTGAGCTTCTTCTCACCCATGTTGATGAGGAGAACGAGGAACAGCAGACCAGCTGTGCAGATGGTTCCGAAGATCGCATATATAAGGCCCGGAACAACACCGAGGACATTTGCCGTATCAAAACACTTTACTATCTCGTGGGGAATGTTGCGCAGGATTCCGGCAACGATGATTATCGTAAGACCGTCACCTATTCCCTTGTTGTTGAGAAGCTCTACACACCATCCGCAGAAAGCGCTGCCTACTGCGACAGTCACGCCGCAGATAACGATGGCTACCCAGTAATTGATCTTTGTCGTAACGGAGTTTCTCATACCTACGCAGTAAAGGGCTGCGAAAACGACAGATGCGATAACGGAAGCTAATCTTGTAAGCTTTGTAATAACCTTTGTACCCTCATCACCCAGCTGTGCGAGATTTCTGAGCTTCGGAACTGCAAGAGTTATGATCTGCATTACGATCGAAGCTACAAGGAAAGGATATATGCCGAGGCTCGTTATCGAGATATTCTCGAGAGCCTTCAGGGAAAGTATATTTATGACCGTACCAACGCTTCCCCAACCGGCTGCAGTCTCCATTGCTGCAGAGCGGTCAAGACCGGGGATCGGAATAAGCGTGAGCACACAAAGTACGGAAACCATGATGCAGGAGAAGAATATCTTTCTCCTTATTTCCGGAGTATTTATGCTTTCTCTCAAAGTGCTCATTAATTGACGTTCTCCTTAATATATAAATAAAGCGTATGTATTATAGCGCATATCTATCAGTTTTTCACCGAGAATCTTATAAAACCGGAAGATCAGGCTCCGACGTAGAGTCTTCTAACTCTCTTGCCGACATCACAGGTGATCTCGTAATTGATCGTGCCCAGTGCTTCGGCAAGTTCGTCAGCTGATCTGGCGCTCCCGAAAACCGTTACCCTGTCACCGATCTTTGGCCTTACTTCCAGATCAGTCGTATCGACCATACACATATCCATGCAGATATTGCCGATGATGGGACATCTCTTGCCTCCGATCAGAAGTTCAAAGCCGTTGGAGAGTCTTCTGGACAGACCGTCCGCATAGCCGATGCCGACAGTCGTGACCTCTGTCTGTCTTTGAGCGGTAAAATGCCGGCCGTAGCTTACGGTCGTCCCTTCCGGAACCGTCTTAACGTGAATGACCTTGGCATACCAGTTCATTACCGGCTTAAGATCAATGTCCACAACAGGTTCCGGGCATCCGGGCGGCATGAGGCCGTATAGGATGATGCCTGCTCTTACCATATCAAGATGCATCTCCGGGAATCTCAATATTCCGGCGCTGTTGCATATATGTCTCTTTTGGAAGCTGATACCTCTTTGAGCGAGCTCATCTATCTGCTTCATGAACAGCGCAAACTGCTTTCTTGTGTACTCATCGTCATCGGTATCTGCCACTGCAAAGTGCGAGAAGATTCCATAAGGCTCGATGCCCGGCAGGGTGCAGGATCTGACGATATCCTCAGTCTCCGAGCCGTCAGTCTTGAATCCTATCCTTCCCATGCCCGTGTCGAGCTTTATGTGGATCCTGATGGTCTTGCCCTGAGAGGCGGCCTCATCAGATAACATTTTCGCGATCTCAAAAGAATAAACAGCCTGTTCGACGTCGTATTTAACCGCATCGACAAATCTGGAAGGATCGGTAAAGCCCAGAGTCATCATGGGCACATCGATACCGTGCTTTCTTAATTCGACTGCCTCGTCTATCGTGGCAAGGCAAAGGCCGGCAGCTCCGCTGTCGATCAGTGTTTTCGCGGTCTCAAGAGCGCCGTGCCCGTAAGCATCAGCCTTTACGACAGCAAGGATCTCAGTTCCGGGAGTTGTCGCCTTCTTGATCTCTTCGAAATTATGCTTCAGTGCGTCAAGATCGATCTCAACGCATGAACGGTCAAAATAGTTCTCAAAGCCCGCCTTATTCCCAGTCATCGTTACATCCCCATCCGGCATCCATATATGCATCCGGCAGGTAAGCTATGAGATCTGACGGTATCATCGCTCTCGTTCCGGTCTCATTTGCGGCTGCCTCTCCGGCTTTGGAATGAATATAAACAGCAGAACATGCAGCCTTGTATGGTTCCATGCCCTGCGCCAGGAAACCCGTGATAAGACCGGCCAGGACATCACCCGAACCGCCCTTCGCAAGTCCGCTGTTGGGAACATCATTCACATAAAGCTTTCCGTCCGGAGTTGCTATCAGAGTCCTTGCGCTCTTAAGGACCACTACAGTGTTGTTTTCTTCAGCAAACTTCAGTGCAAGTCCTTCAGGATCAGCCATGACCTCAGACTTCGAAAGTCTTAAGAGCCTTGCAAACTCGCCGATGTGGGGAGTTATGACCGCAGAGACCTCTCTTGCGGCAAGAAGGACTTTAAGCCTTGATAAAACATCCGGCTTATCAATAAGAGCACCGGCATCAAGAACGGCGTTAGCGGCATTTTCCAGAATGCAGCCGGTCAAAGCCTCCATATCCCTGTAATCCTGAGGGATCCCCGGACCGATCAGGGCAGCTGCCGAAGTCTTTAATAACAGCTTTGCACTTCTCAGGAGATCAGCCGTGCCGGAAGGCCTTAATGAAAGGAGCGCACATGGTTCCGTTACTCTTATGGCATCAAGCGTCTTCTCATCCGAGAACACCCTTACAAGTCCGGCACCTGATCTGAGTGCCGAACCGGTGGCCATTACGGCTGCACCCGTCATGAATTCGGATCCCGCACAGATAAGCGCGGTACCGAACGTGTTCTTGTGACCATCCTCAGGTCTTACGGGTTCAAACCCGGATATCAGTTCTCTGTCAAGTATTACCGTCTCAGCCATTTTTCTCCAAATCCCTGTTAGGAACGAGATCTTCGTTTCTGATAGTCTTGATGGAATTGATATCGAACGGAGTCTCCTGATATACATAGTAGTTGAGCCAGTTGGTATACATCAGCGTGGCTGATGACCTCCACTTGAGCAAAGGTCCTTTTGACGGATCGTCATCGATGTAATAGTTCTTCGGAAGATCGACATCGCCAAGACCGGCCTTGAGATCTCTCTGGTACTCCTTGTCCAGGGTATCCCTGTCGTACTCGGAGTGACCCGTGATGAAGAACTGTCTTCCGTGAAGATCCGATATTGCGTAGATGCCGCACTCTTCGGATTCAGAGAGGATCCTTAAGTCAGCCCTCTTCTCGACATCCTCACGTCTTACTTCCGTATAACGTGAATGAGGAACATAGAATATGTCGTCGAAGCCCCTGAAGAGCTTAACGGGTCTTGACCATGTCATCGAATGCTCGAAAACGCCGAAGACTTTTTTATCCAGTACGATCTTGGGAATGCCGTAATGGTAGTAAAGTCCTGCAAATGCGCCCCAGCAAAGATGAAGAGTCGAGTAAACATGTGTCTTGCTCCACTCCATGATCTCAACAAGTTCAGGCCAGTAATCGACATCCTCGAACGGAAGCTTCTCAACGGGTGCTCCCGTGATGATCATGCCGTCGAAGAACTCATTCTCGATCTCGGGGAATGTCCTGTAATACTTGATGAGATGCTCTGCAGGAGTATGTGTGGACTGATGTGTTCTTGTAAATAAAAGCTCGATGTCTACCTGGATCGGCGAGTTGGACAGCGCTCTTAAGAGCTGTGTCTCAGTCACTGATTTGTCCGGCATGAGATTGAGGATCACGATCCTGATCGGACGGATGTCCTGTGACAGGGCACGGTTCTCCTCCATTACGAAGATCCTTTCCTGCTCAAGGATGTGCCTTGCCGGAAGATTGTCTGCTATTCTGATGGGCATTATCTGCCTCCTTTATATCTGATGCTCAATGTTCATCGGCTATGAATTCATTGAGAATGGATTCAGCCGGAACCTGTTCGGGACTTATTACCGGGATCTTTCCCAGGTGTCCCATCAATTTATTCGCTTTGACAAGTGCTGCGGAAAGATCGGCAAAGGACTTGCCCGTCGGCGATTTCTCCATGAAGACGCTCGGCTCGATCGAACCTGCTTCAACCTTGGAAAGGGCTTCCTTGATATCCTGCATGGCCATGGGAGCTACGATAAGGCTCTCATATGCGAGGAATGAATTGACGTGGTAGTCTGCTGCCGTAAGGTAGTCTTCGTAGTACTTATCTTCAGACTTCTGTATCATTGGCCAGTAGTCAATGGTTGCAAGTGCATGGGCGCTTCTGTGACGATAATCCCTGATTATCCTTCTAAGAAGCCTTATCTCATTGCTGTCCATAAGCTTTGAGTCACAATAGACATTGCCGTAAGGCATTATGAACACTTTGGAACACTGCTCAGCCGGACACTCTCCGGAGATCCTGGGTGATAATCCGTGAAGACCTTCAACTACCAGAACACCGTCATCACCAAGACAGATCGCATTGGAGGGATCTCCTTCCATCTGGACTCTCACATTGAAATCAAAGAACGGCGGAACGACTGTCTCACCGTTAAGGAGAGCCTTTATGTCACGCTGGATCCTGTCGACATCTAATGCATCTATGGTCTCGAAATCAGGCCTGCCGTCCTTGTCACACTTAACATCCTTGATGTTGTAGTAATCGTCGAGAGACAGATGAACAGCCTTTCTTCCCCTCTTGTTGATGGTATTGGAAAGTCTTAACGTGAATGTGGTCTTTCCGGATGAAGTGGGACCGGAAACGAATATGGCCCGCTTGTTCGTATCAGAGCAGATCTCATCACAAATGGCATCTATTCTTCCGACAAACCCGTTCTCGGATTCCGCAATAAAACGCGGAAGCCTTACGGCGCCGAGGGATTCCTCGAGCTCTTCAACCGTTATGTCGATTCTGTCTCTAAGCTCTGCCATATTGTCTCCTTTGAAGCAAGGTTATCTCCTCTGCGGGAAAAACCTCTTTATGATCAGTGTATTTACGATCCAGTCCCATACATACTGCAGAAGCTTTACTGCAAGATAGATAAGGCTGGGTATTACTATTGCCGCCAAAGCGTAAAGCAAAACGGTTCCCACAACATGAACGCCACCGGCAAGTACTCCGACAACGGTCGAGAACGAACCCATGCTCGCCTGGAATTTCTCAGTATATTTCTCAAGCGTTGCGTTGAGATAACTGATGAGAAAATCCTGAAGATCATCAACCTGGACCGACAATCTCGGAAGGAGGAGACTTACCGTGTAGCTAATGATCAGATAGGATTTGAAAATCTTCTCTGCTAAAATCAATATCTTGCCCCACCAGGGCATTCGGTAATATCTGAAACAGATAAACGGATTTGCAAGGAAGAGCAGTGTGAATACCGCAATATGGATAGGTCCGATATTGCCGAATCCCAAAAGTCCCCTGCCGAGAATGTAGATATAGAGGATTATCGCATCAACAAGCAGGCCGTACAGAATGAACAGACCGAAATGCTTGCGGTTCTCATAATCTGTATCGCTCCAAAGCTTTCCAAGCAAAAGTCCTTCCAGATAATCCAAAATACTACTCCTTTACTTCTCGTAATATCCGACGCGGGGTACGGGCATATTAATGAATTTTATCACATTCGGGCGAACGTTACTATAAATAATAAAAAGCAGGCCACCTGCCTGCCACATCAAATTTCTTTGTCAGGGAAAGTCCTCATCTCAGCGTGAAGCTGCACCCCGTAGTCTGTTCGATCAAAGTCTTAAGATTTTTCCATTTCTTCGGGAAATGCTGCTCTGCTCCCGACTTAAGACTTGTCTTGTCCTTGAATTCCACCTTTATCTTCCATTCACCCGGGATGACGGTCTTATCACCGTATTCGTCAGTCAGGCCCATGTTATAGCCTTCCATCCACTCGAGCATTCCGGATTCAGGAAGTTTTTCCTTGATCAATGCATTGTTGGAATCGCTTATCGATCTTGTGAAATTATTATTCCACATGTAATTGTCGCGCCAGGAAATTACTTTACGACCAAAGTCATACTTTACCGCATATCCCTCGTTTGCAAAGTCCCTTATCTCGACTTCTAAGACAGCTATAGCTCCGTATGCCTTCTTCAGATCCATTATCGCTCCTTACTCAACCGCGATCCCGAATATGCTTCCGGATGTTGTTCCCACGACAAGCATACCTTCATATACGACCGGAGAAGCTTCGATACAGATCTTGGATTAGGTCTCACTGGATTTGCCGAGATTCCTCTTGGTCTGGATGTATGTTATTCTCCTGTCCTTATCTGCGATTCCCGTCTCGGCACTTATCATGTGGACCTGTCCGATAGAGTCACAGATTATAAGATACGCATTCCCCTCTGAATCGTAGAAATCAACGGGTGAGCTGTATGAATAGATGTTCATATTATATTCCCAAACCTTGGTACCCAAATCCTTGTCATATGCCACAACTTTGTTGCCGCTTGCAAGGCCTTTTGTCATACTAAATGAGAATATTACGAGGTTGGATATCTTGCCCTTGCCCATTACGGGATTGCCGAAGCATCCGCCGCTCTGGTCGGAATCCGAAGTCTCGCCGTTATATGTGTAGCATGCTTCTGAGTTCTGCCAGACTTCCTCACCCGTAAGACCATTGATCTTATAGATGTAAGATGCGCCGCAGTATTCACCGGGACCCTGCTGGTTATCGACTTCGGTTCCTATATAGACATAAGGGACTCCGTTCTCCTCATTGATGAGCGGTGTTATGTCGGAATCGTCTCCAAGTACTTTTGTCCAGACCATCTCGAAAGTATTAAGGTCAAGACAGCAGAGATTCTTGGTGTTGTCCATGAAGTATCCGTAGTTGCCGTATACCGCGATGGAACTCTCGACTCCCATATGTGATCCTATGTTGTCTTCGAAAATGTATTTATATCCTGTAACCTCAGGCGAAATGGTAATGGTGTCCGATCCCTGTGTATATGCCGTGTGAAGATCGAATGTGTAGATTATTCCGTTCTCGCAAGGCCAGATAAGCGTATCAGTCTCACCGTTTACAATAGGCGATGAATCAAATGCATCCCAGTTACTCCTGTATGCACCGTCTTCCGAACCGTCGTAGGAATAGAGCAGTGCTCCGTCCAGCAGCGAATAAATGTACATACCGAAGTTGCTGCCCTTGGTATTGTTGTTGTCCGTCTGTCCGACATAGATAAGAGGATAGCCTCTGGGGTCGATCGCGGGCGTTCCCTTGATAGAGCAGCCGACGTTGATCGGATCTCTTGTCTGTTCGCCGTTCTGGAGATTGAAGAAATATATCTTTCCGTCCAAAGCCGCAACGATAACTTCCGTGAGTTTCTGCTGCTGCTTGGCGGAATCATTCATGTTCATGTTCTGGCGCATGGCCACCGGCCATTCCACGATAAGGGGCTGGCCCGTCCACTTTACGCCTGACCATTCAAAGTTCATGGTCGAAGCAAGAAGCTTTCCTACTCCGGCAAATTCCCATCTCTGTGTAAGGGCACCTCTGTAGATGTTCGTATAACCGAACGAAGCGCAGTTTCTGAAGTTATTGCCTCTGTAAGTGAAGATCCCCGGAACCGATCCGTAGAACACAGGGTCAGTCATGTAGATCGGATTCTCCCTGACATAATCGCCTTCAAGAACTTTTCCGTTGACCAATACGGTCTGGTTTATGTGACGTGAGGCAGGATTGCATTCAGGTACGACCTTTGCCTCAGGATCTATATGTATCGATGCCAGAGCAGGATAAAGGATCGGGTTCTGGTAATCGGCAAGCGGCGGGATCGGTGAAGGCGAAGGCGATGCCACGGAGATAAACCCTGACTGGTCCGTGGTGTCGATATTGGCAAGAGTTTCCTTGGTGTTTATCTTTTTAAAGTAAACAGCTGCCAGAACTCCCGTCAGGCATACGAACAGAAGAGTTATTACGACAACAAGAGTTATATTGCCTTCATTAGGATCTCTTGAAGGTCTGTAAAAGCTGTTGTCGGGCTCGATGTATTGGTCACCGCGCTTCATGTTTCCCCTCGTCTTTGTTTCTTTCGCAAAAAGTTAACGCATATTGTAACACGGCTGTAATTTTAACTCAAACAACAGACGCATTTATTGGCCATAAACGCATGTAAAATAAAGTATTTTTGAGAATCATTGCAGATTATTCGCAAATTCTGCGATCTTATCAAGACGGTGCCTCATTCCGGACTTTCCGATCGGGGGATCCATCATCTTTCCGAGCTCGGCCAGCGAAGCACCCGGATTCTCCATATGAGCCTTTGCGGCCTCTCTTAATTCCGGTGAAAGCTTTCCTGCAAGTCCTGACTCCATGACCTTTGTAATGAGTTCGTTTCTTGCGGCAGCAGCTTCTGCAAGACGCTTTGTATTGCCCTTATCGCAGTTAACGGCTCTTATAACCTTACTATTAATATCTTTGCCGGCACGGACATTCTCGAATTCCATCATCGCGGAAGGACTTCCGATATAGCCCAGGAAGTCAGACACGTCATCCCCGTTTTTAAAGTAAACGGCATGGGAATCCTTGCGCTCCCTGGTAATGTGATTTATTGAAAGAGCATTAAGCGCCGAAGATATCATTTCCGCCACATTGCTGTCAGGGACAAGAAACTCTATGCGGTAATTCTTTACCGGATCCGAGCAATACCCTGCACTCCAGAACGCGCCTCTCAGAAGACGCCTTGCATCCTCGTTCGTAAGTTTTCTTTCCGTAACGGCAGAAAGCAGTTCCTGATAGTAGTTCCTGAGTCCGGAAGATTTAAAATCCAGCAGCCTGAGTCTGCCTTTGGAATATCCGCACTTTATATTTTCGAGCTCGAATAATTGAAGAATAAGGTCAGAGAGCCTTTCCGGGATCTTTATCTCACCTTCGGGATCTTCCGGATCGATGCCGGAGCTTAATATGAGTCCGCATAAAGCAGTCCTTCTCTGGACTGGCTTTTTTACGGCTTTGGTCGCAGTCTCGATCTTAACCTTGACAGAGAAGCTGTCTTCCATCAGAACTCATCCGCCTTCTTGGTGTACCTGTGAGGTTCCTTATCGACATCCCTGTGTGAGATGATGCACTTGATTCCGTATTCCCTGAGCTTCTGCGTAAGCACTTCGGTGCAGTATACGGATCTGTGTCTCCCGCCCGTGCATCCGACACCGATATGAACACTTCCCTTGCCTTCCTTCATAAAGTAAGGGATCGTGAATTCCAAAAGATCCGCGGTCTTCTTGATAAAAGTATCCGTCTCCGGGAAACCGTCAAGGTATTCCTTTACCTCTTTGTCCTTGCCCGTAAGGTTTCTAAGTTCCGGTATATAGAAAGGATTAGGAAGGAACCTTGCGTCGAAGATATAGTCGCAGTCAACGGGCAGGCCATACTTGAAACCAAATGATTCAACGATGACAAGTATCGACTGATCGTCATCATGTTCTATTACCTTGCCAATATTCTCGCAAAGCTCGGCATCCGTCATCAGCGATGTGTCGATTACTACGGTCGCGATCTCTCTTATGTCTCTTAACATGCTGCGTTCTTCAGTTATGGCCGAAGTCAGCGAACCTGTTTTGCTTGCCAGCGGATGCTTTCTTCTGGTCTGCTGGTATCTGCTTATCAGCGATGAATCCGACGCCTCAAGGAAGATGACCTTATAAGGGCATCCCACTTCCTCGTCGATCATTGCGAGGGCTTCATCAAAACCATCAAGGTATTCCTGCGATCTTATGTCGACCACAAACGCGAGCTTAGGTGCGGAGAATCCCTCTCCGTTCCTTCCCCTGTAGAAACTCTTGACCAGGTCCGGCAATACATAAGGCGGCACATTATCCATGCAGAAATATCCGCAGTCTTCCAGATATCTTACAGCCGCACTCTTTCCGGCTCCGCTCATTCCAGTAAGAAACAAGATCTCCATTTTTTATCCCCCGAAATTCCCTATTAATCTGACTTCTCTCTCAAGTCTTACGCCTGAGTTCTCGAAAACCTTATCCGCCACATGATCCATCAGCCTCTTGATATCAGAAGCACTCGCCCTGCCGCCGTTATTAACGACAAAGCCCGCATGCTTCTGAGATACCTGGGCGCCTGAATCATCAAGCGCAAATCCCTTAAGTCCGGCCTCCTCAATGAGTCTGGCCGCAAAATAACCTTCCGGTCTCTTGAACGTGGATCCCGCGGAAGGCACATCCAGAGGCTGGCTTGCAGTTCTTCTTACGCGGAGGTCTTCGACAAGCGCGGTTATCTCATCTTTATTTCCTTTGGAAAGCACAGCCTCAAATCCCAGAATGACTGCGGTCTTCCCTTCAGAACCGAGTCTTTCAAAAAGGCTCTTTCTGTATCCGAATTCACATTGATCATTATCTATGTTTTGAACCGAGTTTCCGTCCCAGTAACTTACGCTCTTAATGAGATCCGATATCTGTCCGCCGTAAGCTCCGGCATTCATATATACCGCGCCGCCGCATGAACCCGGGATTCCGCACGCAAACTCGGCGCCTTTAAGCGAGAGCTCTGCGCAGTAGGATCCGAATCTGGCAAAGGGAAGCCCGGCACCTGCAGATACGGTCACTTTCCCGTCAGAGGTCTCCTCCGAGGAAAGATCACTCATGTTCCTGCCTATCCTGATTACGAGGCCGTCAAAACCCTCGTCTGATATAAGGCAGTTAGATCCATTGCCGAGAACGAATACGTCCAGGTTCCTCTCCCCTGCCCATTTGAAAAGCGATGCCACTTCATCAGCATTTGAGGGCTCTGCAAAAAATCTCGCAGGGCCTCCGCATCTGAAGGTTGAATATCCCGCAAGCGGGACATTTTCGAGAATGCTAAGATCAGCCATCTAAAGACTTTCCGGGGAATACTCTCGACACAAGATCCTGTGCGGCATTATAACCCATCTTCTTGACCCTGTAGTTGATGGCTGCAGCCTCGACGATTATCGCGAGGTTACGTCCGGGGCCTACGGGGATCGTGACTGAAGGCACCTTTATTCCGAGGATGTCCGTTGTCTCTTCCGTAAGGCCTAATCTGTCATATGTCTTCTTCTCGTCCCAGAGTTCGAGATTGATTACGAAGTCGATGTTCTCCTGCTGCTTGACGGCGGAAACACCATAGAGCTCCTTAACGTCCAGGATGCCGATGCCGCGTATCTCGATAAGGTGCTTGATGACATCAGGAGCACGTCCGAGGAGCGTTGTCTCAGATACTTTGCGGATCTCGATCTGGTCGTCGGCGATAAGTCTGTGACCTCTCTTTACGATCTCGAGCGCCGTCTCAGATTTACCAACACCGGACTCACCCAGGATCAGGATACCTTCACCGTTTACCTCGACAAGAACGCCGTGCATCGATACACGCGGAGCGAGCTCCATCTTGAGGTACTTAACGAGCTCTGACGAGAAATCCGATGTGGCCTGTGATGTCCTTAATACGGGCGTCTGATACTTTCTCGCTGCATCAAGGATCTCCTTGTGGACCTTGTGGTCACGGGTAACGATGAGAGCAGGTATGTTCTTCTCGAAAAGAGCCGATACCGACTTTGCCCTCTCCTCGGGAGAGAGGTTATCGAGGTATGCATGCTCCATGTTTCCGATCATCTGGATTCTGTCCGGACCGAAGTGATCGTAATATCCTGCGAGCTGCAGGCCGGGTCTCGTGACATCGGCCACGCATATCCTTCTGGATTCAATATCGCCTGAATCGTAAACAACCTCAAGGTTATAGGCTTTTACGATCTCTGATAAAAAGACGCTCGAAAAAGGCATTTTTCTATTACCTCCGGATTAATCCCCTTAGAAGCTGATCTCAACCTGATGTGTCTTGCCGTCTGTTGCAACAGGAAGGAGTGTGCCATCTACTGCAGCGCCGTCAAGAGATACCTTTATGCCGTCCTGTGCACGGATAAAGCCCTCAGGCTTTGTGATATGGATGTCGTAAGTTGTTCCGCAGACGGAGACCTTAACATCAAGCTTTCTGTCAGTCTGTCTCAGGATAGGCTCGACTCTCAGGCCTTCGCTTGTGAACTCAACACCGAAGCACTGGAAGAGCGATAAGAGAAGCCATGTCGAAGTACCGGACAATGTAGGTCCGATGTTCTCTCCCGACTGACTGTTGTTGTACTGTGTGCACCATCTGGGGTTGCCGCATGTGAAGAACGGTGTCTTGAGAGTTGCATACGGAAGGATCTTGTCAATGATCCAGTAAGCAGTATCTGCAAGTCTTGCGGCAAGAGCCTTGTCCTTGACGGTCTTTGCTGCACCGAGCATTGCCGAGCATGCCATCATGTTGGCGTGCTTGAAGACACCGCCGTTCTCACGGTCACCCGGATAGTAGAGAGCAACGTCGATCTTAGGAGCGATCCTCGGATAGTCTACTGTCGAGCAGAGTCTGAATCCGTAAGGTGTCTTAAGATACTTGTCTAACGAATCGAGCATCTTGCTGATCTCTTCTTCAGATGCAACACCTGCAAGAAGCGACCAGGAGAAGCTGTTGAGGAAGTATGTTCCGGGATGGCCTTCTTCAACTGCAAGACCGTCACCCTGCGCACCGAGATAAGAGATGTCTGTTCTGTCTTTCCTGTTGAAGAGGACTCTGCAGTAGAAGTCATCCTTCCAGCAGTACTGTCTGAGGTTAGCCGCGAGCTTGTCGGAAAGCTGCTTCATCTCGTCAGCAGCCGGATCACCGGTCTTTCTGAACATCGTCTCAGCCGCATCGAGTGCAACCTTCAAAAGGAATCCGTTCATTACGGACTCTGAATATTCGGAATCGAAAGGAACCTCACCGTAAGCCTTGCCTGATTCAGCGAGCTGTTCCTTATATGCTTCTACCTTGTCCTTGCCGGAGATGCAGTCAGGATCGACTCTCAAGCAGTCATTCCAGTCAGCGCGGTCGATGAGCGGAATGCCGTGCTTGCCGAGAGATACTCTGCCGCTGTAGAGGATGATCGCCTTGATCGTATCCTTGAGCTTGCGCTTGATGCCGGCGTCAGTCTTCTTCTCCTTTGTGCCTGCCATGACGAATTCCTCTTCGAGGAAAGCATAATCATCTGTAAGGCCGAGATATCTGTCCAGAGCCTGAAGGAGCCAGAGTCCGTCATCTGACCACCAGCCGGGTTCTTTGCCGATCCAGTAGAAGTTGTGGTTTGTGTAACCGTCTTCGTATACATTTTCGATCCAGCCGGCGAGCATCTCCTTAACGAAATCAGTTCTGCCCATACCAGCGAAATAGTACATTGAAGCGAAGATGTCCTGGATCTCTCTGAAGCCGATCTCACGGTATCCCTTCTGTGTCCAGTCAAGAGATCTCGATACGAATGTCTGATAGAAGACCTGGAACGGGAGGTTGTTATTAACATAAGCCTCAAAGTCCCTGTCTTCGTGTGAGATCTTCATGTAGCCGGAATACTTGCCGGTAAAATCGATGACATCCTGAAGGTCTCTTGCAAGATTGGCAGGGTCCTTGATGTAGTCAGCAACTGCCTCAACTTCCTTTGCAGGAGTCTTATCAACTTCGAACTTGTCATTTACGCAGTCGGAAGAAAGGGATGTTACGTTATCAACACGTACTGAGCTGTTAGCCTTTACCGTGAACGGTGTGGATGTTGCAAAGAATCCGGGGCCCTTTCTTGAAGGTCTGGAAGCCAGAGGATAGATGAACTCAGGCTTCTGGAGGCTTCCTGAACCTACGAAATCAGCATATCTTACGCTGTACTGGTCAGGGAAGAAATCTCCCTCAGCAGTATGTACGACTGTCTCGTTGAATCTGATGTCGCCCTTGGTCCACTTGGGGTTGGGGTCCGTGCTTACGGCGCGGATCTCGTTGTCCTCATTGAAGAAAACATTGGACTCGGAAACGACTGTCGTAAAGATGACGTCCTCCGAAAGCGCATGTGTCTGCTTTGTTCCGAGCATGCCGGTGCAGACAACTCTCAGATCCTTATCTTCAGATGTTGTATTCTCGATATCGATCATCTGGGCTTCGTTAGCAACGGGAAGTCCCTCTCTCTGGGGAACGATGAAGATCGTTCTCTTGATCTTAAGACCGCACTCCAGCTCATAACTGATAGTAGTTCTGTTCTGTGAATGAACCGTCTCTGCCTTCTTAAGTCCGTCAGCAACGGCAGCACCTGACCAGAAGATCTGCTTGCCGTTCTCTACGAGGTAGAACTGGCGGTTAGCCGGGAATCCGTTCTCTTCAGGGAGATAGTCCCATCTTGTTGCGAGGACCTGTGTGTCAGCATGTGATCTGAAAGATCCGCCGCCCATTGCATCTACAGCACTCTTAGGTGTTGACTGCAGAGGGAAATCAAAACCGATACGGTTGCCGATGAGCATATTCGTATAGTAGTGGGGTCCGGGTGAAGGTGTGGAAGGATCGAAGATAAGCTCGCCCTTCTCATTGAGCTTGCCGCCCCATGTCTCCGTGCCGTTTATGAGTTCAAGGCATCTGCCGGTGACTGCAGCGTCAAAAGCAGCTTCGGAGACAGTTCCTGCCTTCTCGGTCAAAGCCTTTATTCCGCCTTCTTCCTTGATAAGAAGGATGCTTGATCCCTCATTTACCGTCTTTGTGAATGTCTCGAAAATAATATCGTCGGAAGCAAGGATATTTACTGCCATGCTGTCAAACTTCAATCCGGATATGCCGATAACGACAGGCTCTTTGCCGAAGCGCACATACTGAGCGGAGATTCCGCCCTTAACATTTTCAGCACCGAACTTATTGAGCAAAAGCTCCTTGGCAGGGCATCTTTCTCCTCTGGCTTTCTCACCGATGTAACCCATAATCGTCCTCCGCGGGAAAAATTATAATATGCTGATTATATCAAGAAACCCCGCAGTTCAAAAGTGACCGCGGGGTTTTTACCGAATAATTGATTTAAATGTCCAATAAAGGATATCAGGCCTTAACCGAGCACTGCCTCTACCTTGTGAGCCTTGCCGTCGCCTGCTACTGGAACGATGCATCCGTCGATCTCATTGCCGTCTACAACAAGCTTCTTAACACCCTTGCAAACGTGATCAGGGTTCTTGATCGTGATCTCGTAGATGTCGCCCCTGAACTTACGCTCAACGGTAAATCCGTCCCATGCAGAAGGGATTGAAGGATCGACTCTGAGGCCGTCAAATTCAGGCTTGATGCCGAGGATGTACTGGGAGATTGCAACCATGTTCCATGCTGCCGTACCCGTGAGCCAGGAGTTCTTGCCCTGACCGAAGTTCTTTGCATCCTTACCGCCGATCATCTGACCGTAAACATAAGGTTCAGTCTTGTGGATATCTGATGTCTCCTCAGTGAAAGCAGGAGCGATCTTTGAGTAGTACTCGAATGCCTTCTCGCCTCTGCCTGCATAAGCCTCAGCACAGATGATCCACGCGTTGTTGTGTGTGAAGATACCTGCGTTCTCCTTATATCCGCCCGGATATGTGGAGATCTCGCCGTACTGGATGTAGTACTTGGTGAAAGCCGGATTGTTGAGAACGAGGCCGTACTCGCAGTTAAGATACTTGTCAATCGAGTTAAGTGTCTTGATGTCGGCGCCGACGTCCTTGCCGATCTCGGACATAACAGCGAAGCCCTGAGGTTCGATGAAGATCTTACCCTCTTCGCACTCGCTTGAGCCCATCTTCTCGCCGTTTGCGTCATAAGCTCTTAAGAACCACTCGCCGTCGAAAGCAGACTCCATCGTGTTCTTCTTCATCTTGTCGATCTCAGCCTGTGCCTTAGCTGCCTCATCAGCCTTGCCGAGGTGCTCTAAGATACCGACATAAGCAGGACCTGTGTATGTGAAGAGCGCTGCAACGAATACAGACTCTGCAATCTTTGAATATCCGCCCTCTGCCTTGAACTTGGGATTTGTGTATGTCTGGAAAGATTCACCGGGTGTGTCGGAGAAGCATGACAGGTTGATGCAGTCATTCCAGTCGGCACGCATTGCAAGAGGCAGTCCGTGAGGTCCGAGGTTATTTACGATGTGATAGAACGATACGTTCAGGTGGTCGAGCATTGTGTGCTTGCCTTCCGGATCGTCATCGAAAGGAACATTGGCATCCAGAATACCCCAGTCGCCTGTCTCCTTGATATAAGCGGCAACGGAAAGGATCATCCAGAGCGGGTCATCCGAGAAGTCTCCGCCGATGTCAGCGTTGCCCTTCTTTGTAAGAGGCTGATACTGGTGATAGCATCCGCCGTCTGAAAGCTGTGTTGAAGCGATGTCGATAAGTCTTGCTCTTGCACGGTCAGGGATCTGGTGTACGAATCCGAGGATATCCTGGTTGGAATCTCTGAAGCCCATGCCTCTTCCGATTCCGGACTCGAAATAGGAAGCAGAACGTGAAAGGTTGAATGTAACCATGCACTGATACTGGTTCCAGATGTTGACCATGCGGTTGACCTTG
>JAFWQC010000105.1 GCA_017509245.1 Clostridiales bacterium | reverse complement strand
TCCTCACCCTGATGAGCTTCGATAACAGCGTCAGCCATCTTAGCTGTGATGAGCTTAACGGCACGGATAGCGTCATCGTTACCGGGGATAACGTAATCTACTTCGTCAGGATCGCAGTTTGTATCTACGATAGCAACGATCGGGATACCAAGTCTCTTAGCTTCTGCAACTGCATTGTGCTCTTTCTTTGTATCAACGATGAAGAGTGCTGCAGGGAGCTTAACCATGCCTACGATACCGCCGAGGTTCTGGTCGAGCTTTGTCATCTCGAGCTTAAGCTTAGCAACTTCCTTCTTTGTTCTGAGGTCGAAAGAACCGTCTGCTTCCATTCTTCTGAGTTCTTCAAGTCTTGCAACTCTCTTCTTGATCGTAACGAAGTTTGTGAGAGTACCGCCGAGCCAACGATAGTTAACATAGAACTGTCCGCAGCGCTGAGCTTCTTCCTTGATGGAATCCTGAGCCTGCTTCTTTGTGCCTACGAAAAGGATATCACCCTTCTCAGCGAGCTCGCGCATAGCGTCATAGGCCTCGTCGACCTTCTTGACTGTCTTCTGCAAATCGATGATGTGGATTGAGTTACGCTCCGTGAAGATGTACTCGGACATCTTAGGGTTCCAACGGCGTGTCTGGTGACCGAAGTGTACGCCTGCTTCAAGAAGCTGCTTCATTAAAATAACTGGCATAAAATAAATCCTCCTGTTTTCTTCCGCATACATCAAGTAATATTCAGCTCATAATGGCCACAGTCGGAATGTATGCGTGATTTTTATGCTCGAGTATTATAACTAATAGCAATTGATTCCGCAAGAGGAAATCCGTCTTCCACAATTCCTCAACTTTTCCTAAAAAAACAACTTGTTTAATCGCCTGAGAAAAGTATCCTTAACAGGTCCATAAAAAACGGAATGGGAGATAATATTTTTGAGATCTAAAGATATATACGAAGGCAAATTTGTCATTTCACCCGAAAGTGACAACCAGACTTCAAAAGCTAAGAAAATAAAGGTAAAACCGGTTAGAGTCAAGCCTCAAAAGGCATCTTCTGCAAGCGGTAATCCCAATAAAAAGCGCTGGGTACCGCTCCTTGTGGCAGCAATACTCGGCATCATTGCCGTTATCACCGGAATAATCTACTATTCCGGAGCTCAGGCAGCAATATCAGATGCCAAGACACTGAAAACATCCATAAAACAGGCTGTTGCTTCTATCAAGGACGGCGATGCTGATTCGGCTGACGAAAATATCCGCAATGCTGAAATCGCGATCAAATCCCTGCAGGAAAATCTTGATGACAAGAAATGGAATGCAGCAAGGTCCATCCCTTTTGCAGGTTCCTCGATCTCCGAAGATCTTGATACAGCCTCTAAAGCAATAGACATCGCAGATGAAGCCACAGAGCAGATACTGAAGCCGGCTTCCCTTTATATACGCAAACTCGGCAAACCCGAGATCAAGGACATCAGCATCAGCGACATGGGACCGGACATGGCGGAAAGGCTCCACGGTTACTGTGACATGATCGACGATCTTTGCCCCGCGGCAGAAAAGATCTTTAAAGACATCGAAGATCTTCCGGAATTCAATTACGGCATTCTCGAAAATGAAGTTTCCAAATACAGGAATCTTCCGGAAATTGCAAACACCGTAATACCGATGCTCGAGACTGCATCCGCAGGCATACTCCGCCCTGCTGCTGATGTTATGTACCAGGTTCCTTTCTCCGATTTTAAGACAGAAGACGGCATAAACACTGAAGTTGTAAGGGTATACCTTGATCTTGAAGAAAGGATCGAGCCTTATATCGTCGATCTTCTGGACCAGGTACTTACGGATCCGGTTTTCGCTGACGCCATACAAAGCAATGAGAAAATAAATAACGAACTGGTCCATCTGATGTCGCTCATCTATAAGTTCAAGTCATATAAGCCTCTCATAAACCTGGTAATAGGTGACGGCGAAGACAGAACATTCATAATCATTGCGCAGAACAGCGCTGAAATGCGTGCCTGCGGCGGTTATCCGGGGTCTGTTGGCATGGCTTCGGTAAGGGACGGAATCTTCCATTTCGGGGATTTCCAGACTGTTTATAACGTCATTCCAAAGACCCAGGCCTCATCAATAACGATGTCGGACGAGGAAAACTACGTATTCATGAGCGACTGGTACGGAAATAACCCGAGAAGAGCTTCCTGCAACCCTCATTTCCCGAGAGCCGCAGAACTCTGGGCAGCATCATACGAAGAATATAACGATGTTGAGGTAGACGGCGTGATCTCGCTTACTCCGCACATAATCCAGCGGCTGTTAACTATAACCGGACCCGTTACACTCTCAAACGGCGTAACCATCGATTCCGAGAACGCTTTACGCTATCTGCAAAGGGATATCTACATTGATTATTTCACGTCAATGGAAAGGCTCGAAGCCAATGACATAACTGACTCACTCTTCGCAGAGACTGCGGAGACAGTATACAAAAAGCTGTTTGAAAACATCGGAAAGGATTCCCTGATGCAGCTTCTCTCGGTAATAACGGAGAGCGGAAAAGACAGAGTCTTCATGATGTGGATGGAAGACCCGGAAGCCGAAGAGATCCTTAAAAGCCTGGGCTTGTCCGGTTCCCTTAACAAGGATCCTGAAACTCCTGCACTCGGCATGTTTTACAGCGTCAACGATGCTAATAAATTAGGACCTTATCTTGACTACAGTGCATCTTTCGGCGAAGGCGTCACAAATGAAGACGGCACAATCACATATCCCGTTACTGCAGTCGTTTCCAACACAATAGATGAGGAAACACTGGCGATCGGTGAAGGAAACGCATATGTCTTAAGCATGGATAACGGCGGCAGCATGAACTCGGTTATATATTTCTTTGCACCTGCCGGAGGATCGATTGGCGATTTCGAAAATGACAGCGACATCGAGATCACGATCTCTGAATATAACGGCCTTGAAGTCGGTTTCTGCCACTATTTCCTTCTCGAACCCGGAGAGACTGTCACCTTCACTTTCACGATAACGACAGCGCCATACGTCACGGTAAAGCCCGAGATAATGACACAGCCGCTGCTTACTGAATGCAGTCCTGCATATGAGAAGTCAGGAGAATATTAAGCTTTTCTTCTGTAATGCCTTACGGAGAACTCGACGCCCTTCTCGCTCATGACAGGCTCTTCTTCGTATTCGAGTTCCCAGGAAGGATCCTCATCAAGATTCGGGAACCAGCAGTCTGCCTCAAACTCTGCATGGATGCTGGTGATAATTGCCTTATCGCAAAGCTCTATAAGAGAATTGTAGAGTGAAGCGCCGCCTATCAGATATACCTCGTCAGCAGTCATGGAAAGGAAATCCTCAAGTTCATCAACAGAATGAAGCACCATCGCGCCTTCCTTCTCGTACTCAAAGCTTCTGGACATAATTATATTGACTCTGTTCGGGAGAAGTCTCTGGCCCGGAAAAGTCTCAAGAGTCTTTCTTCCATAGACCACAGTATGTCCTGATGTATACTTTCTGAACACGCCCTTCTGGTCTTCAGGTAATGAGATCAGGAGCCTGCCCTGGTTGCCGATTGCCCAATTCTTGTCAACTGCTGAGATTGCGATCATGTTTATTACCCCTCGAAAACCTTTCCGAAATAACCAGATGAAGATAAAGGTTCACCGGCTTCTATTAGATGTCTTGCATCACCGAATGTTTGAACTCTGAAAGCAGCCTCGCCCGGAATTCTTTCTTCCGAACCTAACACCGTGATCGATGTGGGGAGCATGATGCTTCCCTGCCACAATGCGGGCGCTGCAACGCCGATAAGGTGTCCCACGAGCAAGGCTGTGATACCGAAATGGCAGAAGAAAACGATATTGTCATCATTATGCTCGATAACATCGTAGTAATTCTTATCATTTCTCCTGTAGCCATGCTTTTCGAGCAAGGCATCAAATTCCCTGTAAACAATATCGGCAAACTTTGCTATATCTCCGGATGCCATAACATCCGAATAAGCCCATTTGTCCTTATCATGAAGCTGATCATGGGGCGCGAAATATCTGGGATAAAAATCCCATGCAATAGTCTCATCGCCCGTCTGTTCATGCTTTACGCGGTAATAGAATTCCTGAAGCCAGTCACATGTAACCGCCTTCCTGCCCAGTTTCCTTAGTGTCGGGATACTTGTATCCTGAGCTCTGCCCAAAGGTGAACAATATATCTGCTTGATGTCCCACTTGGCTACGCGCTCTGCAAGGATCTCAGCTTCGCGCCAGCCCTTTTCCGTAAGGTGATCCGTCTCATAATTCGGCTCACCGTGTCTTATAAAGATAAGTCTCATTAAATCTTCTTCCGTTCTAATCAGACTGCTACGGGAATTCCCTTGATCTTGGGTCCTGCCTCGTAACCTTCCAGTCTGATGTTATCTGTTGTGAACTGATAGAAATCAGTTATTCCTTCATCAAGGACGAGCTTGGGTGCCGGATATTTGGGCATCTCTATCAGATTCTTAACAATATCGACATGCCTGTCATAGATATGTGCATCTGCTATCACATGGACGAACTCACCTACTTCAAGCCCTGAACATCTGGCCATAAGATGTACCAGAACGGCATACTGGCATACATTCCAGGCATTTGCGACAAGCATGTCATTGCTTCTCTGATTGAGGATAGCATTCAGCTTGTTGCCGGTAACATTGAATGTCATTGAATAGGCACACGGATAAAGATGCATCTCGTTAAGATCCTGGTGGACATAGATATTTGTCATTATCCTTCTTGAGGACGGATTGTTCTTAAGGTCATAAAGTACACGGTCGACCTGGTCGAACTCGCCTTCCTTATACTTATGCTTAACACCTAACTGATATCCGTAAGCTTTGCCGATAGAGCCGGTCTCATCTGCCCATGAATCCCAGATATGGGAATTAAGGTCATTGACATTATTGGACTTCTTCTGCCATATCCAGAGGAGCTCATCTACTGCAGCCTTGAAGTTGATCCAGCGCTGTGTAAACATCGGGAATTCCTCAGCAAGGTTATAGCGGTTAACGATAGCAAATGCCTTATAGGTATAAGCAGGCGCTCCGTCATCAGCCCAGTGCGGCCTTACCTTGTCATTGATCGTGGAATAGCCTGAATTAAGGATCGTTCTTATGTTCTCATCGAAAATATCATCTGCTCGACTCATGGAATCCACCGCCTTTGAATTGATATTTTCGATTATAACAAACTAGTCGCTGAAATTAGCATTATTAATAGTCCAAATCAAATAATTGTTCGATAAAACAAAAGAGGCGCCAGGCGGACGCCTCTTTATAAAGATCAACTAAATCAGATTTCTTCCTTACGCTTCTTTACGGCAACTGCAGAACAGAATCCACATGCAGCAAGAACGAATACAACTCCGGCAAAATATGTGGTAGCAATGGTCTCACCTGTGGAAGGAATACTTGCAGCGCTAGTACTGCTTGAAGCTGCAGCACTGACCGTTATTGTCGTCGAGACTGATTTATCCGAGAAGGCTACTACGATCGTATGCTCACCTGCACTCAAGGTCTTAAGGTAATCGCTGGTAATCTCAACGATAACACTTCCCTTGCGGATCACGTGCTCGCCATCCCCCAGCTGATGTCCGTCAACCGATGCCGAGCGATAACGATCAAGAATCGTATCATCAGCAGCCTTGTCAGAAACTTCAACAATATAGTTGTTTACGCCATCCCAAGTACCGTTAGCGCCCTTTACAATAACGTATTGACTATCTACCGTTGTAGAAGCCGGATCAGAGCCGGATGAAGAACTGGAGCTCTGGTCGTTTTTCTTCGTAGCAAAACGGAGGGTTACATCCTCTCCGGGCATTTTAAAGGATCCTCTCAAACTATCACTCTTTTCATTATAGGACACAGTAAAGTCAGAAATGGTCTTGCCTGAAGCAGCACTTAAAACCTCAATTTTATTGTCGGTTATTGCGAAATCATCCTTAAGTTTAATCTCAATTTCTACAGAGTCACCCTCAAAAGCGCTGTTCTCAGAACCGGACGCTTTAATTTCACGCGAAGTATCACCGATCTCTTTAATTCCACCCTCACCGGTATCTTCCCAACCGGTTATACAGCTAAAGTAAACAGCCGTCATTATCGCGTCTCCACGGTACATAGTATAATCCGACAACGGCATTTTCTCTTCATTTGTGCCTGCATTATCCGTAACGGACCAACAATAGAAGTGCTTTCCTGCCGGTAACTTCCATTCAGATGAAGGGAAATCCTGAAGCTGGAATTCTTCACTCACGTATCTTCGTTCAACAATGTCTCCACCGAGACCTGCACCATCTTTATAGGTTACTGTGAAGATGTCAGCCGCATTTGTTATTGTAACTTTTGAAAGAGGCTTGCCGCCTTCGGTTTGCTTCTTACTGTAAATAGCACTACTGACTTTATCATATGGTTCAGCAACAGCAGTCGCAGATTCAACACATTCCATCCCATCGTCAAGTATAATAGTACCGCTCTTACTTGCAATCGCAATACCGTCAGTTTCACTTGTAGCGTGAGCAACTACAAAAAGTGAAGACTCATAAATACCAATATCATTTTGAGCATAAATACCATGATGAAGACCCGTAGCTGTAACCTCACCTCCGATAATATCAATAGTACCATATGAAATGATACCTTTATCTTTATCACTATGAGATGTAACATTGCCGCCTGAGACAGACATAGAACGGCTAGTTAGAATACCGCAAGAATCACCTGTAGTATTAACCGTACCGTCACTAATAACAAGGTAAGTACAAGCGATACCAGCACCCGAGTTAATAAGAGGCGATGAATTATTAGCAGTAATAGAACCACCGGAAAACCAGCAATTCATTCCGGTAAAATAACTCGCATCAATTTTTCCACCGGTCATATTGAATTTTTCAGTATGAATCCCAACATCAGTTTTTATATGTCCACCGGTCACATTCATATTATTAACAATGAATGTCTTTCCGGATGAAAAATAACCATTTAACGTTACTTTGACAGAATCGAAATCAGAATAAACAGCATAATAATATGAGCCTGATGAAACAAGATCAGCTTTACCGCAAATCGTTATATCGTGACCCAAATCTCCAATATATACAATAGCTTCTTTTCCTATTTCCGGATAGAAACCCATGTTTTCCGGCTCATTCAAAGTAAGCGTATAAGTATCCGGATCAAACTTAACAGATGCTTTCTTATCATATAAGATATTATCCTTGTTAGCACCGGTAACTTGAATACCGCCAACCCAGATATTATATGATTCTTCAGCACGAACTCTTTCAGTACCAAAGATCTTAGGGATCAGCGAAAAAACAATAGCCGCAGATACGATGACGGAAATAAGCCTGGATAAACGCTTCTTCATTATATACAGAGCCTCCTGTAATACTTGAATCTTTTCGATCAGAAAGCGCAATATGATCAACCTTGAACAAAATGCGCAAAGTTAATAAGTGAGAGATAATCCTGATAAAAAATAAATGATCCCAACAACAAATTAAGTAATTTCAATTATATAACTGTTGTATTATTGAAACAAGGCGAAGTAACTCTAAAACAAAAAGACCTTCAAGCAAAATCCTGAAGGTCTTTTATTTGGTCGGAGTGACGGGACTTGAACCCACGACCTCTTGCTCCCTAAGCAAGCACTCTAGCCACCTGAGCTACACCCCGATGATCACGCCTTGTTAAGGAAAAAAATTGGTCGGAGTGGCGGGACTTGAACCCACGGCCTCCTGCTCCCGAAGCAGGCACTCTACCACCTGAGCCACACCCCGATGGAGTATTCCTCTAACAAGCCTAAACATCTTATAACAACATAATAAAATATGCAAGGTCGAATTATAAGTTAATGAATAAACTTTAATAGTTTTCTTAATTTTCTTAAATAAATAATATGAAAATATACTTTACAAACAGTCCTTGTCATATAGATTCACGGCGTATTCACGGCATAACCGGGAATTTGCCGTGAATTATGCTGTTTAACGATAAAAGTCACGGCGTTTTCACGGCATAGCCGGGAATTTGCCGTGAATCCGTTTGTTGATGCTTCATCGAAAACTTCACCGTTAAGTCGCAGATAATAAAAACCGCGCCCCGGAAAGGACGCGGTCTTGAATTCAGATTTAAGTATTAACTTATGCCTCTGTATCTTCAGAAGGTGCTTCAGCCTCTGCCTCAACAGGAGCTTCCTCAGCAGGTGCTTCTTCAACAGGCTCTTCCTCGATCTCAGGATCGATAGGAGCAACTTCCTTGATGGAGATGGAGATCCTTCTCTCATCAGGTTCGATCTTGATGACCTTAGCCTGAACGACCTGACCTACAGAAAGAACATCCTCAGGCTTCTCAAGTCTTCTGGAAGAGATCTGAGATACGTGGCAGAGTGCGTCGAGGTCGGGCTCAAGCTGAACGAAAGCGCCGAACTTTGTAAGACGAACAACTGTACCCTGAACGATGCAGCCTACAGGCATTCTCTCTTCAATATTGTAGTATGGATCATCCTCGAGCTTCTTGTAGCCCAGAGAGATCTTCTTTGTCTCTTTGTCGAAAGACTTAACGTAAACGTCAACCTCTTCGCCAACCTTAAGAACGTCAGCAGGCTTAGCGTTGCGGCTCCATGAGAGCTCGGAAACGTGAACGAGTCCGTCAACACCGCCGATATCAATGAAAGCACCGAAATCAACGAGGCTTCTTACAACACCGGTATAGTGCTTGCCTTCTTCGATATTGTCCCAGATCTCAGCGGACTTCTTGCGGCGCTCTTCGGATACGATGATCCTGTGGCTTCCGGAGATCCTGAGACGGCCCTTCTCGGTGTCGAACTTTGTAACAAGGATCTCAAGAGTCTGACCAACATAGGATTCAAGATCCTTAACTTCGCCGGTCTTGATCTGTGTTCTGTGAATATAGATATCAACGCCCTTGTAAGAACCGATAACACCGTCCTTAACAGTACGTGTGATCTTAACTTCGATAGGAGTCTTGTTCTTGTAAGCTTCCTCGATCTCGGCTCTGCCCTTCTCGGACTCTACATCATTCTTTGAAAGGATGATCTCTTTGCCCTGATCGGAATTCTTGATGCTTCTGACTTTAACGGTAACTTCTGTGTGCTCGGCAATTGCCTTGTCAAGATCGAAGTCAGGATCCGAATCAAACTCTTTGCGTGAAATTCTTCCTTCGGACTTGTCGTGTACGTCTACATAAACATAGTCGTCATCTGCAGATGTGATCGTGCCCTTTACTACAGCACCTCTTCTAACCTGCGCAATTAAATCGACAGCATTGGCAAACTCTGTGTCAAAGCCCTGATTTGTGATCTTCTCTTCTTCGTTCATTTGTTGAACAACCTCCAAAATAATAGCTTCCGGTGTAGATGCACCCGCTGTGATCCCGACTTTATCCGCAGGAAGTATCTTCCCCTCAAAGATAAGGCGTCTTGCTTCCGCGCCGGAATTCACAAGGAATGTTCTTGCACAGCGACCTTTGCAGATTTCCAAAAGCTTAGTGGTGTTCGAACTATGAGCTGAACCGATGACGATCATCGAATCAGATAACTCAGAGAGCGAAGCGGCTTCCTTTTGCCTACTTTCAGTCGTAATACATATTGTATCAAAAACATTGTATTTTTCAATTTTATTTTTAACACTTTCGCAAATTTTTTCGAACATACCGCTCGAAAACGTCGTTTGCGATATCAATATGGCACTTTCGAGAGGGAAATCAAGCTTCTCAAGATCCTCAGGAGCCTTTATCACAGCGCACTTTACGCCTGTCCCCTCAGCTTCGCCCAGGATCCCCGTAACCTCAGGGTGTCCTTCGGTCCCTGCGATGATTATGTTCATTCCCTTAAGGGCATTTTCCCTTACGATCTTATGGATCTTCGAGACAAACGGGCAAGTCATATCCCTTATCTCGCAGTTTTTCGACTTTAAGATGCTGATCTCCTCCGGTGTAACACCGTGTGCCCTAACGATAACCACAGCACCTTCAGGACATTCATTCGCACTTTCGGCGATCTCGAAGCCGCCTTCCAAAAGTTTGTCCACAACGTATCTGTTGTGAACTATCTCACCAAGCATAACAAGTCTTTTGCCGTCAGAAAGACCACTGACAGCCTCCCAGGCTGCCGTGACCGCGTTCTTTACTCCGAAGCAGAAACCTGATGACCTTGCAATCGTTATATTCATTTATCTTCTTCGTCCAGATGGCTTAAAAGGAATTGCTTTGTACCCTCGATGTCATACTTGCCTGTATCAATAACAATTGCTTCAGGAACCTGGATCAGAGGTGATGCAGCTCTCTTGGAGTCCTGCTCATCCCTGTAATTTATATCTCTTAAAACTTCTTCATATGTCTGGGAGTGGTCGCCTGCTTCATTGAGCTCTTTAAGTCTTCTCTCAGCCCTTACTTCGGGAGCACATACAACGAAGAACTTGTATTTAGCATCAGGAAGAACGACGGAAGCGATATCTCTGCCGTCAAGGACGAAGGTCTGATTCTTGGCGATCTCTCTTTGAAGAGATACCATTGCAGTCCTTACAAAAGGAAGTGCCGAAATATCAGAAGCGGCAATAGATGTCTGCGGTGTTCTCAATTCTCCGGTAACATCCTCGCCGTCGAGGATCATGTGCTGAACGCCGTCAACGAATTCGACTTCGATCTTGACCTCGTCCATCATCTTCTTTACAGCATCAGCATCCTTGGGATTAACGCCCTTCTTGATTGAAGCAACTGCACATGTACGGTACATTGCACCTGTATCAAGATACATAATGCCGAGTTCCTTAGCGATACCCTTTGCAAGTGTGCTCTTGCCTGAGCCTGAAGGTCCGTCGATTGCGATCTGATAAATGCCCATAATATTTCTCCTTTATAAAATATCTCCGTCTTCAGTGGTCCTGTCTCTGCCCGTCTCATAAACGCGGTACTGTGACCACAATGTTTCCAATGATTCCAAAGAGGACTGTATATGCTCTTTTCTGTGCATTCCGAGCGATACCAGGAGTGCATTGATAAGTGACAGCGGTGCGGTAAGCGAATCTACAAATGAAGCCATTGAAGATTTTGCAAACAGCTTGATGTCGGCATATTCAGTCATTGCCGTATCATCTTTATCGGTGATAGCGATGATCGTTGCGCCTTTTTTCTTTGCATATCCCATCGAGTTGATGGTCCTTGCCGAATATCTCGGGAAAGAAATACCTATCATGACATCGCCTTTTCCTATTGGCATGATCTGCTCGAAAAGCTCATTGGTGCAGGTACTTCTTACCAATACGACGTCATCGAAAAGAAGGGTCATGTAAAAGTGCATGAACTCCGATAACGGAGCAGATGCCCTGATGCCCATGATATATATCTTTCTTGCCTTTAGAATGGAATTGACCGCACGGTCAAATTCCTTATCATCTATTGAATTAAGCGAGTCGCGGAGGTTTGCAATATCCTGATTAACAACGGATCTTAAAGCTTCGCTGTCGCTTTCGAATTTCTCTGTGAGTCCGAGTCTCTGAACTGAAGTAAGCTTTGACTTAAGGTCTTCCTGCAAAGCCTTCTGGAATTCCGGATATCCTTCGAATCCGAGTTCAGTGGTAAATCTTACGACAGTGGATTCGGACACTCCGACTTCATCACCAAGTCTTGCTGCCGTCATGTAAGCAGCTTTGTCATAAGATTCAAGGATAAAACTTGCGATGGCCTTATGGCCTTTGCTCATATTGGAGATCTGATTCTCAATAAGTTCAAGCGTTCCCGTCATCTGAACCACCTTCTTCATTCTCTTCTGCTTCAGGCTTCATGATGCTCTCGATCGATATCTGCTTATCTTCTCCGCCCGCTGCTTCCTTCAGTGAATCTTCCATATCCCTTATGGTCTGATAGCTCATGAGTTCAAGCGGCGGCAGGTCTCTTACTGATTCAATACCGAATTCTGTCAGGAACTTCTTGCTTGTCTTAAAAAGAGAAGGTCTTCCCGGTGCATCAAGATTACCCGCTTCTTCGATCCATCCTCTGTCAAGAAGCCTGGAAATGATCGAATCGGATGATACACCTCTAACGAGTTCGACCTGAGCTCTTGTGCAGGGCTGGTTATAAGCAATAACCGCCAGTGTCTCATAGGATGCCTGTGAAAGAGGCGGAACCTGTCTGGGGCCGAACATTCTGTCGAGGATCTTCTTTTGGGAAGGTCTTGTCATGATCGCATAGGAATCTTCAGTTCTCCTTATCTCAAGTCCGCTCCAGGGATTGCCTGCATATCTGTCAGTCAATGACTTCAAAGCCTCATTAACGGCATTTTTCGAGCAGTTAAGAATATCCGCAAGTTTATCCACGGAAACGGGATCTCCCGATACAAAGAGTATCGATTCGATCGCTGCGGGTAATTCCTGTGAAGTTATCTTAAAATCATCATCCATATAATCAGACCTTCTTCTCCTCGATCGATATCTCGCCGAAGTTGCGTTCCTGCTCGACAGTGATCTTGTTATCTCTTACCAGTTCCAGAACAGCCAGGAAACTGACTACTTTATCCATCTTCTCTGCCTTCTTGCCGAAAAGACTGCTGAAAAGGATCTTTCCTCTTCCGGTAATGCTGCGCCAAATGGACTTTATCCTCTCTTTTACGGACCTCTTATCCCTCTGAAGGATATGTGTGATCTTGGTCGTGATATCCGTAAAACGCATCTGGTTGCGCTCGTTGATAAGCGCAACTGCATCATTGAATTCTTCAATTGAGAACGCCTGTTCACCGGGTTCTATCGTAATTCCGAGCTGTTTTGCTGTTGAAGCATAGCGGAATCTGGCGCCGTCGAACTTTTCTCTCCTGTCTTTAAGATCAGATGCAAAAACACGGCACCTCTTATATCTCATAAGTGATATTACGAGTTCTTCCCTGGGATCCATTACTTCTTCACCATTGCCAAGCGCAGCCTGCATGCCCGGAAGCATCATTCTGGACTTAATGGATACGAGCGTTGCACCCATGACAAGAAAATCAGAGGCTATCTCCATATCGAATTCCTTCATGGATTCGATATAGTCCATATACTGGCCTGTAATCGTACTTATCGGTATGTCGTAGATATCGACGTCATTTTTTTCGATCAAATGCAGGAGCAGGTCCAGAGGGCCTTCGAATTGTCTTAATTTGATCTCCGGCTTTACCGCTTGCTCAAGCATATTCTTATAACCCAAACAACTGGAATAACAGGTAGAACGGTATGTCGAGCACTTCAATGATAAACGAGAACGGAATCTGGATGATATCAATAAGGCTGCTCAGTATCGGGATCCGCGTAAATGTGCTCGCAAGGAAGATAATCATCAGGATAGACGGAGCCAGACGCTCAAATCTCCTGTAGCCGTCAGAGCTTCTTACCTTATAAGGAAGAAGTTCCTCAAGCACATGATATCCGTCCAGAGGCGGTATCGGCAGAAGGTTAAATGCCAGGAGCATCAGCGAGAAAGCATATGTATAACTGAAAGCATCAGCAAGAGCACTGAATACAAATGATACATTACCGCCGGTTTTGACTTGAATACTGCTGAACAGGATAGTAAGGATAGAAGCCAGATATGCCAGAACAAAATTACCTGTAACACCTGCCAGATGCACCATGATGTTCATACCGCGGTAACTTCTGAACCTCCTGAGATTCCTGGGGTTGTACATAACCGGTTTACCCCAGCCGAATCCGGCAACCAGGAGAAGTAACGTACCCATGGGATCAAGATGTGCCAACGGGTTAAGTGTCAGCCTTCCCATGTTTCTGGGCGTCTCGTCTCCGAGCCAGACAGCAACTGCGGCATGCATGAACTCGTGTATCGAGAAAGACAATGTCAACGCAAACAGGATAACGATCAGATAGTAAGCTATCTGCTGCACCGGGTATCCTTGTTTGAACAGGTCTATTATCATAAATTACCTCAAGCTTTTACGACTGAGAATGTGATCTTCTCGCCGTTTACATTCCATTCCCTGGAATTGTCACCCGTACCCTTGGAGATCTCGACAGCGAGGACTTCAGATGCAAGATAATCCTTCTTCTTCTCGATCACCTCAGCAAGCTTATCGTTGCCGTCATACTTAAGCACGATGCGGTCAGATACGGTAAGACCTTCTGTCTCCTTACGGTGATTCTGGATCTTGGAGATCATCTCTCTTACAAGACCGTCTTCGATAAGTTCTTCAGTAAGAACTGTTGAGATGGAAACAGTAAGATTGCCTGAAGTCTGTGTTGAAAATCCTTCAGGCTGAGTTGTCTCAATGAGAAAGTCTTCTTCTGTCATCTCGTACTCTTCGCCGTTTACGGTGATCTTAACTGAACCGTTCTTAAGGGCATTATATGTCTCTTTGCCCGGGAGGTTAGCAATAACTTCCTTGGCATCATTTAAGTTCTTGCCGAACTTTCTTCCGCAAGTCCTGAGCTGGGGCTTGAAGCTGTAATCAACGAGTGTTGAAGCATCGCTCAACACTTCGATCTTACGGATATTAAGCTCATCTAAAACGATCGGCTTATATTCATCATCAAGTCCAATCTCGGAAACTACATAGATCTCGGACAGAGGCTGACGGTTCTTGATGGATGCGGATTCACGGCAGCTGTGACCCAATGTAACAATCTGCTGAACGAGTTCCATCTCCTGCTCAAGCTTGCTGTCGATAAGGCTCTCATCAGCCTCAGGATACTTTGCGAGATGAACTGAGACAGGCGCATTCTTATCAACGGAGCATACGATGTTCTGATAGATCTCTTCCGTGATGAAAGGAACAAACGGTGCGCAGAGTCTTGTAAGCGAATCAAGGACAGTGTAAAGCGTCATGTAAGCATTGACCTTGTCCTGAGTCTCTTCTGCACCCCAGTATCTGTCACGGCAGCGTCTTACGTACCAGTTGGAAAGCTCTTCCGTGAAATCCTGGATGAGTCTTGCAGACTGGGAAATGTCATAAGCATCCATCTTCTCTCTGACAGTCCTGATAAGCGTGTTAAGACGTGAGAGTACCCATCTGTCCATCGCGCCCAAAGAAGCCTTATCAAGTGTATGCTTTGTAGGATCGAACTCATCGATATCGGCATACATAACGTAGAAAGCATATGTGTTCCAGTATGTTCCGATGAACTTCTTAATTCCTTCATTAACTGCTTCTTTTGAGAATCTGGAAGGAAGCCAGGGCTGGTTTGCAGTATAGAAATACCATCTTGCTGCATCTGCGCCCTGTGAATCAAGAACGTCCCACGGATCAACGACGTTTCCTAAGTGCTTGCTCATCTTGATACCGTCCTTATCCTGAACGATACCCATGACGATACAATTTTCGAACGGGCTTCTGCCGAAGAGCACCGTGGAAATAGCGATCAATGAATAGAACCAGCCTCTTGTCTGGTCGATACCCTCAGAGATGAACTTGCAGGGATAATGCTCCTCGAAGAACTCCTTATTCTCAAAAGGATAGTGATACTGTGCAAAAGGCATTGAACCGGAGTCGAACCAGCAGTCGATGACCTCAGGAACTCTCTTCATCTGTCCGCCGCACTTTGGGCACTTGATGTGTACGTTATCAACATAAGGCTTGTGAAGTTCGATATCTTCCGGACAATCATCACTCATTGACTTGAGTTCTTCGATAGAACCGATGCAGTGTCTGTGGCCGCATTCGCACTCCCATACCGGAAGCGGTGTACCCCAGTAACGCTCACGTGAGATGCCCCAGTCGATTACGTTTCTTAAGAAATCACCCATACGGCCGTCTCTGATAGACTCAGGATACCAGGTGATCATGTTGTTTGACTTGAGGAGCTCGTCTCTCTTTTTGCTCATTGCGATGAACCATGTGGATCTTGCGAAATAGATCAAAGGTGTGTCGCATCTCCAGCAGAAAGGATATTCGTGCTCGAACTTCGGAGCAGAGAAAAGAAGTCCTCTGGAATCAAGATCCTTCAGAACTTCAGGATCTGCATCCTTAACGAACATGCCTGCAAAAGGTGTCTCCTCAGTGAGGTTACCCCTTGTATCAACGAACTGTACCATCGGAAGGTCATTGTCTCTTCCGACTCTTGCGTCATCTTCACCGAATGCGGGAGCGATGTGTACGATACCTGTACCGTCTTCCATCGTTACATATTCGTCGCACACTGTGTAATGAGCCTTTTTCTTCTGCTTTGCAGCCTCATCAGCCGCACCCTGATAAAGAGCAACATAAGATCTGCCCTTAAGGTCAGTTCCCGTGTAGGATTCAAGGATCTCATAAGGCTTCTGGCCGTCAGCAGCAAGCTTGCCGAGAACTGAATCGAGCAGAGCTGTTGCCATATAGTATGTGTAGCCGTCGCAAGCCTTTACCTTGGAATACTCATCGTTGGGGTTAAGGCACAAAGCAACGTTTGAAGGAAGTGTCCAGGGTGTTGTCGTCCATGCGAGGAAGTATGCATCTTCATCAACGCACTTGAATCTAACGACTGCAGATCTCTCCTTGACGGTCTTGTATCCCTGTGCAACCTCGTGTGAAGACAAAGCCGTACCGCATCTCGGGCAGTAAGGAACGATCTTGTGGCCCTTGTAGATAAGGTCCTGATCCCACATCTGCTTCAGTGCCCACCATTCGGACTCGATGTAGTTGTTGTCGTAAGTAACGTAAGGATGCTCCATATCAGCCCAGAAGCCGACACGGTCACTCATGTGCTCCCACTGGTCCTTATATGTCCATACGGATTCCTTGCACTTCTTGATAAAGGGCTCAACGCCGTAGCTCTCGATCTGGGGCTTGCCGTTGATTCCCAACGCCTTCTCGACTTCAAGCTCAACAGGAAGTCCGTGTGTATCCCAGCCGGCCTTGAAGACGATAGTCTCGCCCTTCATGGAGTGATATCTGGGGATAACGTCCTTAATGACTCTGGTCTTGATATGGCCGATATGGGGCTTGCCGTTAGCCGTCGGAGGGCCGTCATATAGTGAAAAAGTCGGAGCACCGTCAGCCTTGGGCGCAATGCTCTTCTTGTAAATGTCATTCTTCTTCCAAAAATCGAGAACCTGCTTCTCTCTGTCAACGAAATTAAGGTCTTTTGAAACTTTGTTGTACATAACCTGCTTCACCTTTATATATAATTTTGCAAGATAAAATTATATATATTAAGGTGCTTAAAATCAAGCAAACAGATTCCAGGGGAATTCCTGCGGAATTGGAGCCTCAAACGTAATAAATTCACGCTTTACGGGATGCTCGAAAGTCAATTTGTATGCTTCAAGCGCTATATCTTTGCAGCCTTTGTCCGCTTCCCCGTACTTCTGATCAGCGAAAAGCGGGTATCCGGCATGTGCCATCTGCGCTCTGATCTGGTGAGATCTGCCTGTGCCGAGCTTTACTTCAACAAGTGTAAGCCCGTCTTTTGAAGCCAGTGCCTTGTAATCCAGATATGACGTTTTATAGCCCGGTCTTTCAATATCGCTGACAGTGACCATATTACGGCTTTCGTCCTTAAAGATAAAGTTTTCGAGCCTTCCGGAGCCTTCAAGAACTCCCTTGACGACGCATCTGTATATCTTCTCAACTTTTCTGGTCCGGATCTGTTCGGATAACCTTGATGCTGCCTTGCTCGTGCGCGCGAAAACCATGACTCCGGAAACGGGTCTGTCTAGCCTGTGGACAAGCCCCAGGTATACTTCGCCGGGCTTTGAATACTTCTCCTTGATATAAGCCTTAAGGATGGTGAGCATATCAGGGTTCCTGCTGCCGTCACTCTGTGATAAGACGCCGCAGGGCTTTATAGCAACGATTATATGATTGTCCTCGTAAAGGACTTTTACTCCGTGAGCGAACTCAGTCACTTTGCTGTCCATCTTGCAGTCTGGCCGCAAGGAAGATATGCATCCATCTTCGATACAGGAAGCATCAGCTCATCTGCTTCCACCCTGCCGCCGGGTATGGCAAGCTTTAATATCTGTCCCGATGCCTGCGCAGTTATGCCGGTTGCATATGAACTCGCGATAAAGAAAAGCGGTTCGTCCGAGATCAGGTTTGAACAGAGTTTTACAAGATCGTAGAAGGAATCCTCAAGTTTCCAGAGTTCTCCGGAAGGTCCTCTTCCGTAAGACGGCGGATCCATAATGATGCCGTCATATTTACGGCCTCTTCTGATCTCGCGTTCTACAAATTTCTTGCAGTCTTCAGCTATAAATCTGACATAACGGTCCTCAAGACCACTCTCTTTGATATTCTCTTTTGCTCTGGCGATCATGCCCTTGGAAGCATCAACATGGACGACTTCATCAGCACCGTGAGCGGCACATGCAAGTGTCTGGGCTCCGGTATAGGCAAAGAGGTTCAATATCCTGATATCTTTTCTGCCTGATGACTTCGCTTTTTCGATCAGATCACCGCAAAAATCCCAGTTTGACGCCTGTTCCGGGAACAGGCCTGTATGCTTGAAAGCCGTGGGTTCGATTATGAATGTGAGTTTTTTTCCAAGGGAATCATAACTGATCTTCCAAGTGGACGGAAAGCTCTTGAGTTTTGTCCATGCACCACCGCCTGTATTGCTCCTGCTATAGAGGGCTGAAGGCTTTTCAAGTTCATCCATGGATATCTCTTTGCCGTTTTTTATCACCGGCCAGACGGCCTGAGGGTCGGGACGCCTTAAAGTGACGTCTCCCCAGCGCTCATACTTTTCGCCTGCGCCGCAATAAAGCAATTCATAATCTTTCCAGTTATCAGATATAAACATGTTAAACGACCTTCATTGTACTTGAGCACCCTATCTGAACACCTTCAAAGCAAAGTTCAACATAGTAAATGCCCGGTTCAAATGTGCCAAAGCCCTCCAGACCTGCGCTGAAATCAGCATCAGCGGTAACATTCTCATTAAGATCGACATCTCTTGTGAGAAGGACTTCGTTATCCTTATAAAGCTTTGCTTCAAACCTGCAGGTCAGCGGAGTCCTGAAATAAAAGACCGCTTTGAGCGCAAAAGCATCTTCAGAAGCAACCTCATCATAATAAGCAGGATTGTCTTCGATAACATCATACCAGGCTGAATAGACATATACATTTCTTAACAGATCAAGATCAACTACGGTTACCCCGCCAGGGTCAGTATTATATGTTCCCGTATGATGAGTTGGATCTGTCGGGTCTGTCGGATCAGTCGGATCGGTTGGATCGGTTGGTGTTGATTCCTTGATCCCCTTCTCCTGTTTGCTTCCTTTTGAATCATTATTGCGTCTTGGTTTATGGGTTTCTTCGGTCTCTGAGATGCCTAGGATATCTTCGATCATGGAACAAGATGCCGTCCCGAAAAGAAGCGACAGCGCCAATGCAGAAGCCGTTAACATCCTAAATAATACCGGTACTTTCCTGTTATCCATTAAAACCTCACTAACCAAACGGTTAAGATTATATCAGGAAATGTCAGTCTAATACATCCTGGCTGGTCTCTTCTACAACCATACAGGAAGCGGTAAACACGATATGTTTCTTAGAAGCGTCACTGTAAACAGCAAGTCCGTAGAATCCGTGCTTCATCTCATCAGGCGTGAAATCAAGGTCATAGCATGCCTGATCCTCATACAAAGTCGGTTTGCAGGATGCCTGATAAACGGGCTCTGTCTCACTTATGTTCTTAAAGTCAGCTTTCTCGCTGAAATAGTACTCATAATAGAGCTCAGATTCGTTGGTCTCACTTACAGCAAGAGAGAATCCAAGAGTCTTGGTGTTGGATGCGAAAGCGCTCTTTCCGACAGAAGTTCCGTCATAGTCCCACCATCCGGATCTGTAGACGAATGCATTAGCCATCAGTTCATCGTCTTGGAATTCATAGATGAGTTTGGAAAGATAGTCATCTTTCTTATATTCCTTGAAACTCAATTCCTCTTTCTCAACAGGTTCAGTCTTTACTTCGCACTCAAAACTGCAGATATCATGAAAATTCTCATCAAAGACCATGAACGTGTATTTGCCGTCAATAAGGAATCCGTCTTCGTTAAAGCCGTCTGTGCCGGCCATCTCAGGCAGAAGATCCATTCTTAAGCTGTTATCCTCAGGGAATACTACATCGGAAGCAAATAAGACCTCTTCACCTCTGGCGATCGTATAAACGATGCCCGGAACGAATCTGAAATCAGAAAGTCTTTTATCAAAATTGATTCGCAGTCCGATCGTATCAGTATTAAGGTATATACCTTTCGGTGCAAGCACAAAACTGCCGCCGGTATAATAATCCGAGAGGAGTCCCGGCATGACACCGCTGTCAAAATCATTGAAAGCGTAGGCGGCATCAATGACCTCTTTGGGATTCATTACTCTCGGGAATTCTCCGCTGAGATCGATCTTGACCTCGGAATAAATGGTTTTCGCGGGAACAGAAGCTAAAGCAGTCAAAAGATCCGCTGAATTACCGGCATTTAATGCAGGTTCAGATTCATAATCCCCCATGCTCCAGGCGACCGTAAGAACAGCAATCTTTGTATCTTTGTTATATTCAGCCGCAGCTATACTGTAGTTCAAAGAGTCCCTGATAACCTGGTAAAAGGAGGCTTCCTCCTTATTAAGATCAGGATGGACAATGATATTGCCAAGTTCTTCAGCAGAGATCTCGTCGTAGTTGAAATAGGTAAGCAGTTTGTCAACGTCACCGGTCTTCACATCTCCGCAAAAAGTATCGCAAAGTGTCCTGGCTTCTTCAGACCTGTCTGCGGCTTGGCATCCGCAAAAAGAAAATATCAGAGCCATGACCAGTGCGGCAGAGACAAAAGCTTTAAATATATTGCGCATCAAAATACCTTTTCCTACATTTAAGTGGCGCCTTGCTAGAAGGCGCCACCGTATTTTTGCATATTATATCAAAACTTGCCGGAATCAATTAGGCAGATTCTTATGAAACGTAGCAGTAACCATACATGATGTAAGAGTCGGTACCTGCAGCAGAGATAACAAGCATGTAATAACCAGGCTTTGCATCCCCATTGACTGCATAATCGATATCGTAGAAGTATCCGTTTGTGTACTCCTTGGGTAATACAGTCTCTGTATAGATCGGATTGTCGAGCGCTTCTCTAATAGCATCCTGTGATGTCTCAGTAGCATAACTGAAACTGTACAGCAGAGGCTCCTTGTAGTCAGAAGTTACCTGGATAGAGAAAGCGATAGTCTTAACATCCGTTGTATAGGTGTAATCATTGGTCATACAGCCGTCATAATCGAACCACTCGGCACTGATTACATAATTCTTAAAGTTCGGATCATAAAAATCGAAATAATCACCTTCACCGCTTAATGTAGCTCCGCCGCCACTCGGATTGCCGGTAGGAAGAACGACTTCGTTCTTCTCCACTTCAACAGTTTCAGAATCAATTTCTGTTCCGTCAGGCATCTTGAGAATGAGCTTATATTTGCCGCTCTCAAAATATTCACCGTAACCGTATCCTGCCATTGAGGAATCAACACGGCATGAGAAATTGGTCGATGAACCGAAGAGGAAAGATCCGCCTGAATAAAGCGTCACATTATCCTTTTGAAGCTCATAGCTGAGGTATACGCCGCGGTCCTCATAATCGTAAACGGCTGAATCAAAGTAATAATCATACTCAATGAAATCAGTATCGGTATACATGTCATTGCTCGTAAGCCAGAATTCGCTGAAATTCCTGTCGATAAAGCCTGCGATCATGTCAGCCGTAAGCGCAAGCTTGATCTCGGCATTTCTGTAATCGTAGATCTTAAGGAACTTCTTGCTTCCGACGTTATCAGCAACCCATTCCTTATCTTCCTTTACGAACTCAGCCGTGAAGGTGATCTCCTTGGTATCAGCCTTCTTTATGGCTGAAGTAAGCTCATCGATCTTCGTGAACTCTTCCTTAAGAACGCTTTCATAGTCAGCGATCGTAAAGACGATGTCTACAGAAGCTTCGCCTTTGCTTACAGAACATGATTTCTCATCGATCTCATATTCAATAGTTGCCTCAACAGCCTTATAGAAAGCCAACTCGTCATCAGACTTGAAATCGGCAGAAAGAAGCTCGGTAAGAGACTGAGCCTCCTTGCTCTTCTTATCAAGTGTTGAATTCTTAATGAGCTTTGACGCATCGGCATCTGCAATTTGGCTTGCCAATTCGTCTGCAGCCTCGATAACTGCTTTGTTTCCGCCGAAATTAAGGCATCCGGCAAGTCCGAAGATGACAGAACCTGTCAGAACTACTGCAGTAAATTTCTTTAATGAATGTATGATCATCAAAGCTTCCCTCCCTTATTTCATAGTGATTCAATTCTATTATTAATCCGGTCAAAACACAACAAATTTGATAATTTCTTTTGATTTTGCAATTACGATTGCTATTTATTCAAAAAGAATAATATAATTAACACTATAAATCAGGGGGTTCATATTATGTCCGGTGCACCTAATATCTTAATCTGCGATGATGATCCCGTAGTACACGAGTCATTAGGATTATATCTTGATAATGACAATTTCACTCATACTGACGCTTATGACGGCAGAGAGTCGCTTGAGATGGCACAGACCACAAAACCTGATCTCATCCTCCTTGATGTCATGATGCCTGAGATGAGCGGCCTTGATGTTTGCCGTGAACTCAGAAAGACTATGGCCACCCCTATTATCATGCTTACCGCAAAAGGCGAAGAGATAGACAAGATCGTAGGTCTTGAGCTCGGAGCCGATGACTATATCGTAAAACCATTCTCCCCCCGTGAGGTTATTGCAAGAGTTAAGGCCGTTCTCCGCCGTTTCGGCGAGACTCCCAAGCAATCTTCAATGCTTTCATTTGACGGTCTTGAGATCAACCTCAATAACTATTCCGTCAAATCCAACGGCGAGAGCATTCCCTGCACTCCCAAGGAAGTTGAGATCCTTTATCTCCTAGCTTCACATCCGGGACAGGTTTTCGGGCGCGACCAGATATTAGAATCCGTCTGGGGCGTCGATTATAACGGTGATTCCAGAACTGTTGATACCCACATAAAGAGGATCAGACAGAAGATCACATACGAGAATGCGCCCTGGTCGATCCAGACCATATACGGTATCGGTTACAAATTCGAGGTCTCGTAAATGTTTCAAAGCACGCTTCTTAAGCGAACAATGACTCTTGTCGTATTGTCACTCCTGGCTTCGGCCATACTTGCGACAATTGCCTTTGTTGTTGCCGGAAACAGCAAGACGATGGAGATCGAGATCAACAATGCTCTTAAGCAGGATACCCGTTACATGGAGATCCTGACCACACATCCGGAGTATTTCGAGAGCTCGGATTTCAGATATTTCTTCTTTGATTCAAGTTATGCGTCAGGTCATGACTATTATCTTGTCAGCACGGACGGCACACCGGTCAATTACACCGCCATCGAGAACAGGAGCCTGAGCGTAAGGGATACCCATAATCTTGTTCCTAATCTCAACCAGTTATCGTTTGACAGTTTAAACGGCCTCGGCTATTACATTGCAGACCCGTTGAAGATCGACGTAGATGAGATGATCATAATCTCAAGATTCCCTCTCATGATCAACGGAAATCCTTACTATCTCTATTCTTTGTCATACCTTAACAGTTACGACAGTCTTATCGTCAAGTACCTCAATATCCTTCTTTTGTCGACACTCATGGCAGCAGCGGCCATGCTCGTTCCTGCTTATGCATTCGTAAGCCGCATGGTGCTCCCGCTGCAGAAGATCAATGAAGTCGCGATGGAATACGGTAAAGGCAACTTCGACGTAAGGGCTGATGAATCCCATAAGGGCGAGATCGGTGAGCTCGGTCAGTCATTTAACTTCCTGGCAGACAGGCTCTCCAAATCCATCAATGACCTTACTGCAGAGCGTAACCAGCTGCAGGATATCTTCGATGTTATTTCGGACGGTATCGTCGTTGTCGATAACCATTCCGTTCCTGTTACCACTAATAAAGCCATCCATAATCTTTTCGAGCGTGCCGACAAGAACAACATGTTTACGGAACGACTTCAGCTCATCCCGTTCGATGAAGTCTGGGTTGACTTTGAGGAATGCATAGCCACAGGCGAGACAAAAACAAGAAGGATCGATAACCGTGACTATGCTTACCAGTGCACGATAATCCCTAAATACGATTCGAGCAACAACACGACCGTAATCGGCGCCACGGGCTTCTTCCGTGATATCTTTGAGGAACAGAAGAATGAGCGTTTCCGTCAGGATTACGTTGCCAATATCTCACACGAACTTCGAACACCGCTCCAGACCTTGAGAGGTCTTATCGAGCCTCTTGCTGACGGCATGGTCAAAAAGGAAAACGACCGTCAGCGTTACTATAAGATCATTTTGAACGAGACAATGAGACTCTCAAGACTCATCGACGACATGTTAGAGCTCTCAAAGCTTCAGTCGAGGACCCTTGCGTTCAAGATGTTCCCGTTCAATCTCAATAACCTCATTGCGAATATCGAGATCAGGTTCAAGCCCATCATGAAGGAAGCCGGGATCAAGTTCTCCGTCCAGAATAATTACGGCGAACTGCCCACAGTAAACGGTAACCCCGACCGTGTTGAGCAGGTCCTTGTCATTCTTTTGGATAACGCGAAAAAATATACGCCCGCGGGTAAGACCATAACCATTTCGACCGATTACATCGAAGCCGAGAAAAAGGTGTATGTCTCTGTGGAAGATACCGGTCAAGGCATTCACGAATACGATATCGGACATATCTTCGACAGATTCTTCAAGGCAGACCGTGCGCGCGGAAAGAAAGGCTCCGGTCTTGGTCTTTCAATCGCAAAAGAGCTTCTGTCATACATGGGCGAGACCATCACAGTAAACAGCAAATACGAGGAAGGTTCAACATTCACATTCACGTTGACCAAAGCTGAGGTTCCTGATGTCTGGGACTGATTCCGAAGGCATAAGGCTCAACAAATATATCGCTTCATCAGGTCTTTGCTCCAGGCGCGAGGCCGATACGCTCATTGAACAGGGCAAAGTCACGATCAACGGAATTGCTGCTGTACAAGGCACAAAAGTAATTCCGGGTGATGTAGTCGAAGTCTCAGGACAGAAGATCACTCCTGACGATTCAATGGTCTACATCGCTTTTAACAAGCCTCTGGGCGTTACCTGTACGACAGATAAGAGAGATCCTTCAAACATCATCGATTACATCGGTTACAGCGAGCGCATCTTCCCTGTCGGCCGTCTTGATAAGAACTCATCCGGACTGATACTTCTTACAAATGACGGTTCGATCGTTAATAAGCTGCTTCGCGCTGAGAACGGACACGAGAAAGAATACCTCGTAACCGTAAACCGTCCTTATGATAAGGATTTCATCAGATCTATGGAATCAGGCGTTCCTGTTTTAGGACAACTTACACTTCCCTGCAAACTCAAACCCGCAGGTGATAAAACATTTAAGATAATCCTTCACCAGGGACTTAACCGCCAGATAAGACGAATGTGCGAATACCTTGGCTATAAGGTCACAAGGCTTAAGCGCATAAGGTTCATGAATATCACATTAGGAGATCTCGATACCGGCAAATGGCGCTATCTGACACCTGAAGAAAAGAAAGAATTATTAAAAGATATCTCATAACAAATAATGGGGCTGTCTCAAAATGAGGCAGCTCTTTTTGTCTTGGGAGGGAGGCGGATTTCGGGGCACGGTGCGGAAGCACTTTTTGATGGTGCCTGCTTCGATGCTCGACTACGGTTAGGGGTTCTTTCGAATGATGCCTTTTTCAATGCTCGACTTCACGTCCGACTTTTTAAGGTTAAAAAGTCGAGCAAAAAGTCGGTTTTAGCAAAAACCGAGTTTCCGGCTGACTTTTCGAGGCTAAAAAGTCGAGCATCGAGTCGAGCATAGGAAAACTGTTGTGGCGGTCGGCTTTTTCGCGTGCACTCAACATTGCCGGTCGGCAGTGTACAACTCCGCGTCCAACATTTAAGGGTAAAAAACTTGGACAAAATGTTGGTTTTTGGCAAAATCCAAGTCAAGTCCAACATTTCGGGGCTGAAAAGTTGGACAATGAGTTGAACATCAAATGGGAGCGGACGTTCCTCATGACATGCAGCAAAAAAGGCGATGTCTTTTTGAGACACCGCCTATTAATCAGATTGTTTAAATTATTACTCTTCAGACTTTGCTTCGTCAGCAGCTTCTTCAACGGCTTCTTCAACAGTCTCTTCAGCATCCTTAGCAGCTTCTTCGGCTTCTCTTGCGGCCTGCTCTTCAGCACGCTTAGCAGCTTCTGCAGCCTCGTCAGCCTTCTTCTCTGCTCTGGTCTCTTCGATGAGAGCGTCAAGATCTGTTGAACCCTTGTCTTCTTCGTCCTTCTCATAGTAGAACTTGACCTTGTCCTTGCTGTTGCGTGCGCCATAAGCTTCAGCGATAGCAAAGCACTCGTCTCTGAGCTGTTTGAAATCATCAACAGACTCAAGGTCTGAAGAAGATGTCTGATAACATGCATCTTCAAATACATCGTCAAGAACAAGATAATATGTTGCATCCTTCTTGAAATTCTTGTCGATAAGAGCTTCTGCCTGATCAGGTGTACCGTCTCTTCCGTCGAAATTCTCGAACGGGATGGCGATCTTGCTGTAACGGTATCTCAAGACAACATTCTTCTCGTTATAGTCAACAGCAACGCGGTACTTTGCAATGAGGAATGACTGTGCAAATACAAGAAGACTTATGATTGCACTGAAGCATCCGACAACAAGCAATCCGAGCTTGATGATATTGTCTTCAACATTGAAAAGACCACAAAGGGCAAGGAAAATACCTGTCACAAAAAATATAACGGACAGTACTCTGTTGCGTGTGATCTTGGAAGGACTTGCGGGATAACAATGGACACCCTCCTTGGGAAGCTTCTCGATCAGTTCCTGGTTTTCGAGTTCATTAGACATAATAACTCCTCCTTTATTATTTGCTCAAAACCTCTATTCTATCCGAAAGATTTGCATACATTTCTTCATACTTGGTAAGCTTTGCTCTTTCCTGCTCAACTACTGCGGCAGGAGCTTTGCTTACAAATGCCTCATTGGAGAGCTTGCCGTTGATTCTCTTGATCTCGCCGTCAAGACGGGTCTTCTCCTTATCAAGTCTCTCAAGTTCCTTAGCTATATCGATAAGGTCTTCCAGAGGAATATAGATCTCACCGCCGCCGAATACTGCCGTAACAGCTGTAGAAGGAATTCCCTCCTTTGAATTTCTTGTCTCAAGGCTGCTTACTGAAGCAAGTCTTTCAAGGAAAGCCTCGCCCTGAGTAAACATATCGGCGATCTTGTCAGATGATGTGACAACGATGATGTGTGCCTTGCGGGAAGGAGCAACATCCATGTTCTTACGTACCGCACGGATACCGCGGATAGCGTCGATCATGGTATTCATCATCTCCGCATCCTCCTCACCGGACATTACATTAGAAGCCTCAGGCCATTCAGCGATCATTATCGATTCAGCCTTATCGGCTACTACGAGATTGGAATAAACTTCCTCAGTGATGAAAGGCATGAAAGGATGCAGGAGCTTCATTGCTTCGCTCAAAACATAGTTGAGAAGATAGATAGCGTTATTTCTTGTCTTGCAATCCTTGTCATAAAGTCTGCTCTTTGTGATCTCAATGTACCAGTCACAGAAATTATCCCAGAGGAAATCAACGATCTTGCTCAAAGCAACGCCGAACTCATAGTTATCAATGTTAACTGTAGCTTCAGCGATAAGATCATGGAGCTCTGTTAAGATCCACTTGTCTTCTGTCGTAAAGATGGATTCATCAACCATATCAGGAGTGAAATCGTCATCAGTATTCATGACAACGAATCTCATAGCATTCCAGATCTTATTGGAGAGGTTTCTTCCCATTAAGATCTTATCTTCCTGGAATCTCTGGTCATTACCCGGAGCATTACCTGTAACGAGAGCAAATCTCAAAGCATCGCAGCCGTTCTGCTCGATTACTTCGAGAGGATCGATTCCGTTGCCTAAAGACTTACTCATCTTTCTGCCCTGTGAGTCTCTTACAAGACCGTGAATGAGAACGTCTCTGAACGGAACATCATCCATGTGTGCAAGACCTGCAACGATCATTCTGGAAACCCAGAATGTGATGATGTCATAACCTGTTACGAGTGTATCCGTAGGATAGAACTTAGCGAGATCCTCAGTCTTCTCAGGCCATCCCATTGTAGAGAAAGGCCACAGCGCAGATGAGAACCATGTATCGAGAGTATCAGGATCCTGTCTCATCTCCTTGCCGCACTTAGGGCATGTGCATGAAGATTCTTTTGTAACGACTAACTCACCGCAGTCATCACAATAGAAAGCAGGAATCCTGTGGCCCCACCAGAGCTGTCTGGAGATACACCAGTCTCTGATGTCTTCCATCCAGTTGAAGTAGTTCTTCGAAAATCTCTCAGGCACGAATCTGATGGAACCGTTTCTAACAGCCTCGATAGCAGGCTTTGCAAGTTCTTCCATCTTAACGAACCACTGGAGAGATACACGGGGTTCAATAGTTGTACCACATCTGTAGCATGTACCTACGTTGTGGGAATAATCCTCGATCTCTGTGAGGAATCCACCCTCTTCAAGGTCCTTAACGATAGCTTCTCTTGCTTCGTATCTGTCCATGCCGGCATACTTCGGATAGTCCTCAGTGATCTTGGCATCTTCAGTAAGAACCGTGATTACCTCAAGACCATGACGCTGACCGACTTCGAAGTCGTTAGGGTCATGTGCAGGTGTGATCTTAACGGCACCTGTACCGAATTCAATATCAACATAATCATCTGCGATAACAGGGATCTTACGGCCTACAAGAGGCAGGATGAGCATCTTGCCGATGACGTCCTTATAACGCTCGTCCTTCGGGTTAACAGCAACGGCTGTATCGCCCAAAAGTGTCTCAGGTCTTGTGGTTGCAAGATCGATATAGCCGGAACCATCCTCAAAAGGATATCTTAAATGCCAGAAATGGCCTGCCTGATCGGCATAATCAACCTCGGCATTAGAGATTGACGTAAGGCAATGAGGACACCAGTTGATGATCCTCTCACCTCTGTATATAAGACCCTGTTTATAGTATTTAACAAATACTTCCTTAACTGCTTCAGAGCATCCTTCATCCATTGTGAAGCGCTCCTTTGACCAGTCACAGGAAGAACCTATCTTCTTTAACTGTTCAACGATCCTGCCGCCATACTGCTCTTTCCATGCCCAGGCTCTCTCGAGGAACTTCTCGCGTCCGAGATCGTCCTTTGTAAGGCCTTCCTCACGCATGGTTGCAACGATCCTGGCCTCTGTAGCGATTGACGCATGGTCAGTGCCCGGCAACCAGAGTGTCTCGTAGCCTGCCATTCTCTTATATCTTGTGAGGGTATCCTGCAGTGTGTTGTCCAGAGCGTGACCCATGTGGAGCTGACCGGTGATATTCGGCGGAGGCATCACGATAGAGAATGTCTTCCCTGTCTTGCCTGCCTTCGGCTGGAAATAATTGTTTGTCATCCACTTTGTGTAAAGCCTTGCCTCAGCTTCATTCGGATCAAACGCCTTGCTGATTGAATCAATTCTTGCCATAAATTGTAATAAAACCCTCTCTTACTTCTTTATCATTGAGAGCGCACCATAGAGAATAGAATCATCCCCCAAAGCCGCTTTCTTAAAATCAACTGTTGACCTGATCGATGGCATGCAATATCTGTCTACCTCTGCCAGGATCTTCTCAATGAAGATGTCACCCACCGCTTCGATGACGCCTCCGCCATAAACGACAACATCAGGACTGAATGTGTTAACCAGATTGCCTGAAGCGATCGCAAGATAGTGACAAGCGCGGTTCACGGCTTCTCTTGCCACCTGGTCGCCTTCTGCAAGCGCATTCTTAAGCGCCTTGGACTTGAAGACACCGTCTGTAACAGTCTCTGCCATGGATGTCTTTCTGCCTCTGGAGACCTGCTGTCTGATATATGAAGACATGCCCTGCTTGCTCGAAAATGCTTCAAGGCAGCCTCTCTGGCCGCAGTTGCACAAAGGTCCCTCAGGATCGAGGATCATGTGTCCGTACTCAGCAGCCTTGAACTTATTGCCGGTATAAAGTTCACCATTAAGGATAAGTCCGCCGCCCATACCTGTTCCGACAAAGAGACCGACAACATTCTTGTAGCCCTTTGCAGCGCCGAACTTGTATTCGCCTAATACGCCGACATTAACATCGTTGCCGATATAGAAAGGGCAGCCGAATTCGGCTTCGATAGGCTTTCTGATGTTGTAATTCTTCCACGGAAGGTTTGGCGAGAAGAGTACCACGCCTGTCTCCTGATTGATAACACCCGGAGCACCTGCGGAAATGGCATGAATATCACTCTTCTTGATGCCGGATGTGTTGATAAGTTCTCTTACCACGTTGATGATGACTTCCTCGACATTGTCGGAAGAATCACCGCCGGCCTTAGTCTTCTTCTTAAGTCTGTAAACGATCTCTTTCTTGGAATTAAAGACCACGCCAAGGACTTTTGTTCCGCCGATGTCCAGACAAAGATTATAAGATTCTGCCATTCTATTACCCTCCTTTAATTATTTAGATCAACTTACGCCCAATGCTTTTCCTGAAGAAGCCGCCTCGCTGATATTCTTCTCCTGTGATCCGTTCTTGTAGATAAGGATCGGAGGCTTGCGTTCAGTGATCGTCTCCTTCTTTATGATGCACTGCTTAACATCCTTCTCGGAAGGAATATTAAACATAACGTCTCTCATTGCTGCCTCGATTATGGATCTCAATCCTCTTGCACCGATATTCTGCTCGATGGCCATATCAGCGATAGCATCAACGGCATCCTCCTCGAAAATGAGTTCGACATCGTCAAGCTTGAGCATCTTCTGATACTGCTTGATGATCGCATTCTTAGGTTCTGTAAGGACTCTGACAAGAGCAGCCTTGTCAAGCTTATCCAGAGCGACAGTTACAGGAAGACGTCCGATAAACTCAGGGATCAGGCCGAACTTCATGAGATCGTCAGGCTTGACATCGTGGAAATAGAATCCGCTGTTGCGGTCCTTCTTGGACTGGATATCTGCACCGAAGCCATACTGCTTCTGCTCGACTCTCTGTGCGATGATCTCATCAAGGCCGTCAAAGGCGCCGCCGCAGATGAAAAGGATATTTGTCGTATCGATCTTGATGCACTCTTCGTTAGGATGCTTTCGTCCGCCCTTCGGAGGAACATTAGCAACAGTGCTCTCAAGGATCTTGAGCAGGGCCTGCTGAACGCCCTCACCGCTTACGTCACGGGTGATGGAAACATTCTCGGACTTCTTGGAGATCTTGTCGATCTCATCGATATAGATGATTCCCGTCTGAGCTCTCTCGATATCATAATCAGCTGCAATGATGAGCTTTAAGAGGATGTTCTCAACGTCTTCACCGACGTAACCTGCCTGTGTAAGGCTCGTAGCATCAGCAACTGCAAAAGGAACATTAAGGATCCTTGCAAGTGTCTGGGCAAGAAGTGTCTTGCCTGAACCTGTGGGGCCGAGCAAAAGGATATTGCTCTCAGCCATCTCCGTATCGTCTGTGGGAAGATCGGCATATACACACTTGTAATGGTTATAGACAGCAACCGAAAGAGCGATCTTAGCTTCGTCCTGACCGATAATGTAATCGTCAAGCTTATCCTTGATCTCGCGAGGAGTGATAAGCTTCTTGGGCTTGATATTGCGCATCTTGCGCTTCTTGCTGGCCTTCTCTTCTTCAGCTACGATGCCGTAAGCCGTTCTGATGCAATCGATGCAGATATAGCAGTTTACGCCTGAGAAGAGTCTTGGTACCTCATATTCGGATTTACCGCAAAAAGAACAACTCAAGACTTCTCTTGAATCACCGCCGCCGTAACCACCGTTCTTAGAATTAGCCATTCACACTCTCCTAAAAAATATATTTTTAGTCATGATATTGTATCACTACCAGCCATTTTAACAAATAATATATATATAATTATTTCAAAACGGTGATAATTTGGGTTCAAAACAAAGTTTTGGAGATTAAATGGCCGCAGAATCGAGGATAACGGTGAAAGGACCGTCATTGATCAGGCTGACCTGCATGTCGGCTCCGAACACACCGAGCTCAAGCTTTTTAACCTGTGGTCTAATTGAATCAGCGATATAGTTATAAAGTTCCTCTGCCCTTTGAGGTCCCATGCTGTCAGTAAATGATGGTCTGTTGCCGTGCTTGCAGTCAGCATAGAGCGTGAACTGTGATACGAGAAGGATCTCACCTTCCGTGTCATTTATGCTGAGATTGGTCTTTCCGTCAGAATCAGAGAATATACGGAGCTTAAGGAGTTTTGCGATCATCTTATCCGCAACGGCTTCATCATCTTCTTTTCCCACACCGGCAAGAACGAGCATGCCGGGACCTATAGAGGAGATCCTCTTGCCGTCGATATCAACAGAAGCCTCTTTAACCACCTGAATGCAAAATCTCATTAATCAGAACTCCGCGCCTTTATATGTTTCGAGCATATACCAGTTGCCGTCCGCTTCATAAACAACGATATAGAAGTCGGATTCAATGCTCTCAAGGTCATTTGCAAAAAATCCCCTGATCTTTTGTATCTGAATAAGACCGACTTCAGAATACTCGAAGCCTGAAGTCATGCAAATCCTGGATCTTAGCGGTGCTTCATCCATACCGTTCTCGGCTTTGACATCCCTGGAATCAACATAAGCAGTTCCTGATATCTCACCGCCTATATTGGCGACACTCCTGTACTGCTCATAGATATCGCCGCCCGCAGCCTGGTTCACCCTGTCGATAAATCCTGCCGGATAGCATTTCTCGAACAGATCTTTGTTATCTGAAAAGATCGATTCCAAAAATGCTCTGGCAACATATCTTCCATCCGTATTAACCTGTTCAAGTGTTACAGGATCTTCGTATGTTTTTTCCTCTTTGGATATAATTTCTTCTTTCTTGCCTGAACAGCCCGCAAAACAGAGCACAAATACCAATATCAGGACAACGGAGACCGCAATCTTACGCATCTTATTCCTCCTGCCCCGTCATCTTTTTAACGTAGTCGAGATATTCGGCGACTTTACGCTCATAACCGATATCTGTCGGGACATAATACTTCTTATCAAGAGTTTTATCAGTCATGTACTGCTGCTTTGTTATATGGCCCGGGAAGTCGTGAGGATACTTGTAGCCAACGCTGTAGCCGAGCTCTTCCATACCCTTTGCAGGAGCATTTCTAAGATGCATCGGAACCACACCCGTATCTGTATTCTGAACGTCTCTTAAAGCATCTCCGATAGCCAGATATGCAGCATTGGACTTAGGTGATGCAGCAACTGTTATAGCGGCTTCCGCAAGAGGGATCCGGGCTTCAGGCATTCCTACAGCCCTTGCGCATTCATAAGCTGCAACAGCTACAAGAAGCGCATTGGGATTGGCCATTCCGACATCTTCAGCAGCACAGATCATGATCCTCCTTGCAAGGAATTCGATATCCTCGCCTGCAGCCAGAGCCCTGGCAAGATAAAGCACAGCTGCATTGGGATCAGAGCCTCTCATGGATTTGATCATGGCGCTTATGTTGTCATAATGGTATTCCCCGTCCTTATCGAAAAGAACAGTTTTGGTCTGTATACACTCCTTCATCACCTCATCGGTTATAACAACAGAACCGTCGGATGAAGGCGGAGTGGTAATAACTGCAAGTTCAATGCTGTTTAATGCCGTCCTGGCATCACCGTTGGAAGTCTCGGCGATCTTAAGAAGTGTCTCATCAGAAACCTTAACATCCATTGACCCGAAGCCCCTGTCCTTATCGCTTATTGCATTCTTCAGGATCTTGACGATGTCTTTTGCTTCAAGAGGCTTTAACTGGCAAACAGTGGATCTTGATACCAGAGCCTTGTTAACTTCAAAGAACGGGTTCTCGGTAGTAGCTCCGATAAGGATGACCGTACCGTCTTCAACGAACGGCAGGAGTGCGTCCTGCTGAAGCTTATTAAACCTGTGGATCTCGTCTATGAAAAGGACCGTTTTACGCCCTTCAGAAAGCAACGGATTGGAAGCGTCCGAGACGATCTTCTTGATGTCCGAAACGCCTGCTGTTACTGCATTTAACTTTTCAAACCTTGAACTTGTCGTATTGGCGATAACGCGCGCCAGCGCAGTCTTTCCGACTCCCGGAGGACCAAACAAAATGATCGAAGACAGTCTGTCTGCCTCGATCATTCGTCTGAGCATTTTGCCCTTGCCTATGATATGCTCCTGACCCGCATAGTCATCCAACGTCTGCGGAGACATTCTGTATGCTAACGGTTTACTGTTATCCATAAGTCAAGAGCAACAAGCTTTACGCTTGGAAATTATACGATGTCCGGATATACGGGATACTTATCAGTAAGAGCCTTAACTCTCTTGATAGATTCTTCCTTCTTATTGTCGTAATCGAAAATGCAGTCTGCAATGATGTTTGCAACTTCAACGAAGTCCTCTTCCTTGAAGCCTCTTGCTGTAGCAGCAGGAGTACCGACACGTACACCGGATGTGACTGTCGGCTTCTCGGGATCGAAAGGAATAGTATTCTTGTTTGCTGTGATGTTTACATCATCCAAACGCTCCTGGAGCATAGCACCTGTAACACCTGTGCCTCTCAAGTCGATCAGCATGAGGTGGTTGTCTGTACCGCCGGAAACGAGGTTAACGCCCCTTGCGAGGAGCGCTTCGCTCATAGCCTTTGCATTCTTAACGATCTGCTCAGCATAAGCTCTGAACTCAGGAGAGAGTGCTTCCTTGAAAGCAACAGCCTTTGCAGCGATGATGTGCATGAGGGGACCGCCCTGCTGTCCGGGGAATACTGCGGAATTGATCTTCTTCGCATATTCCTCTTTGCACATGATGATACCGCCACGGGGTCCTCTCAATGTCTTGTGAGTAGTTGTTGTAACGAAATCAGCATACGGAACCGGATTCGGGTGAAGTCCTGCAGCAACGAGTCCTGCAATATGTGCCATATCTACGAAGAGGTAAGCGCCGACTTCGTCAGCGATCTCTCTGAACTTCTTGAAATCAATGATCCTCGGATAAGCAGAAGCGCCTGCTACGATAACCTTAGGCTTGCACTCGAGAGCCTTTGCTCTGATTGCATCATAATCAAGCATCTGTGTCTTCTCGTCTACCTGGTAGAACTCGGAATGATAAGTTCTGCCGGAAACGTTGATCTTCATACCATGAGTTAAGTGACCACCGTGTGAAAGGTCCAAGCCGAGGATCGTATCACCGGGTTCGAGGATAGCAAAGTAAACCGCTGTGTTAGCCTGTGCACCGGAGTGGGGCTGTACGTTAACGTGCTCAGCGCCGAAGAGCTGCTTTGCTCTGTCGATAGCGAGCTGCTCAACGATATCCACATATTCACATCCGCCGTAATAACGCTTTCCCGGGTAACCCTCTGCATACTTGTTTGTCAAAGGAGAACCTGCAGCTTCGAGTACTGCCTCAGAAACCATGTTCTCGGATGCGATAAGCTCGATCTTGCTTCTCTGACGTCCGATCTCCTGCATTATTGCGGAATAGACTTCAGAATCCTCAGCCTTAATGTGGTCGTACATATATATAAATCCTCCTGGATAATAATTCACGCGCTCTATTTTATTATAAGGACCCTGTTCAATCAAGCGAAAAATCGTTCAGGAAAAGTTGATTTATATCTTATAAATCTCGTCAGCCGACGGTGCGGGCATCGGGCAGACGGTTCCGTCAGGGCAGATAATTTTCGCGCCCTCGGAAGGATCGGTGAATTCACCGATAACAGTAGCCTTTATGCCTACTTTTGAAAGTGCTTCGATGACCCTGTCAGGCTCAGACGAAGCTATCATGAGGGCACCTGAAGAGATGAGCCTGTATGGATTAAGTCCCAATGCACTGCAGATTGCTCTGGAGCAATCCGTAAACGGCACAAGGCGCTGATCAAGAGTAACTCCGGTCTTGGAGAAATCAGCCATCTCAAAAGCCGCTCCCTCAACTCCGCCTTCAGTCACGTCATGCATGAGGTTAACACAGGATCTGGGGAAACCCTCATAAGACAAGGAATTTACCGAAGATGCCAAAGGACCAAGGATGGTGCCTTCCCTGACTACAGAAATGAGTTCTCCGTAAGTCTTTGCTTCGGAGATATATTCAGCGGGCACTTTTCCTTCAAGCTTGTCACTGTGCTCATTGGCAGCAATAAAGCTTCCCTCTATGGCAGCAGTCTTTGTGATGATCAGTTTATCGCCGGGCTTTGCATGTCCCAACGGGACGGGGCTGCCCTTCTCAACAACGCCGAAAGCAGTGGAGATTACGACAAATCTGTTGACGCAGTCTGACACTTCTGTATGACCGCCGACGATATCCACGCCAAGTTTGCCTGCTTCACGGCTCGCCTGATCGACGATAGAGACGATCTCTTCCTCCGTGGCGCTCGGCGGCGCTATAATTACGATCAGAATGCCGGTAGGCTTAACACCGCATGCAGCAATGTCATTACAGGATACATGGATCGCAAGTGTTCCTGACTCGCTTCCGCCCGCAGTGATGGGATCAGAAGATGTTACAAGAAGATTATCGCCTGTCTTAAGCCATGCACAGTCGGCGCCTATTCCGGCACCCGAGAGGGTTTTACTTGACAGCTTTGGAAGTCTGGAAAGAACCAGGGATTCCAGCTGCTCGTCAGTAAGCTTTCCTATCCTCAAATCTTGCTCCTATCCCCGTCAGATAAATCAGAACGGATCGATAACTATGTCTTCAGTGCCCAAAACTCCTGCTTCTACCAGTGATTCGATATCGAGGTCTTTTTCTGCTTCGATTATATCCTCAGGATGAGGGTGTGTCTTTGGATGTTTTGCAACAAATACAGTGCAGCAATCCTCATAAGGCAGTATAGATGTCTCAAAAGCTCCTATATCCCTGGAAATGTCACATGTAGCCTGCTTATCCAGACCGATAAGCGGTCTTAATATAGGCATCTTTACGACTTCATTGGTCGCTGCGATAGCTTCCATGGTCTGTGATGCAACCTGACCAAGGCTTTCTCCTGTAATAAGACACTTGCAGTCGTACTTCTGAGCAAGGCGCTCTGCTATCTGAAGCATTACACGGCGCATGGTTACTGTAAGCATGTCCTGCGGTGAATGCTTGTAAAGATCGAGCTGGATCTGAGTAAAGTTAACAACGTGAAGCGTCATGCGGCCGGAATAACCCGATACGATCTTTGCAAGGTCTATAACCTTCTGCTTGGCCATGTCGCTCGTGTAAGGATGTGAATGGAAATATACGGCATCTAAGGGCATTCCGCGGGAAGCCATCATGAAGCCGGCTACAGGGCTGTCGATACCGCCTGACAAAAGGAGCATGCCTCTTGCGCATGTGCCGACAGGAAGTCCTCTGTGGGCCATCATCTTGCCAACATAGACATAGTTGGATTCACGGATCTCAACATTGACGATAAAGTCAGGATTCTTTACTTTGACCGTTAATTCCGGGAAAGTGTCCAGCAAATGACCGCCCAGTTCATCACAGATAACAGGCGATGTCATCGGGAAAGTCTTATTTCCGCGCTTGCTCTCGACCTTGAAGGTCTTATAGTCAGGATTGCGCTCAAGAAGCTCTCTTACGAACTCAACGGCATTCTCCTTAATTGATTCGAAGTCACCTTCAAACTTTCTTGCAAGGCTTACTGATACGATTCCGAAAACCTGGCATACAGCCTTCATGATGTCCTCAGCCTGCGCAAGGCTCTGAAAATTCGGATTTTCCTCTTCCTTGGGTTCGATCCAGATCCTGCTCTGACTCTGATAGATCTTCAGATTGCCAAAACGCTTGAGCCTGTACTTCAGATTGCTCTTTAGCTGGATCTCAAATGAACCTCTGTTAAGGCCTTTGAGGGTTATCTCACCCATTCTCGCCAAAAGGACATTAGCCATTATATCTTCCTCACTTCACCAGAAATTGATCGTATATCTCATCGACACGCTTTATGAACTCTTCAGCCTCATCCATAGTATTATACCTGGAGAAACTGAGCCTTACGGCATTCGCCGCAGTCTTGCGGTCCACGCCCATCTCAAGAAGGACATAAGAAACCTTCTTGGATTTGGCAGAACAAGCGGAAACAGTGGAAACGTAAATATCGTAGATCTCAAGACAATGGAGCATTGTCTCGGATTCAAAACCCTTGAACGAAACATTCAGAACATAAGGAAGCGCATCATCAGGTGAAAGTATCACAGCGCCTCTGGCAGTGAGTTCTTTCCTCAGGTAAGAATTGATCTTACTGACATTGGAAAGGCCTTCTTCAATACCTTCAGACACTTCCTTCAAAGCTTCAAGGAAAGCTCCTGCAAGCACGGCACTCTGTGTACCGGAACGCATTCCGTCCTGCTGTCCGCCACCAACGATAAGCGGGTCGATCCTGACACCCTTCTTAACATAAAGAATGCCGTTTCCCTTTACCGAATGTATCTTATGTCCTGAGAAGGAACACATATCAGCACCAATGGACGCAAGATTAACAGGCATCTTCCCTAACGCCTGAACACAATCAAGATAGATCACAGTTGTGGGCGATAAAGTCCTTATGGTCTTGAAAACCAGTTCATAAGGCATGATTGCGCCAGTCTCATTGTTGACGAGAGTAAAGCATGCAAGGGCAACATCACCCTTCCCTAATTCTTCTTCAAGGCTTTCCATTACAGGCTTGCCGTCAAGACCTGTCTTAAGATACCTGATCTCATATCCGTTAGATGCAAGATATTCAAGGCTTTCCAAAGTAGCCTTATGTTCAGTCCTTGTTGAGATAACAGCCTTGCCCGCCCTTTTATTGCGGCTCATATAGCCCTTTATGGCAGTGTTTGCGCTTTCAGTGGCACAGGACGTAAAGAAGATCTCATCAGGCTTGGCACCTAAGATATCAGCAGTTTCCTTCCTGATACCTTCGTAGAGATCCATTGCATGGTTTCCGAGCCTGTGAAGAGCTCCCGGATTGGCGGATACTTCATCCTCCATTAATTCCCGGATCTTAGCCCTGACTTTGTCAGAAACAAATGTTGTCGCACTGTTATCGAAATAAATCATGGTCAGCCTCTCATATAAATGACGCAAGTATTATATATTATCAAGGCATATAAGCAACCGGAATTATTGGGACAAAATCCCCATTTTGAGGTCACTTTGAACGCGCCAGACGTTTATTTCTGATAAACATCTCCAGATAACCGATTACGACAAAAGGCAGAAAGCACGTCAGATAGAAATAATGCATGTGTTCCATATCTTCCCTTACGAGCGCGAAAACAAAAGCCGCAAGACAGTAGAGCACCAGGCTTACCCACATGGTGCGCTTACCAAAGAACATGTAGAAATAGAAGACTATCAGCACAACCATCAGAAATATCCCGGCTACCGACAGGAAACCTGTTAAACCGGATCCGTTGCCGTTATTCCTCAATACTTTGGGAAGAAACGAAGCGGCTGCTGTAATGACCCAGGGGCCCAAAAGCCAGACAAAACCCACAAAGCGCGGCTCTGTTCTGCGTTTTAAGGCCAGGATAGTCTTAACATAATAATTTATCAGCCAGACTGCACCTGTGATAATGACTGCAACCATTAAGATAACTTCCGCAGCAGACACGGGACTATTTCCCCATGCGTCATAATTCTGAATGACCGCGAACATCAGACTGACAAAGACAACAATGAATACGCCCGTGGTTATCCACTCTATCTTCTGATTTTTACTCATAAATTCCTGCCTCCCCAAAAAATTATTCCCAGCCGAATTATAAACAAACATTTTTGACAAGCAAAGAGCGTGGCAGGCAATTTCAAGGCAAATGGTTATAAAAATGCCCCAAAGCATCGATCTGCTCAGGGGCTTAAATAAAGAATCTGGTGCAGATGGCGGGACTTGAACCCGCACGAGATTGCTCCCACTAGCACCTGAAGCTAGCGCGTCTGCCAATTCCACCACATCTGCGTGCGGGTTAGATTTTATAACATAGGGCTTCAATTTTCAATAAGGATATGGAGCATCGTTGCGTTATAATCTTTTTATGAATAAGATCAATGTCTCCGTTACAGACCTGGCTTCCTATGTTTCGCGCCGCGGCAACCTTGCCGGCGGTTCTTACGGGTCGGTTTCAGGAGTTGAAGGCACAAGGCTTCACCAGAAGGTTTTCGCTGGCCTCAAAAAAGCTTATGGAGACGTTGTAGTAACCGAAGAGCTGCTTGTTTACGACTACATCTCCGATTCAGGTCTCACGCTTTCCGTTAACGGAAGGTTCGATGCGATGCTCGCTAATCCCGGAAAACCGCCGAGGCTTTTTGAGATCAAGTCATTTAACTCCACAAAGGAGAGCTTTGATGCGCTGGTCCGTCCTGAACACGTTACCCAGCTAAAGCTCTACGGTGCAATGTATCTGCTTACAAATTCAGATGTTCTGGATATCTCGTTGACGTTAAGATATGTCTCCATCACTACCTTTGACAGCTTCGAAAACACTTACACCATGACTTTCGAGGAAGCCGAAAAGTACTGGGAAGATGTCTGCGCGGAGTATTGTATTTTCGCAAAGGGCCTTCTGGATTACCATAACAGCCTTATCGATTCGACCTCTCAGATCAAATTCCCGTTTGATACCATAAGACCGGGGCAGAAGGAATTCATGAAGAAAGCTCTTCTGGCTCTTAATTCCGGAGAAGCTTTCTTTGTTGAGGCGCCGACAGGCATCGGCAAGACCGTATCCGTCCTCTACCCCGCCATAAAAGGTCTTGTGAAGAACAGATATGACCAGATCTTCTACCTGACAGCAAAAGAAGCAACCAGAGGCGTTGCCGAAGCCACAATAAACCAGATGAGAAAGTCCGGCCTTCTAATAAGGTCGATCACTTTAAGATCCAAGGAGAAGATGTGCCCTTACGGCACCGAGTGCGACGCTAAGTTCTGCCCGCTTGCAAAAGATTACTACGGCAAGCTCAAAGATGCACTGCAGGAATCGCTGGTACTTGATGAGATAACACCCGAGAAGATCACGGAGATAGCATTAAAGCACGGCATCTGCCCGCACGAGTTCATGATCGACACCATGAATTACTGCACGGTCGTAATAGGAGACTACAACCATATTTTCGGGCCCAGAGTATCGCTGATATCAAAAGAACCGGGCAACCAGAGAGTCGCGGTTCTTGTCGACGAGGCACATAACATGATCGACAGAGGACGCGAGATGTTTTCTGCTTCATTCTCATTAAGTCTCATCGACGAGATGATGAACGACTTCAAGGGACGCAACACCAAGATAGAGACGATGCTTCACCAGCTGAGGAACTACTTTGTAAACATCGGAACGTGCTTTGATTCATCAAGTTCATGCTTCAAGATCCTTGAAGAAGCTGATGAGCACAAAGTCCTGATGACAGAGAACTGGGAGGCGATGAGACAGCCTCCAAGGCAGCTCTATGCCAAGCTCTGGTTCACGATAAGGAACCTGTCACCTGTGCTGGACAACCTTGAACAGGGCCAATGCAGAAGGACTGCCATGAAGTTCTTCTTCGAGGCCAGATTCTTCCTTACCGTTCTCGAGCAATACTTCAACAATGCATATATAACCACGGCTTCAAGGGAAAACGGCGACATCACGCTTACCCTCGATTGCCTGGACTGCGCTTCAAAACTTGATTACATAATCAAGGACAGACTGTCAGTCATATTCTTCTCGGCAACCTTCACGCCCTACGAATACTACCGCAACTGTCTGGTCGGTCCTGACTGCGATTACTCGTCATTTCTAAGACTGCCCTCGCCTTTCCCGCCCGAAAATCTAGAGATCGAGATAGACTCTGACATCTCGACCACATACAAGAACCGCTCACTTACCCAGGAAGATCTGGTATCAAGGATCACTAACTGTCTTGACGGCAGGACCGGCAATCACATGATCTTTTTCCCTTCATTCGAATATCTGAACCAGATAATGCCGCGAATAAAGGATGAACTTACAAGAAGGGGCAATCCCAACTACAAGATAATCGCACAGATACAGGACATGACAAATGTTGAGAAGGAAAGCTTCCTGCAATGCTTCAAAGAGCCTTATAACGGACTCCTTATAGGTGCAGCCGTTCTTGGCGGACACTTCGGCGAAGGAATAGACCTTGTCGGAGACAGGCTTACGGGCGTAGTCATTGTCGGCGTCGGTCTGCCCAAGATCACTCCCGAGCGCCAGATCCTGTCCAACTATTATTCAGAACAGTTCGGCGACGGATTCTCATTCGCATACCGCTTCCCGGGATGGCAGAAAGTCCTTCAGGCAGTCGGCCGCGTCATCCGCACGGAAACGGATACGGGCTTCGCGCTCCTCATTGATGAGAGACTCGCAAAGCCCGAGTATATCATGTTATATCCTGATCACTGGAAGATCTGATCAGCCGAGAACGACAGTAGTTTCAGAAGGTTCTGAACCGAGAGTGATGATGCCTTCGGCACCTGAGATCTCATAAGCGCCCTTAGTACCCTTAACAGAAACAATACCTTCGCTGTTAGTATGAATGGTCTCGTCCTTTGTCCACCACTCACCCTTAACAAGACTTAGGAGCTTATCATATGCAGGCTTGCTTCTGTTATCGGTTGTTACAAGGCCGCTCGGAGCATTGAGCCATGCACCGTCAGCAAAATCCCATCCGGTAATTGCCTTAACGTTAGGATCAGCAAAAAGTATCCTGTACATCTCTTCCCACTGCTCAGCCTGTCTGGCCTCGCCCTCAGGTGTGGTAGGCCACTCAGTAACCTGCCAGTCGTTCAAGTCTTCAATGTATTCAGGAATAAGCGTTCCAGATACCAATGTATTCTCCGTAAAATGTATCGGTATGCCGAATCTCGAAAATCTCTTCAGCACATCATAAAGCTTCTCCTTGCCCCAGTATCCCTGATGCTGGTGTGACTGGATGCCGATAGCTGAGAACTCAACGCCTGCATCAAGACACTTCTCGATCAGCTCCTCATATTTTGGCGATGTATTGAAATCGTTGATAAGGAAAGTTCCGTCCGGATTTGCAGCCTTTGCGGCAGCGAAAACCTCTTTTACAAGCCCAACCTGACCATATCTCTTGCATAGTCTTGTAACCGCATTATCGTACTTATCGAAAACAGGCATGATAACTACTTCATTGATAACATCCCAGATATCGATAACGCCCTTAAATGCCGTAACTTCCCTGTTGATCCTGGCAAGCTGCTTATCAAAGATAACCTCATCAGGATATTCCATAAGCCAGTCAGCGCAAACCGTATGCCAGCAAAGCGGATGACCCTTTATGGTTACATTATTTGACTTAAGGATCTTTGCAGCTTCCATACGACTCTCAAATTCGACACTGCCTTCCTTAGGTTCATAAAAGCCCCAATAGAAAGGAAGCGTTCCGTAATTAAACATCTTAAGCCACTTCTCAAGTCTATCCGGATCACCCTTCTTACCTTCATATTCAAGGAAATCAAAAGCTCCGGAACCAAACAGGAACTCATGTGACTTCTGATTCAATACAAGATCCTTATCAGCAACGGGATTGCCGTTCTTATCAACAACTCTAACTAATGCTTCACCAATACGGTGCGAAGGAGTACTGGCAATATTCATGATATGCTCCTTTCAACATGGAAACTAATAAGGAAATTATATAATTACCCGCATTCACGGACAAGGAACAGGGACTTCTCATTTTTTGACATATGAGAATCAAAGCAAAATCAATTATTTCAAAGCATTGATCCATCGCCGGATATTTTCCGACAATTCATTTGAACTGACTTTATTCATATCCGGATAAGACAATTCAAATTCACTGTATCCCATCGGCATAGAGGAATAATCCCATGCACCATCGTCTGAATAGACCAGACCTTTAGAATGATTTGCGATAACCATCGAAACAAATCCATAGTATAAACAGACCAGAGGTGGCTGAGACATGGTCTTTTTAACCTCCCAGAAATAGCCTGAGCTCAAAAACCGGCGTATTTCCTTTTCATGCTGCTTAGCATTTTCATTAGATAACAAGTCTTCATTCCAACACTCAGCGTCCAGATCACTAACTTTGTGATAAAAGATGTAGATCTCACCCACATCATTAACTATCAGTACAGTGTAACTATCTTCATCCATAGATAAATATTCCGGGACGTGGACTTCTTCACCCTCATGCTTAAATTCCAAAGCAGAAACACTAAAATCCTTTTCTATCCCGTTACGTTTCAGAAAGCGCTGAAACTTTTCAATAGACTCTTCAATTAATGTCTTACAATCAATTCTTGTATTTTCAGTCGGGAGTATATCAAAACTGGCACTCACAGATTATTCCTCCGGATTAGCATGTATTTCTTTTCCTTACAGAAAGTATCTTTCACAAATAACTTATTATGGTATACGTATCTAAAATCTCACTATAGATTTAACAAATCATTCAACTGGTATGCTGTTTAGCATCATGATTTCATCTTCTGTCAAATCGCAAATCGAAAAGCCGACAATCTGGTTACAATTATCAATCAACAACTCCAATCTTCCATTTCGATATGTTTTTGCAGGTTTTGGATTATCGCCAAAACAAAAAATTAAGTGTCCCTCATGGATGAATACACTGTATCCATGTAGAACATTAATATGATCATTAAAATTTGTGAAAACACTTGTATCAACTATTACATCTCCGTTCTGAGAATTATCTAGGGGTACAAATAACTTTGATGTCATAATCTTAGTTAAAGATGCAGTAATCCTACTAATCAGTCTATTTTTACAATCAACAACAACAATTATCGGATACATGCCACATCCCTTTGTTAAACTCCAACGACTAGGGGCTTCATATTCATGAGTCTTATTATCTATTAATATAGATACGTGATCGGTATATTTTATAAATGAGATGTCATACTCGTTTTTTGTTCGCTTTATATCTTTTACTGACAACATAACAGACTTTTTAAAATCCAGTTCCGGATACAAATTCCACATTGGAGAGCAAAAACCGAGAACGTAATCCATATAGTCAATTATCACATCTTCCAACTCTTCTTCACCAAGTTCACTCATTTCGGCTCTAATAGATTCCAACACATTATTCATGGTCTCTTTATCCATTCCTGCTTGCTTGTATTGGACCAGCAAGTCATATATACCTGTTGGTTTATTACCGCTTTTCAACTTACGCAACACTTCTTCCCTTAATTCATCAAACATCAGCTATTACCCCCAAATACACTTTGCCTAACAACTGGCATTCATCCTTTATCTGCCGTCATATAATTCATAATCAACGAATGTGTTTTTATAAAACCCTGCTCTTGTTCCAAC
>JAFWQC010000104.1 GCA_017509245.1 Clostridiales bacterium | reverse complement strand
TGGAGCTTACCCACTTTGCTTCCTCAGGGATCGGTGCGGCACCGTGATGAACACCCTGATGAACAGAGCACATGTTCTTGATCTCTGTTGAATAAATCATGTCTATTTCTCCTTTCCTTTCAAGGAATTTGTTAGTGGAATGAAATAAAGTTTCCGAGTTGTTATTATATAAAAATAAGGGGGGCATTTCAATCAAAAGGCGAAACTCTCAAAGGCAAATATCATAATTGCAGGAAACGATAAAAAAATGCCCTCAAAAACTTCCGGTAAAAGTTCCGGCTATGCCCGGAACTTTGCAGGGAAAAATGCCACTTTTACCCCAAAACTTCCGGTAAAAGTTCCGGCTATGCCCGGAACTTTGCAGGGAAATCTGAACTTTTCGCGTCACGAGGCGCCCTGATGCCGTCACAAAAAGAGCACCCCGGCCTGAGGTGCCCTGAGCAAGCCGTTCATCCGGCCCGGTATAATACTCACCCAAAATGCTCCAGCGCTATAACCAGTATATTCAACGCTATGAAGACAATTATCGTGATCGCGATGCATTTACCCTGATCCTTTTTGCCGACCTTTCCCGTAAGCTGCAAGAGCTCGATGACATTAAAGACCTGATAAGTAATGCCGAGTATAAGGCATAACTCAGCTGTCTGATGCCACCACCAGTTACTCTCAAGACGGAAAAGAACGATTATTCCGAGCAATACAAATGCCAGTGCGGTAACGCCTATCTTGATAATAAGAGACTTTGCTATCTTCTTCTTCTCTTTATTCGTGTAATCGGCCACCATTTCCAGTGTTTCTTTTAAGTCTGCGTCCATATTCTCTGCCTTCCTTTCGCCTTTTAATATCTCGCGAAGGTCAACATTGTAGAAGTCGGCAAGCTCTATCAGGATGCTGATGTCCGGCATCGTATTTCCGTTTTCCCACCGCGATACGGATCTTTGAGATACACCGAACCTGTCGGCGATCTGTTCCTGAGTAAGATTGTTGTCTTTTCTTAATTCCTTAAGCAAAGCTCCGATCTTTATCTGGTCCATTTCCTGTACCTCCTTACGATGGGATAGTACTATCTTACACCATCAAAGGTAAGGACACTTCCTGAGTAAACGCATAAAAACAACAGGAGGACACGCGTGTCCTCCTGCATTTATCAGTCATTTTGTTATTTGGTGCGCGAAAACCGTCCGCTCGAGTCAACCGTTGGCTTCATGCACTGCTATCACCCGATCGCATCAACCATCGACTTCACATACTCACCCACTTTAGCGGGAGCATCTTTTCCGTATTCGGCTATGATCTTTACGATCGCAGATCCCACGATAACGCCGTCAGCGCTCTTTGACATCGTTGCAGCCTGCTCGGGAGTGGAGATTCCGAAGCCGATAGCACACGGAACGTCCGTTGCAGCCTTAACAGCTGCGCAGAGGGACGGGATATCTGTCGTGATACTGCTCCTGACACCCGTAACACCGAGGCTTGATACGATGTAGATGAAGCCTGATGCTTCTTTGGCGATCATGGCGATACGCTCATGGGAAGTGGGTGCGATAAGTGATATGAGGTCTACGCCGTACTGCTTGCAGATCCCGTCAAACTCATCCTTCTCCTCATAAGGCACATCCGGCAGGATGATGCCGTCGATGCCGCATTCGGATGACTTCTTACAGAAGCGCTCTATGCCGTAAGAGAAAACTACATTCGCGTATGTCATGAAGACCATGGGGATCGTTACACCGAGTTCCGTGCGGAGACGATTTACCATATCGAAGATCTTATCTGTGGTGCATCCGTTTTCGAGCGCGCGGAGACTTGCTTCCATAATGACCGGACCTTCAGCAGTAGGGTCGGAGAAAGGGATGCCGAGCTCGATAAGTGAAGCTCCTGCCTTCTGCATCTCGACAACGCAGTTTGCCGTCGTCTCAAGATCAGGATCTCCGCATGTAATGAATGCAATGAACGCCTTGCCGTTCTCAAATGCTTTTGCTGTATTACTCATTGATGTCCTCCCCTCTGTAACGGGCGATGGCAGCGCAGTCCTTGTCGCCTCTTCCGGAGATCGTTACGACCATTATCTTGTCCTTGCCGAGAGTGGGTGCAAGCTTCATCGCGTGTGCAACTGCGTGTGCCGATTCGATTGCCGGGATGATGCCTTCCATTCTGGAAAGATATTCAAAGGCATTTACTGCCTCATCATCGGTGATCGCAACATACTGGGCTCTGCCGGTATCATGTAGATTAGCGTGCTCAGGACCGATGCCCGGATAATCGAGACCTGCAGAGATCGAATAAACGGGAGCGATCTGGCCGTATTCATCCTGGCAGAAATAAGATTTCATGCCGTGGAAAATGCCGAGCTTACCAGTGTTGATCGTAGCTGCGGTCTCAAATGTATCGATGCCCCTGCCTGCAGCTTCGCAGCCGATGAGCTTGACGTCCTTATCTTCAATATAGTGATAGAAGGATCCGATCGCATTGGAACCGCCGCCGCAGCATGCGAGAACATAATCAGGAAGGCGGCCTTCCTTCTCGAGCATCTGCGCCTTGGACTCGCGCGAGATAACAGCCTGGAAATCCCTTACGATCGTCGGGAACGGATGGGGACCCATGACCGATCCGAGACAGTAGTGTGTATCGTCTATTCTTGTAGTCCATTCGCGCATGCACTCGGATACGGCATCCTTAAGCGTCGCCGTACCGGACGTAACAGGGATAACGTCAGCTCCGAGGAGCTTCATTCTGTATACGTTCAGCGCCTGGCGCTCCGTGTCGACCTTGCCCATGAAGATGACGCATTCCATTCCGAAGAGCGCTGCGGCGGTTGCCGTTGCAACACCGTGCTGGCCTGCGCCTGTCTCGGCTATGAGTCTCGTCTTGCCCATCTTCTTTGCGAGGAGTGCCTGACCCAATACATTGTTGATCTTGTGGGAACCGGTGTGGTTCAGATCTTCTCTTTTAAGGTAGATCTTTGCGCCGCCGAGATCTTTGGTCATCTTCTCTGCATAGTAAAGATTGGACGGACGTCCGGCATATTCATTTAAGAGTTCAGTTAATTCCTTATTGAACTCCGGATCATTCTTATAGTGGTTGTAAGCCTCTTCAAGCTCGATTACCGCGTTCATCAGAGTCTCGGGGATGTACTGTCCGCCGTGGATTCCGAATCTTCCTTTTGACTCAGGCATATTTACCTCCGTGCTTTACCGCTTTAATAAACTTCTCTATCTTCTCTTCATCTTTAAGGCCGTCTGTCTCAACACCGGAACTTACATCGACCGCGAAGGGCTCCAGCATGCTTACAGCATCAGCGACTGATTCCGGATCGAGACCTCCTGCAAGGAAATAATCCCTCTTAAAGCCTTTAAGGATATTCCAGTCGAACTTTTTCCCGCAGCCTGCACCTGAATCGATCATGACATAATCGGCATTAGACTTTAAAGCTCTCTCGAGAGCACCTTCCTCATCTGCCTTGAAAGCCTTGATAACAGGTCTTTCGAGTGTTCTTCTTACGTACTCGACATATTCATCAGACTCATGTCCGTGGAGCTGGATCATCTGCACTCCGCTTATTCGTGCGGCTGAGATGACATTGTCCAGGGGTTCGTCCAGAAAGACACCGACAGTTGTTATATCAGACCTCAGAAGATCTATCAACTCACCGGCTTTGTAGGAATCTATATACCGTTTGGATTTCTTGCAGAAAACAAAACCTGCATAGTCAGCACCGTACCTGTTTACGGCAATGATGTCTTCCACACGGGTAAGTCCGCAGATCTTTATCTCAGTACCGAACATCACTTGATTCCTTTCAATGAATTCAGGAAAGCTGTCTTGTCTTCAGCTCTCATCATGGATTCACCTATGAGAACGGCATCAACGCCCTCCTTCTCAAGTGCCTCAACATCTTCACGTGTCTTAACACCGCTCTCGGCAACAAAGAGAGCCTTGTCACCCACATATTCCCTGAGTCTTAAACAGTTGGACGGATCCACTGTGAAATCCCTCAGATTACGGTTATTTACTCCTATGACCCTTGCTCCTTCACCCAATGCCATGTCGCACTCATTTTTATCGTGTGCTTCGACAAGAGCAGTAAGCTCAAGCTCATCACAGATCCTTATGTATCTGCCGAGCGTGTCTGCATCAAGGATGGAGCAGATGAGGAGGACCGCGGAAGCTCTTTTCGCGCGCGCCTCATAGATCATGTACTCGTCGATCGTAAAGTCTTTGCGCAGAACCGGAATGCTTACCTCCGAAGCGATCTCCTCAAGGTAGTCCAAAGAACCCATGAACCACTTGGGTTCAGTGAGGACCGAGATGCATGAAGCGCCTGCCGTCTCGTAGCTTTTCGCGATATCAAGATACGGGAAGTCGGAAGCGATGATGCCCTTTGAAGGCGACGCTTTCTTGCACTCGCAGATGAAGCTAATACCGGCTTCTTTAAGCTTGTTCTCGAATGCAAAACCCGTTCCGGGCATGGCATATGCCATGTCCGTCATTTTCGAGCACGACACCTCGAGCTTTCTGTCGAGATATATCATCCTGTTGTGCTCAGCGATCTGTTCGAGAATATCTGCCATAAGATGACCTTCCGTTTATTACCTGTTTGATTCTTCAACGAATCTGTTAAGTGTTTCCAATGCTCTGCCGCTCTCGATGAGGTATTTTGCAAGGCCTACGCCTTCCTCGATCGTCTTTGCCTTGCCTGCAGCGTAGATAGCGGCGCCGGCATTCATGCATACGACATTCTTTCTTGCATCAGTGATGCTGCCTTCGAGGATTCCTCTTGTTACTGCGGCGTTCTCTTCAGGTGTGCCGCCTGCGATGTCATCTTTGGTGCATCTTGTAAATCCGAAATCCTCAGGCTTGATCTCATATGTGGTGATGGATCCGTCACTCTTGAGTTCAGCGACATAAGTCTCGGCAGAACCGGAGATCTCATCGAGCTTATCCTCACCGTAAACGACGAGTGCTCTCTTGGCACCAAGTGACTTCAATACATGCGCAACGGGCTCAGCAAGATACTGGTCGTAAACTCCGAGCAGGTAGAAATCAGGTGTCGCGGGATTCGTCAAAGGTCCCAGTATATTAAATACGGTTCTGAATCCGAGTTCCTTACGGATGGGTCCGACATACTTCATTGATGTGTGATATTTCTGCGCGAAAAAGAAGCAGAAGCCGACACTCTTAAGGAGCTCAACGCACTTGTCGGGCTCTAAGCTGATGTTTGCGCCCAAAGCCTCAAGGCAGTCAGCCGTGCCTGACTTGGAAGATGCTGCGCGGTTGCCGTGCTTTGCGACCTTGATCCCGGCTGCTGCAGCGATAAATGCCGATGTTGTGGAGATGTTAAAGCTTCCTGCCCTGTCTCCGCCTGTTCCAACGATCTCAAGGACCTCCATGTCGCCCTTGTCGACCTTGGTTGCGTGCTCACGCATTGCGGCAGCGCATCCTGTGATCTCATCGATCGTCTCAAATCTTGCACTCTTTGTGGACAAAGCTGCAAGGAATGCTGCGTTCTGGGTGGATGTTGACATACCGCCCATTATCTCGTTCATTGTCTCGTACGCCTCTTCGTAAGTAAGGTCTTCCTTGTTTACGATCTTCTCGATTGCTGTTTTGATCATGTTCTTTTTCTCCTTCCGGTTGGTCTGCCGGAAATAAAAAATCCCCGGCAGGAATTATAGTGTTCCTGCCGGGGACGAATTAAACATAATCCGCGGTGCCACCCTGGCTTTGCGTTTGTGAGACGCACACTCTAAGGATACCAACATATCCCGGACTGCTTACGCGAGTCTGACGTTGCACATTTAATGCACCCTCCGCGGTCCATTTGATAATCCGGTTCCCGCTTCACTCTCAGCATCGGAAGCTCTCTGTAGGGCCTTTTACTATCTTTATCTCCGCTTCAACGGTTTGATTGTTATGACAAAAATAATACTGATTGCGCGAAAAGTCAACAGGAATTTTCACATTCCCTCAGTCTTATCCTCTTTCGTCGAGCATTGTCTGAGCTCTGTTTTCGATGATCTTGATAACCTCATCCAGAGATTTCTGACCTGTAAAATATGCAGGCATCTCTTCGTCAATGATCAATGCGATTCCGGGTTCGGACATTACCAGTCCGGAGCACGAATCGATTATTGATTCATAATCTTCAACAAGCGAAGGATTGACCCTGTGCCAGGGCATTCCGCTATCCTTGATATCGAAGTCAGAACCATATGATTTTGAATACTTCTCGAAAACAAAGTTGTAGTTAACTATAGCTCTTTGGGCTGTTGCCTCAAAAGCTGCCTTGCATACAGGCGTTTCACCGCCCTTCTCGGCAAACGCTTGCTGTACATCATCATTCAAAAGGCCCTTTACGAAATTAATGCATGCTTCCTTCTCACCGGTATGAGCAGAAACTCCGACAAAAGACGTTACCGACAGTGACGGACCGCTTCCGTCAATAGACGGGGCGCCCATAATCTTCAGGTGTTCAAGGCTGTCAGCATAATTATTCATCAACTGATAGATCGTAATGTTGCTCTCAAAACTTGCAGTCCACGTGCCATACTCAACCGGCTCAAAATAATCATATGTTTCATCCTGAGGGCGTTTTATAACATTCTCAGACACATACTCAGCAAGCGTTTTGATCTCGTCATTGTTGAAATCGACTTTTTTGCCGCCAATGCATTTATCTACGAATCGACGGAACCCGATGTTGAAATAATCGATCTGGTCATAATTTATAGGATCTTCACCATTACATACACCTGAGACAAAATCCTTATACTGGTCATATGTGAATCCGCACTGGTCTTCTGCAACATCGGCCTTGTCAACAAGGATGCCTTCGATAACAAAAGCAAGAGGATACTGATAGATCTTTCCGTTTGTTTCGGAAGCTTTTATGATGCTGTCGAAAAGTCCTTCTGTTCCTATCTCGCTCTTCAGATCAAGCAGATACTCACTGTTGTTAAACTGGGACTCGACTCCGTAACCGAAGATAAGATCAGGACCGTCACCGTTCTTGAGATCTGACAATAACTGATATGCGAGATCGCGCTGGATCTGAGCTGCCTTTTCTTCAGCGTTGTCATCCGACCATGAGTATTCCCCGCTTCTAGCCTTGCTCTGAAGTGAATATTCGTCAGTGAGCTTAATATAATAATCAGGACTTGTTTCATTAAAAATGCATACAGCTTCACTTACCGCAGGGGTAATGTAATTGGTTACCGTAGCACGGAGAACTGTCTTACCGGCATTTGGATTCTTATCTTCTTTGGAAAGAATATAAAGAGTCGGGATCGATGAAGAAACGTCATAATCAGCCACTGAATAAGTTCCGTACGAACCCAGATAGATCTTGTCATCCGTCATAGTGAGAAGATTCATCATTATGGTCTCATAACGGTTGATGTTGCAGGAATCGAATGAGAAAATGCAAGTCTTCGTGCCCGTATCAATATCAACCTTCTTAATTCCGTCTTCTTCCACGATAACGTTTCCGACACCGCTAATGTAAGTCGTCGTATAGAAATCGCTTAAAGAGTTTGTGATATCCTTCTGATATTCCTTAAATGTACCCGTCTTAAGGTCACATTCATAAGCCTTCTGATCGTATGAAGCAGTCTGAACACCGGCGATTGCTTTGCCGTCACCCAGATACATCATTCCGGCGACGTAATCAATCTCAACATCTTTTATGAGCTTGCTCAAATCGTATGTCTGAGAATCACCGTCAGGATCTGTAACCTCGATGGTATAACTGCTTTCGTCGGTCATGTAATCATAAACGGAGATTATCCTGACCCTATAACCGTCGAAGTTATAATTTGAGATCGCATATCCGTTGCCTGAATCCGGCGTTTCAGTACAAGACACGATCTCCTCAGTGTTGATATCTATTTCAACTTTGTAGTGCTTTTCTTCACCAAAGCTCGTCATAGACGTAGCCTGCATATAAACATACACGTTGACACAGAGCTTATCGCCGACGATATCATAATCTGACTGGAGATACCAGTATGGAGTCAGGTAGACCCTCTCAAACAGTTCTTCATCAGACATATTTGTTCCGTTTCCCGTGGAAACAGTCTCTGTATCATCTCCTGAATCTCCATCACCGGAATCATCGCTATGGATCTGTGCCAGGAACTCGTCCTTAACGTCATTATAATCATTAGGGTCAACCTTGAATAAATCGGCTGCCTTGATCAGACCGTGTATGTCAATACTCTTCTCAAGTTGTCCGTCAAGCCCGTAGATATCGGCGCGCTCTATGGTAAGCGAATCATAATCAAAGTCCTCCATCAGATAAGCGTCTTCAGGCTGTACATACTGACCGCTTATACTGTAAACCGGCTTTCCTTCATAAAGCCCGGCATAGTCAGCATAGATAAAGTCGATATCCTTGTCCTTGGTGTACTCTTCACCGATCCTTAACTTCTGTATGGAATACCATTCATCATTCTCTGATATCTTATCGTTGGTACTCTTGACCTTCGATTTGCCGCACCCTGCAGTCACTACTGCAGATGCGCAAAACAACACTGCCATAAAGGCAGCAGCAATTCTCTTTGTGGAATTCATTTCTATTACTCCTCTCAATGCTATTTTCCCCAAACACACGGCTATGCTCCGTCCGTGCTATGATTAGATTATATCAACGGTGTATCGTTTTTATATCGGGACAAGCATTAAGATATTCTTAAATGCTGATTAAGTTTTCGGGCGGTTGTATTAACTTGCAGATAAAGACTTCCGCTCCTTTATTTTCCGTATCAGGTAATCAATTCCCCAAAGCATAAAAGTAAATACAGCTACGCTTCCAAGCAGGATCAGTAACTTATACAATAAAACTATCGGGAGCTGATAGACCAACTGGTCAACCGTATAAAAGATTGCCTGCCCGAAATATCCGTAAAATGCAAATTTGCCAAGCAGGCGGATTGCTTTGGAAAGTGTTTCATCCTTTACAACAAACACATTTGCCAATACCGGGATCATCGCGATACCCATCGCAAAGACACAAAGGTAATCATATTGGGTGATAAGTTCATCGTATATGCTGTTGTGAGGATAAACACAATAGGTAACTATCAGTCCCCACAAAACCGCATCACCGATCTTGAGCATAAACAACCTTTTTTTCGAGAACGAGGACAACCACTTTTTAAACATCTCACTGTTAACGAATCCGTATAAGAAACAGCCCAGACTGATCGCCGCAAAAGCCCGCACCAGTCCTCTCATAATGAATGTGTTCTGGATGAGCTTGGTAGGCGTATGAAGGTAATCGTAGTCAAGGCTGAGAATACCATATGCAACAAAAGCGATAACAGGCGTAACATAAAGAAGAAACGGCTTTTTGAACTTAACTATCAACGGAGCCAGCAGAAGAGACACTATCAGCAGAGCTGAGAAAAACCAACCGAGGCTGTTGCTGTAGAATCCCTTCTTAAATCCCAGCATCTTAAGAAAGAACAATTCATAAAAGCTGTTCATGAGGTTATCGAAAACATTATTTTCCTCAAACCCCTGCATTACGTTCGTATAGTTTTTGCCGATAAAACAAAACAGCCAGGAAAAATAATAAGGTATGGCAATCTTTTTTATCCTTTTACAGACATTCAAAAAACTGAATACCAGTGGATTCCAGTCCGTTTTCAAAGCAGCTTGTGCCAGGAAATACCCGGTTATCATGAAGAAATATTCATCTGAAATATATCCCCTGCAAAACAGGTTAATCGATTCATCATAATACAGGTAATGAGAAGAAAAGTGATAATTAACGATAAGCAGGAAAAACACGAACCTGAGCAGTTCGACAGCATAATTCTTGTGTGAGTTCTTTTTCATTTCCGGTTCCCTCGCTCTAAAACAGAAACAACAGGCTTTATAGTTACATATAAAGCGAACTCCACTCAGACACCCAACAAAAATAATTGATTTTGTTTAAAATAATTAAAACACATCCGGCCAGAAAACACCAGCAAATCTTAAAAATGGTTATTTTTTGTTTTTGTGACTTCAGGAACGTGCTGACACAGGAAACGATCAAGCTGCGCACCGGCTTCTGCCGATGTACCAAATCGCGAAAAATAAAAGGAAATGGACTACAAATTGCCATTTTTGTAGTCAGTTTTCTGTTTTTCAGAGTGAAATGGTACATTCAAGGATTTTTCTAATACAACAACCGCAACCGGCCGCTTATCAATTGAAGCTGTACGTATCCCTTACCATCTCATAGGACACAAGATCATCAGCGGTGTATTCGACAGAAATGTAGTGGAGCTTGCCCTTCTGATTTTTAACAAAAGCGAAAACCGTGCCGATAATAGACAGGACCAATCCCACAAAACTCGTCACACCGAACCCTCTTTAATTGGTGCACCGCAATTGGGGCAAAATGACATAATCTTCTCTCCTGAAATGCTTTCGTGAAAATAATAATAAACGACGCGCCCTGGGACGCATCGTTATACTAACCGGCTTTAATATTCTTTTGTGATTTATCTTCCGCAGCCTTTGCCGCCTCGGCTTCGTCTTTGGCTTTCTTCCTTGCGCTAAGCCACGGCACGCAGATCTGCCTGTAGATGTATGAGAGGATCGCTGCGAGCGGAATTGCGAGAAGCACACCCGGAACGCCCCAGATCTTTCCTCCGACAACAAGGAAAACAAGTACGAGGAACGCAGGCACTTTGAGCGCCGAACCGAAGAGCCTCGGCTTGATGACGTAACCGTCGATAAGCTGCAGTGCGAGCGTGAATACCAGGAAGGGTATAACGAACTGCGGCTCGGCAAGCAGGAGGATAACAGCGCAGATGAATGCTCCGACAAAAGGTCCGAACGTCGGTGCGAGGTTGCAGAGTGCAACAACTACCGAGCAGAAGACCGCATAAGGCATCTTCATCGCGAACATGAAGACCGCGTTTACGATACCGACGATGAGGGCATCGATCAATTCGCAGACGATGAATCTCGAGAAGATCGAGTTCAGCCTGTTCATGACGTTGCTGAAATTCTCGTAGTGCTTTGTAGGAACGATAAGATTGAAGAATTCGTTCAAGAGTTCAAGAAGTTTCTTCTTTCCGATGAGGAAATAGAAGGCAAGTATGATTCCGATAATGAAGTTAAATGCGGCCGATACCGTACCTGCCGAGAAGCTGATAACACCTGCGGCGGAAAGGTCGTTGCCGAGAACATACCTGCTTACGAGCTTTGTAAGATCTGCCTGGTCATTGATAAAACCGTTTATGCTGAGCTTGAGATCATCGTTAAGATCTGAATTCGCAACCAGCTCCTTCAGGCTGTTCATATACCCTGACAGACCCTTTGCAAAGTTCGTGATGTTGTCAATGAGCATAGGTGATATCAGGAAAAGCAGTCCGACGATAAGACCGAGGACGAGGATCAGCGAGACTGAAGCGGAAATGATCCACGAATAATTCTTATTCTTCTTGAACAGCTTCTCAAGGCGCTTGTTCATAAGGACTGCAAGAGGATTTACCGTATAAGCGATCACGGCACCGATGATGACGGTTGAAGTGATCATGAAGAAAGAATTGAAGAAGCCCTTTAAGTTACCGAGATTCGAAAGGAGCATATAGAAGGCAACAACGATACAAAGAGATATCGTAAGGCCTGCCCATCTGTTCTTTTCTGTTTTGCTGAAACGGCTTCTGTACTTTTCCATGCGAGTATTATATCAGCAAGGTCCGGATAAATCACCTCACGAAAATTAAGAAGTGCTTAATTTTTGTTTATGTTTGTTGAGTATTTTACAAATCAAGGCAGTTACTGCACCCGAGACCAGGATGACCATGATATCGGCCGGTGAGAATGCTGTTTTCGATATGGGCGCGAAAAACAATCCCCTCCCCAGGATATAAAGATGTCCGTTAAGAAGGATCAGCTCACCGATATACATCGCTAAAGTTACCAGCAACGCCGTCATGGAGGGCAGGACGATGCTCAGCACCGGCTTTTTGCCTTGTGTTAAAGAACCTGCGAATATACCGACAGTTATTCCGAGCAGCGCGAAAAACACGATCATCAGGGCCGCGGACACCGGCTTTACAAAGAGCTCGCCCGTGCGGTAGAACGCCGTAAAGCACGCCCATATGCACATCGCAAGAAAGATCACCGCGGAGATTGCCTGCATGATCAATGCATTCTTCCGTTTGTAACTGCCTGTAAGGAACATTTTCGCGAACCCGTAAAGACAGTTCAGTAGCGAGATTATTAATACTACGGATATCAGGTAGAAATGGATCTTGAAATACGGCGAATAGCCGCCAAGAAGCACATCCACCGCTTCCCAGGTCCTGGTGCTGTATTCCTCGGGCGGCACATAGCAAAGTGACATCTGCCAGCTTTCGAGAGATACAAAAGAACTGGATTTGACGAGTATCCCTTTTTCCATATAACGCTCGGCAGCATAGAAAACGCCAAGTGACAGAACAGAAGCTGCGAGCAGGTCGAACTTGCGCGTGATCTTTTGCAGCAGCGGCATGATCAGGACGCCGAAGATAACGGCTAAAGCTATCGGGGTGTACGGAATTATGTATTTCGGGTATTCGTCGTAAGGTACGAACCCGTTCTCCTGCATTTGGCATATAACTTTCAAACCCATGTACAGCGGATATGACGACAGTAATACCACGCCTGCGGCCGCCCACAGGCAATATGTTCTATATCCGGAACTTTTCATGATCAGTTTCCTTTCCAGCCTTTAAAGTTTTCGCAAACCATTAAATGCCTGTATCGCGGAGTTGACGAATCAGAGCTGTAGAGGCCCTTCGTGATCTCGTCCCACGTCACGTTGTCATCATCCGTCAGAATATAGTATTCATAGGAATCGAAAAGTGCCGTCTCCGGCGCCTTGCCCGCAAAATACCGGAGATACTGATACGTCTCTTCGGATTCGTTCTCCGGGTTGCTGCTCTCGCGGATCTTCACCGAATACTCTTTCCCGTCAAAATCGAGCATAAAGAGATACATTACAGGATAATGATCCTTTTCCTCCTCATATAACTCCGCGCTCACATGATCTTTATCCAATGTGTAATAGTGGGCACAGAGCACTGAATCCGCCTGGCCTTTCTGAGTCCTGGCATAAAATCTGTCCCATACGTCCTGTCCTGACGTGCATCCGCTTTTCTCGATGACTACGACATCCGAATTTTTCGCGATTTCCAGCGCCTCGTTGGCAGATACGGCCCTGTCAAAAGGGTCATTGACTTTGCCGTCCGGTTTCCGGGCACACGAAGAAAACATTAGAATAACTGACACTATCAGAACAATAGTGAATATCCTGCGCATAATTATTTATCCTTTCTAAGCTGCGTTTGTAAGTAATGTGACCGTTATGATCAAGATGAGGAGCGCGAATCCGGCCGCCGAGAAGGCCGTCATCCGTTTGTAGGACAATACATTCTCTATCCTTGTGCGGACCTTCGCACCGCCGAAAGGCGACACCAGAAGGCTCTTGCTCCTCGTGCACTCAAGAAGTGTCCTTGCATATGATTTTCTCTCTTCCGCGTCGTATCCCGAGACCGCCATCTCGTCGCATGCAAGCTCAAGATCTTCAAGGAAAGCCTTGAGAAATACCCACGCGAACGGATTGAACCAGTGGATTGAAGCAGTGGCAAATCCCAATATCCTCCACAGATTATCAAGCCTCCTGATATGGGTCTTCTCGTGCCTGATCACATAGCGGTTATCTCTGTTCTCATAAGATGACGGAAGGATTATCCGTGGCTTGAAGATACCATATACCGCCGGACTGTCGACCTTGTCCGACAGATAGATATTCTCCTTAAGGAGCCTCGAATCCCTGATCTCCTTCTTGGTCGCCGCGTATATGATCGCCAGTGCAATGAGGATCGCCAGAGCCACGATCGTCCATACCGCTCCCGCGGCCGCGAAGACCTTCTCCAGAAGATTGACCTTGTAGGTGATCGGGCTGTAGCTTTCCGCCGCCATTATCGAATTGGTATAGGAGAACGCGAGCTCTTCTGACGGCTGATAAACGGTAACCGTTCTAGTGGTAAGCTTTGATATCAGCGACATCAGGCTGTACGGGCTGTTCAGTCCGAAAGGAACAGTCATGCGTATGAACGGAATCAGCCACAAAAACACAGCCACCCTGCGCGGTATCGCCCTGATCTTTCTCACGAGCATAACGATCAGCCCCATCACCGAGGCTATAATGCTCATATTAAAGATCCAGTAGCAAACCTCTCCCAACATCTTATCTCACCATTTATCGATCAGTCTCTGAAGTTCTTCCACCTGCTCGTCAGTCAGATCCTCTTTGTCGAGCAGCGCCGAGAACAAAGCCCTCTTGGACCCGCCGTAAAACTTGTTGATCAGCGACTCGGTCTCCTGCTTCTGCATCTGCTCCCTGCTTACAAGCGGAGTGCAGATAAACCCGGGCTCATCACGTCTGATAAAGCCCTTTGCCTCAAGCTTCTTAATAACCGTATACGTTGTGTTCTTATTCCATCCGATGGTATCTGCTGCGATCAGGCTGATCTCCTTTGCAGAGAGCGCGCCTCTCTCCCAGATGATCTCCATGACCTTTGCTTCACTGTCAAAAAGTTTCTCGTTCATGTTAAGTCCCCGTTTTGTTTTTGGTTTTCTTATCATTTCTTATTCCAGACTATTCCTGTAGTCTATACTACTGCGATAGTCTGAAAGTGTCAAGTGGTGTTTTTCCGGGCGCCCGAAAATGAACCGTGTGGGATTGCAGCCTGATTATATACACTGCCTGAATCGTACTTTTTCGCTGTCAAAAAAGTACGAAAAACGGGTTCGCAACTTGCGAAGGGCAAAATCGTACTTTTTTCGGGTGTGAAAAAGTACGATATGAAGTCTTTTGCCAAAAGCCAACATTTTGTCCAAGTTTTTTACCCTTAAATGTTGGACGCGGAGTTGGAAAACCAGCTCCCCGTCCGAGTTTTCGAGGTGTAAAAGTCGAGCGTTGAGTCGAGCATATGATTCAGAGGTTGCTTTCGGGATATTCAATGTTCCAACTTATAATCCAACTTTTTGGACCAGAAAACATGGAATGAAAGTTGGATTCCGGCGCTTTCCAACTTT
>JAFWQC010000013.1 GCA_017509245.1 Clostridiales bacterium | reverse complement strand
GTTGAACTGAATTCTGTAACCACGGTTAACCTGAATTCTGCCGTTATCGTCGATCCAGGCAACTCTGAAAATGATCTGACGCTCAGGCTCTACGATTCTCTCAAGAACCTGCTTCTCGATAAGCTCAGGGTGTACCGGAAGTGCGGGAGCGATAGAGTTAAGGAATTCATATACTGCCTGGTGAAATTCAGGCTCATTAGCATTCCTTGCCATAACCTTCTGCATGAGATCGTTAAGATACTCATTCTCAATCTTGTAATCCATAAGATTTCCACCTTTCTTCTGCCAGCGATTATTTTGCAAGTTCGCGTGGCTAATTATTCATTTTGCGGACCGGAAGCTTTGATTAACAAACCTTGTCCAAATCAATCGTTATGTATATTATTACAACACTTTCCCAATTTCAATAGGCAAATAAAAATGAAAGTTCCGGATTGCGAACTTTCATTTTGTCATTTTCTTATGCTTATCAGTTTTTGTTTTGCAGTTAGGTGGTTTCCCTGATTACAGGAATCGTAATTTCCGTACTTTCTGCGGTTCTGTCTGAAAAAGGATCGTTCTCCATTACTTCATTCCAGGAATCGATACCGAAAATATGAGACAGCTCACCGTAGTTGATAATACCGGTAAACCTGTCAACAGCGATTAAAAGAATGAGAAGGAATATAAGTACAAGCAGTCCTCTTCTTATGATCATCATGCGTCTTTCCGCATTGAACTTCTCGTCAACACGTTTCTTTGTCGTATAACCTACTACGACATATACACGGCTGATATCATTTCTCTTGGGTCTGTTCTTATACTCTTTGATCTTACGTTTAACAAAAGCAACGAATCTTGAAGGCAGTCCCTTGAAAAGCCTGACCGTAGCGCGGTATGAGCAGCCCAAAAAGTCAAGCACGACACTTGTCTTGCCGCTGAATGAGCTTATAGCATCCGGGTTTCTGTCTTCCTGATTTATCGTCATCTTTATCACCTGATGAGGCGATTATAGCATTGTTTCATAAATGCAAAAAGGGCAATCATGCGGTCATTCCTGTATTCCGCCACCACCTTAATGCCTCTAATCTTTCTTATCCGGATGATAATAGATAGCTGTCAGATAATCGAGCGCGTCAGATTTCAGTCTGTAAAATGTCGCCCTGCTTATGTAAAGCCTGTCTATAATCTCCTTGGATTCCATTCCTATGAAATACGTCAGATACATTATCCTTGAATACGGATATTCTATATTCATGATGTTGGCCAGAAGGACCGTTGCCCTGTACCTTTTCGTCATTGCCTTAACGTATTCATTCTCCATATTCTTAATAAATTCGTTATACCCCTGCGAAAAGTCGAGCATCACATCATTCATATCAACATCGCCTTTTGGTTCATATGAAGTATCACTGACTTTGCACGGTGAATAGAAACGCGCATAAAGGTCCATGATCCCGCGCTTTTTGTTCTCATGCGTTTTGCAAAGCTCGTTGAATAAACACTCTTCGGCACTTGACTGGTAAGACAGGTCTGCCCTGAGAGTATTAAGCCTTGCATTGATTATTGCCCTCGCTTCTTCAAAACTGGTTACATCCTCAATAGAATCGTCCTTAAAATCTTTATTTAACAATTTCTCATTATTCCTATTTCTCATAAAAACTCCCATAAATAACCACAAAACAAAGCACACTTGTGAACAATTGTTTGACATGTACTAAAACAATGATAAGATATAGAAAATATGTTTGGAGGATCGCCTATGCAAACCGCTGATAAAAAGACTATAGAACGCGTATACAGCTATATTTGCAACTACATTACCAAGAATCAGATCTCGCCTTCAGTACGCGATATTTGTGCAGGTGTCGGGCTTAAATCCACATCTTCCGTGCACACTTATCTTAAGCAATTGGACAGCCAGGGCAGGATCGAATACAGACCCGGTTTAAGAAGGGCTATCGTCATAAAGCAGGATTCTGATGACTTCAGCAGAGAGACACAGGGTTCTTCAAGTGTTACTGACCTGAGCAACTTCAGAAAGGTATCCGTTGTCGGTAAGATAACCGCCGGAATACCGATACTGGCGCACGAAGATTACTCTGATTCATATCTGGTAAACAAGTCACTCATCGGTGATTCAGAAGCATTTATGCTTAAAGTACGCGGCAACAGTATGATCAATGCACATATCCTTGACGGAGATCTGATAATCGTCCGCAAGCAGAATACTTGTGATGAGGGAGATATTATTGCTGCGCTGATAGATGATGAAGCAACAGTTAAACGTTTCGGTAAGAAGAACGGTGTCCCCTACCTCTTCCCGGAGAACGATGACTACTCACCCATACCGTTTAATACGGAGGGTTGCAGGATCCTCGGTAAAGTAGTGGGTCTCCACAGATACGATATAGACTAACTGCCTCCTTTCTTCATACACCCGATAATAATTTATAGGGTTTATAGCAGAATTTCAATATTTATATCTGCTTTTTTACACATTGAAGCTAAACTTATAAAATTGTTGATTTAATCAATTCAAAATGATAAACAGCCGCTTTTGTTGAACGGCTGTTTTTTACAGAAATCTTATTTACAGAGTTCCAGCACCTTTTCCGCATTGACCGCAGGATCATCCGGCGGTATCTTCGTCACATCACCGCCCATGCTCCTGAGCCATGTTAACTGGCGCTTTGCGTAATGCCTGGTTCCTATCCTGATCCTGTCACAAGCTTCTTCAAGAGTCTCTTTGCCGTCAAGATAATTCAGCATCTCTTTGTAGCCTATAGCCTGCCAGCATGTGGAGGTTCTGTCGACATTTAGGCTCAGCAGCATCTTTGCTTCATCAACCAGACCCTCAGATACCATGATGCCGACTCTTTTATTTATTCTGTTATAGAGTTCTTCCCTGTCCCAGTCGAGCATGAATACTTTAAAAGGGAATTCAGGACCGGAAAGCTTTGAGCGCCTGTTCTTCTCGGAGAAAGTAATGCCAAGTGCCTTTTGCACGGCAAGGGCCCTTATAACACGGCGTTTGTTATTAGGATGGATTATTTTCGCTGCTTCGGGATCTTCTTCCTGAAGTCTTGCATATAAGACATCGATACCCAGCTTGCTTAATTCCTCTTCAAGCTCTTTGGTGGCATTAATTTCGGCGTCTTCATCCCCTTCACCATAATCAAGGCCGTAAAGAAGCGATGAGATGTATTGCCCCGTTCCGCCGCAAACTACAGGGAGCTTTCCTCTTCGAAGGATATCCCTGATTATGGGGATCGCGGTACTCACATAGTCGTAAACAGAGAAATCCGTTCCGGGCTCAATGATGTCCGTCATGTAATGAGGGATGTCACCGATCTCTTCCTTCGTATCTTTTGCCGTACCGACATCAAGGCCCTTATAGATCTGCATCGAATCAGCGCAGACGAGTTCGCCGTCTGCCCTCCTGCAGATCTCGAGCGCCAGAGCACTCTTACCACTGGCAGTAGGACCTGCGATGACAGGTATGAATGAATATTTCCCGAAAATGGCAAATGACTTATCCATTAAACTATTCTCTTAAAATTCTTCTCGTAATCTTTCTTGGAAACCGTGAAGAACGTAGGTCTTCCGTGTGCACAGTGATAAGGATCCTCGAGCTTGGAAAGTGATTCTATCAGCTTCATTGCTTCCTGCTCGGTAAGCCTGTCGCCTGCCTTGACCGCAGCCTTGCAGGCAGTCGTCTGGATGAGCTGATACCAGATCTCTGATTTGGATGGGACGTCACGCTTAAGATCCGAGAGGATCGCGCCAAAGACTTCAGACTGTTTGCCTGCTTTGCCAAGAGGCACAGTCCTTACGGCGATCTGCCTGTCACCTAAGAGCTCGAGTTCAAAACCGTTGTCTTCAAACCTGGAAAGATTGTCTTCCACAAAGCTGTAGTCTTCCCATGAAAGCGTGAGTATCTGAGGCGTTAAGACCTGCTCAACAGCGGGCTTTACTCCGGGCTTTTTCTTCACCATGAATTCCTCATAAAGAACTCTCTCGTGAGCGGCATGCTGGTCAACGATGAAGCATATATCCTCATTCTGAAGGATTATGTAGGTCGAGAAGATAATGCCGACAAAACTTGCGGAAGCCAGCCTTTCTATGTCAGTGATGTTTCTGTTGGAATCAACATCTTCAATGATGGCAGGAGCAGCAGGAACTGAAGGAACCGCAAAAGCTTCAGAAGGAACTGCAGGCGATGCAAAAGCATCAGCCGGGGATGCAGGTGCTGCAAGAAGATCTGCAGGAACTGAAGGGACGGCCAGAACATCTGCAGGAACGCCTGCAGGAATATCAGCAAAAGCTTCCGATACAGGTATCTCAGGACCGGAAGCTGCAGAAGAAACAGCGTCCCCGTCACCGGGAGTCTCTGTAAGTGCATTGATATCCGGTTTGAATCCCGAAAGTATCTTAAGGAGTTTATTTGCAGCAGAAGGATCACCCTGCTGACCGAGTTTATGCGATGCTGAAGGAGCAGTTTTCGAGCTCTCCCTGGCACCGGCAGCGGAGAAATCATATCGTAACTGGGTTCCCGCGTTTGCTTCCTCCTCAACCTTTGAAGCGATTCCGCTAAAGGTCATGCCGGCTTCGCCGCTCTTGTTGAGCGCATCTTTGATACCGTGGAAAACGAGCCTGAAGATATCGCCGTCGTTGCTGAATTTGACTTCACTCTTCTGCGGATGGACGTTAACGTCAACCGTGCCCGGCTCGCAGTAGATCATGAGGAAACATATAGGGAATTTATTCTTCATCACGGCATTTTTGTAAGCCTCATCTATGGCAGCTGATACCGCCTTGTTATGGATAAGCCTGCCGTTAACATATATGACCTGAAGACCCCTGTTGCCCCTGACAAAAGATGTAAGACCCGTAAAGCCTTCTATCCTTCCGCCTTCATACTTGAAGCTTACCGGCACAAGGGCTTTGGCAGTTTCTTTGCCGTATACGGCATATACCGCGTCAAGCTCTGAGCCGTTGCCGGGCGTCGTAAACAGAGTCGTGCCGTCCTTGATGAGCCTTATTGATACTTCCGGAGCGATCACCGCGAGCTTCTCGATAAGCCCTGTAATGTACATACCTTCAGTCGAATCTTTCTTTAGGAACTTATATCTGGCAGGAAGATTCTTGAACAGATTTCTTACTTCAACGGTAGTGCCCGAGCATGCAGGATAATCAGTTATTTCCTTTAAAGCACCATCTTCATAAACGACTCTCGTTCCTGCTTTATCGCCCCTGATTCCGGTCGTTAACGTTACATCGGAGCAGGCCGCAATAGATGCAAGCGCTTCGCCCCTGAAGCCCATGGTAGAAAGAGAGTAGATATCCTCGATCTTGCTGAGCTTTGACGTAGCGTGGATGAGGAATGCCTTTTCGGCGTCTTCCCTGTCCATTCCGCAGCCGTCATCGGTAACACGGATAAGTGAGATTCCGCCGCCTGCAAATTCAACGGTAACTCTTGTTGCGCCGCTGTCTATCGCGTTATCGAAAAGTTCTTTTACGACAGATACCGGGCGCTCGATTACCTCACCGGCTTTGATCGCATTAGCGGTCTTGGTATCTAAAACATTAATTCTGCCCATTCTCTTCCTCCGAGCATTTCTGCTTCAATTCGTAGAGGATGTTCATGGCCTCAATAGGTGTAAGTCTCGTCGGGTCGAGTTCTCTTAAAGTCTGGCGGATCCTGTCTTCCCTTCTGTAAACGACGTTATCGGGATTAAAGAAGGATTCCTGTCCGGGCATTACTTCACTCGAAAGTTCCTCATCATTGCCAAGGCTTTCGCGGTTGCCCTTGACCTTGAACCTTCCGATACGCTCAAGCTCTGAAAGTATCGACTTGGAACGCTGAAGGACATCTGAAGGAAGTCCTGCAAGCCTGGCTACTTCAATACCATAACTGTCAGATGAACCTCCGTCTGCGATCTTGTGCAGGAAAGTAACACTGTCGCCTTCCTCCTTGACCTCAACGTGATTGTTATAGACACCGCGGTTCAACCGTTCAAGCTGATTGAGTTCGTGATAATGCGTCGCGAAAATCGTTCTTGAATAGAGTATGTTCGGATCGACTATGTATTCGATCACGGCCCATGCAATTGACAAGCCGTCATAAGTACTCGTGCCTCTTCCGACTTCGTCCAGCAGCAGAAGGCTCTTTCTTGTCGCATTCTTCAGGATATAGGAGACTTCCCTCATCTCAACCATGAACGTGGACTGACCGGTCGAGATATCGTCGGACGCGCCGATTCTTGTAAAGATGTGGTCGACAAGGCCTATTCTTGCGCTTGTGGCAGGAACGAAAGAACCGATCTGCGCCATGAGCACGATAAGTGCCGTCTGTCTCATGAACGTTGATTTACCCGCCATGTTAGGACCTGTAAGGACCATGAGCCTCTTCTCTTCATCCATCGAAATATCATTGGGCACGAAGGTCTCATGCGATGAAACCATCATCTGTTCTACAACAGGATGCCTTCCACCCTTGATCTCTATTATCTCCGAATCGTCAATGACGGGTTTTACGTAATTCTCGTTCTCGGCAAGCTCTGCAAGGGACGTAATAACATCCGTCTGTGCTATTGCTCTTGCAGTATCAAAGAGCTGCTGGGATCTCGATGCAACAAGGTCTCTGACTTCGACAAAGAGCTCATATTCCAGAGCTATGCGCCTTGATGAAGCGCTTATGATCTTATCTTCAAGTTCCTTTATCTGAGGCGTAATATAACGCTCGTTATTTACGAGTGTCTGCTTTCTTACATATTCTTCAGGGACCTTGTCGGACTGGCTTCTCGGGATATCGATAAAATAACCGAAGACTTTGTTGTAACCGATCTTCAATGTCTTGATGCCGGTCCTCTCACGTTCGTTATTCTCAAGCTGAAGGATATATTCCTTGGCATTTTTGGCAAGGTCATATAATTCATCGCACTCGGCGTTATATCCGCGCTTAATGATGTCGCCGTCCTTTACGGTTACGGGCGCATCTTCGCTGATAGCTTTTTCGAGCACATCAAGGACATCGGACAAGGGATCCATCGAAGTCTTGATCTCTTTGAACATTCCCTTGGAGAATTCCTCAAGGCCGTCTCTTACGAACGGTATCTTACGCAATGAATTCCTGAGCGATAAGAGATCCCTTGCATTGCATGTGCCGAGAGACACTTTGCCCGCGAGACGCTCGATATCGTAAAGACCGGACAAGCCTTCGATGATCTGCTGGCGGGCCATATATTTATCTTTGGCCTCTTCAACGGCATCAAGCCTTCTGTTTATCGCCTTAACGGAGATCAGGGGCTCTTCTACCCATTTGCGGAGAAGTCTTGCGCCCATTGATGTCTTGGTGCGGTCGACAGCCCAGAGCAAAGAACCCTTCTTCTGCTTGGTTCTGATAGTGGACGTAAGCTCAAGTCCTGTGCGTGTAGCTATATCGAGCTCCATCGTATCAGAGATCTTGTAGCACCTTACTACGTCAAGGTGTTTTACCTTGTCTGTCTGGGTCTCCTCTGCATAGAGAAGGAGCGCTGAGCAGGCGCAGTACATGAGTTCAGGGTTAGTGAAGATTTTCGAGTCCTGAACAGCAACACCGCTGTTCCTGAAAAGGCTCTCGGAGAAATCCCTGTCATTGCGCCTCGTAAGCGCAATATCCGTTCCCGTCCTGATCGCCGTGATCTCGGGAGTTCCTTCGAAGTTCGAATTGTATATGATCTCCGAAGGAGAATACTTGCCGATAAGATTGATCAAGTGCTCGCCGTTATCGGTAAGAGTCAGCTGCGTAGCCTCAAAATCACCTGTAGAGATATCCGCACAGGCAACACCGAACTGAGTGCCGACACAGCAGATGCTCATCAGAAAGTTGTTTTTACGGTCCTCAAGACCGCCGGATTCAGTAATGGTACCCGGTGTAAGTATCTTTATTATCCCGCGCTTAACAAGGCCTGTTGCAACGGAAGGATCTTCAAGCTGCTCGCATATTGCGACCTTATATCCTGCCTGAACAAGCCTGTTGGCATATGTCGAATAAGCATGGAAAGGAATGCCGCACATCGGAGCCCTGTAACCCGAACCGCAGTCTCTTCTGGTAAGTGCGAGTTCAAGTATCTTGGCGCCCCTTACCGCGTCATCGAAAAACATCTCATAGAAGTCACCCAGACGGTAGAACAGGAACGAATCCTCGCACTTTGCCTTCATCTCGGCATAGTGCTGCATCATCGGGGAAAGCTCATCAGCCTTAAGGTCTGACAGGCTCATAGGGAACTGTCCGGCCGCTTTTACGTGATTCTCATCAAAACCGCTGTTATCAGTCACGATCATTCTCCCTTCAAGCTGACGAGAACGCCGTCAACGGAATAAGGTCTTGCGCGGTCGATCCTGACTTCACAGAGTCTGCCTTCAAGATGATCCGGACCGATATCGATACCGAGTTCTTCAGGGATCGTAAAGTTGACCAGATGGTTTGTGACAGTCCTTCCGGAGAAGGTCATGTCACCAGCCTTGCTGATGCCCTCAATGAGGACTTCCATCGTCTTGCCTACAAGTCTTGCATTGGATTCCTCAGCATAGCGGTTAGTAAGTTCGGTAAGTCTTCCGAACCTGTCTGTTACTATATCCTGAGGTATCTGATCTTCAAATGCGGCAGCTTTGGTGCCGGGTCTTGCAGAATACTGGAATGTGAATGCCGCATCAAACTTTGCTTTATTGACTGCATCAAGAGTCTCTAGGAAATCCTCTTCTGTCTCTCCCGGGAAACCTACGATTATGTCAGTCGTAAGAGATCCTCCCTCGACCTTAGACCTGAACGACTCAGCAGTATTCAGGAACTTCTCTATCGTGTACGGGCGGTTCATGGCCTTCAGGACCTTGTCGGAACCTGACTGCATCGCAAGATGGAGGTGCTTTTCCACATTCGGCCTTGTGGCGATTATGTCGATGACTTCATCAGACAGGTCCTTAGGGTGAGAAGACATGAATCTTACTCTCGAGAATTCCTTGAATTCTGATGCGGCTCTTAAGATGTCAGCGAAGGTCTTTCCGTCTTCCCCCTTATAGGAATTGACGTTCTGGCCTAAGAGCATGACCTCCTTATAGCCTTTGGAAGCAAGTTCAGAAAGTTCTCTTACGATCTCGTCGAAACTCCTTGACCTCTCCCTGCCTCTCGCGTAAGGAACGATGCAGTATGTACAGAAGTTATTGCAGCCGTACATGATGGGCACGAGTGCTCTGAACTTCCTCTTTCTGTCTATCGGGAAAAAGCTGTCTTCGGCTATATAGTCCTCAGAAGCTATATTTACAAGTTGTTTCTTGCTCCTTATCGAATCTCTTAAAAGCACCGGGAACCTGTGGAGCTGCTGCGGATCGAATACCAGGTCGACATATGGGTACGACTTTTTGATCCTCGCGACATTCTCCGGGACCTTCATCATGCAGCCGCCAATACCGATTATCATGTCACGGTGTTCCTTCTTGAGTGCCTTGAAAGCACCAAGATTACCGAACAGATGTCTGTCGGCATTCTCTCTTATGGAGCACGTGTTGAAGATTATCACGTCAGCTGCGTCAAGTTCGCCGCCCTCGGACGGGGTAAGTCCCATTTCCGCCAGCATGCCCGAGAGCTTCTCTGAATCCGATTCATTGAGCTGGCAGCCGTAGGTCAGGACATTATAAGTAAGCCCTCTTCCCTTGCGGGCGCCCAAAGATGTGAAGTATTCGTAGAGTTCACTGATAGCGCTGTCGAATTCGCGCTTGTCATTATCTGTAGTCTTAATTATTGCCATTTAAATGCCTCATTTCATTTACCCGCTAATTATACAGTAAATTGCTCCTTATTTTTAATAAATATCGGAGAAGCGCCAATTTTGTTTTTTGACCAAAAAGTTTTAAAATGTATAGGTCAATTTTGAAATGGAGATTATATGACAGCATTAGGGAAAAAGATATCTGCATCATTAACTGCACTGCTTCTTACGGTTACGTCCATTTGGACATTTGCGGGAGCAGGGGTCCTGGCTGACGAGACTCCGGACGATCCTAATGACGGTATTGTAACCGCAACAGAACTTAAGACTGATCTTCTTAACGAGCCCCAGACCGACTGCCCCACTATTTCAGCAGCATCATATATACTTTATGACGCCAACAGCGGCGCTATTCTTTTAGGCAAAGACTACGACGTTCAGAAAGAACCGGCTTCCATGACCAAGGTCATGACTGTCCTTCTGGCTCTGGAGCGTCTTGAACTCACGGATATTGTTACTATCAATCACGATATGGCTGTTGCCATGGATAACATCACCAAGGACTATGTTAAGCTCGGCCTTCAGGAGGGCGAAGAGATCTCCGTTAAAGATCTCGTTTATGCGGCAGTCCTTAAATCAGCCAATGACGCAAGTCTTGCACTCGGTATGTTCATGGCAGGTACGGAGGCTGATTTCTGCGAGTTGATGAATGCCAAGGCATCGGAGATCGGCTGCACCAACACGCACTTCTCTTCCGCTTTCGGTCTTTCGACACCGGATAACGTAACCACACCTTACGACATGGCGCTGATCCTTAACGAGGCCGTAACCAACACCGACTATTCCGAGATTTCCAGGACTCTCAACTATACGATCAGCCCTACAAACAAGTACAGCAGCGAGAGAGACATAACCAACGGAAACAGGTTCGTAAGTACGACAAAATACAACTACGAATATTACATCGGCGGCAAGACCGGCTTTACAAATACTGCCGGACACACCCTTTGCGCAGCTGCAAAAAAGAACAACAGAACTCTTGTCGGATGCATCTTTAATGCAGCAGATGCCGATATAAGATATTCCGACCTGATCAAGCTTTTCGAATACGGATACTCGACATTTGCAACCGTCGAGATCACCGAGAGCGAGTTCACTCCTCTTATCGATGAAGCAACGATGCAGATCAAGGATCTTTTGTCGGACACCAATCTTTACTTATCTAACCAGAAAGTAGCTCTGAACCACTACATCACGACTACTTCTTCAAGAGCACAGCTCGGAAGCACTAACAGGATCGACCTGTCAGAGGCTGTAATAGATACGTCCGCCGAGCAGCAAACGCTTGAGATACCATTGTGCAAAGTCTATTCGGACAAAACATATCTTGTCGGCACACTTGTCGTGGAGATCGAGAAGAAGGCCGGAGTCGTCGAGATCAACCCGGAGAAAAAGACCAATCTTACGAGCGTAAGAAGTCTTCTGGTCACTTTCGCCGTATTGTCGGGACTTATTCTTCTGCTTGTCATCGTGCTCCTTATCTTCCGTGCGCGCATAATAAAGCGCCGCAGGGACGAGGTCACGAAGCGCGCGAACATGCTCTGATAATCAGGATTCCTTTTTGCTGCAGTCGCTGCATATTCCGTAGAACACCGTACGCCTCGGGTCAAGCTCGAAGCCGTGTTCTTCTGACAGGTGCGCGAAAAATGCATTTATCTCATCACAGTTTAAATGAATAAGCTTCCCGCATGTTTCACACTTCATGTGATAGCAGTGGCCGCTCTTGCAGTGGTCAGTGCCGATATACTCATAGCATGCGGGTGACTTCTCATCGATAATATACTTGTTAACGAGTCCTTCGGTGGTCAGACGGTCCAGGCGTCTGTAAATGGTAGCCTGTCCAATGTTGATCCCCTTGGCTCTGAAATGATTGGATATTTCCTGGCTCGTAAAATGGGAACCTGCGTTATCCTTGAGGTAATTCAGGATCTCACAGGATTGTTTTGTATTATAAGAACCGCTCTTTGTTCTTCCCATTACGGACCTCCGGTATTGTTGATTATTATTTCTTTGCCGCCCGGACTGCATTCTTGACAAAGCTGAATGCACCGACAATACAAAGAATGACTCCGATAGCCAGATCTTTAAAATAGCTGCCGGCTATCTCAGGTTCCTGCAGGAACACATAAGCACCTCTTACAGCCTCAGGGAAAGTAACTGTATACGCGACTTCACCTGCATCGTACCACTGCTTAAACGCCTTGAAAACATCATATGACAAAGCCATATACCAGGCTATACCGATCACCAGCACAGCAATTATGCTGGAAATAATAACACCTTTCAAGCTGATTGTCTTGGCAAAAGTCCTGTATCCGAAGTTGGCACAGACTACCGTGACAAGTCCGCTGATAGCCGAGAGGAATCCGAACTGATAAATAATAAACCACAGAACTCCGCCTAAGAGGGCAAACAGGAATGCACCAACAAGGCCTGCAATAACATTCTCCTTCTCCTTTGAAACAGGATGCTCCTCAAGGATCTTCGCTTCACCGGAATACGGGTAATCTGCTGTATCCGAAGCACTCGAAAAGACATCGTCCAAACGCTGCTTGTCTGCTACCTTCTCCCGGGATTCGTAACTGTCGGGACCGGAAAGAGACTCCTCTTTCTCGTAATTATCTACTTCATCACTCATATTTATTCACCCCTCAAGAAAAATAAACGGTTTAATGATAAAAGCAGCCACGGATTATGTCAACAAAAGCATTGCCGGCCAGTGCAGCGCATAATCATATGGTTTTAAGGGTAATACTCATGACTGGCTGTCGCCGTTGCTGCCGCTCTTATTTTCGCGCTTGTTAAGATACATCTTCTCATCAGCTTCCTTCATGGAAGCGACAATGTGGTTGGTATCCCTTCCCGTTAATTCGGAGACTCCGATACTTGCATGGAGAGAATATGGCTTGTTCAGGCCGGCTGATGTTTTCTCCATCAACGCATTGAATTTTGCAATAAACTCATCTCCCCTGCGCGGGTCATCAGATATCAGCACAGCAGAGAATTCATCTCCTCCGAATCTGGCGCATACTTCGTGCATATTAAGGCATTTCTTAAGGATACGAGACAGCTGCTTAAGCGCGAAATCGCCTTCGGCATGGCCATAGACATCGTTGATCTGCTTTAGGTTATCCATATCAATGCTGATAATGCTTATTATCTGGCTCACGCTCTCTCCCGACAGGATCTCCTCCAGCGCATTGGCAAAACCCCTGCGGTTATTAAGACCTGTAAGCTCATCTGTCTGTGAGAGCTTCTTGATCTCGGCAAAGTCACTGAAACGCTTCTGATAGTAACAATTCTCGATAGCCGACGAAAGCGTGCTTATATAGTTATAAGTAAGCTCATTGGGCCATTGGCCGACATCCGGCTTAAGGACCAGATAGCCGTAGATCTTATTCTTGAAGAACAGCGGGAACACAAAATAGGTGCCTGGTTCATCCGTCTCAAAGTATTCAGGCGGCAGGATGTCTTTCCTTAAGAACATCTCGCCTTTGACTTCAGCCATTTGGCGGTTATTCGATTGCATGACCTGTAACAGAAGCATCTTATCCGTAAACGGGAATTCACGTTCGACCGAGAAGAACTTCGGGTCTGATTCGTCGCAATAACATATATATCCTGTTTTGCAGCCTAGAAGCGCAAAATAGTAATTGGCAACTGACAGAGCACCCTTGATATCAAGCGTGTTCTGGTAATCGGAAGGAATCCTTCCCGCTTCACGCAGGAGATTCTCCGTCTCAAGGAGCTTCCGGAACGTATCTCCGGCATTTGTATCCATCAGCTGGTATCCGCAGCCGCAACTTGCGCGGTAGACAACTTCGTTAGGGACAGTAATATTCTTATCAGGAATCAATCCGGCATCTATATCATCCAATATCCCGAAAGCAACCTCCGCAAATCTCTCAGGGCTTACATTTACCGTAGTAAGCGAAGGCGTAGCGTACTCACCCTCTCGTATGCCGTCAAAACCACTGACGCATACATCCTGCGGAACCCTGATATTACGCTTTTTGAGTTCATCAATTATGGAGATCGCCATATAGTCATTCGCACAGATAATGGCCTGCGGATATGAGATGCGGCCGTTCATGAAGAAATCCAGTGCTTTCGCGCCACGGCTCAGCCAGTAATTGCCCTCGTAAACGGTATTCTCACCTACGGCGATCCCGCTTTCCCTCAGCGCCTGGAGAAAACCCTCAAGACGTTCCGGTGAATCCTTATGATCAAAAGGACCGGACATGTAACAGATATCAGTAAAGTTATGGTCTTCAATGAAATGCTTCGTGACCGAATACATCGAATTCTTATTCTCGATCGAGACTGTATAAAAATCCGGCTGCCCTGTCTGCAGACATATCACAGGGCATTTGGCGTTAGCTCTCACAAGCTCGTAGAATTCCGAATCCATGCCGTTGATATCGAACGTGTTCGGGAGCGCGATTATGGCATCCAGTGTTGAGTAATCCGGAAGCTGGATAATGTTCTTCTTGGCTATCTCGGAAAGAAGATTGCGTCCGTATGGCGATGTGTATGATCCGTATGACGCGAAAACGACCACATCCATATCATGAAGAGACGCAAGATCAATTACAGCTCTTCCGCATGCCTGCTGGAAAAACTGAGTAATCTCACTCATGAAAAGGCCGATCTTCTTACGTGACACCGATTATTACCCCATAGAAAAATACATATTCCCTTATTGATTATAACATCAGCAATAATAAAAATTATTTACAAATACAGTTAAATTTGTAAGAAGTTAGAATTTGGTAAAATATGACATCTTCCTTTGAAGAGCAAGTATTCTCGGAAATGAACCTGTGTTCCAATTCCGATGAATCAGGGAATCCCGGTGAGACAAAAATGTTGAAGTACTTATATCCTGTACCGTCTTTATATACGTACGTCTCATACGTAATGTCGTCATAGTCTTTTTTCTTCAGCAAATCTGATCATATCGTTACTTTATCCCACAATTGAACTTCCACATAAGCACACCCGTCGAGTGATTCTTTAAGAAAAACGTCAACTGAGCCACCAAAAGCATCGATACGCTCAAATAGAAGTTTCTTTGTCAGAACAACCGGTTCCTTTCCCTGCACCATCAGAGCACAACTGTCACCCAGCGTAAAACTGACCTGATCGTCGGGAACATCATCCAGATCAAGAATGATTTTATCACTGCTGTTAAACCATTCTCTGAGATATTCACACTCCAGAAGGGTAAACGAATAAGGATTCGAAAGCTTCGGTTTTCCGCCTAACTTTATAAACTTCTCGCGCACAAACGCATCAGCTTTCTTACGTGCGGGATAATAGTTCACAAAGTCAGCGAAACGACCGAAGCTGGTAGTATCCGGATGTTCATTTGCAAGTTCTTCCGCCTTGCGAAAAGCCTGCTCCTCCGGAAGGAGCATTATGTTTTTCCACGGATCTGTTCCCGGGTAATAATAGTGTGTAATGTAAAGCTTATCCATACAAATAGTCTAGCCGTTTTAATACTGATCTTTCTATCAAAAATAGAATATATCTTCGAATCTTTTATCAAGTGCTATGCATATTACTAAAGCAAGTTTAGCTGTAGGACAGAACTGTCCCGTCTCAATTGAACTAATAGTGTTTCTTGACACACCGACCATTTTAGCCAGTTCATCCTGTGACAGATCAAGCTCTTTGCGATATTCCTTTAATCTGTTCTTTAATACCAGTGAATCATCCATTGCTCTTACCTCATGGTTAGATATTAAATATCTCACAGACCGTGAAATACGACAGTACCACAAATGCAATAAAAGTCGTGATCGTCATTATGATATATTTGCGTTCTTTCTTCTTGATGGCATTGTACAGGTTCATTGCAAACACAATGCAGAACTCTGTAGTTACAACACCGTAGATCATATTGCTGTGTGCAACAAGGCTCAAAAAACCAATAACAAGCATAAAGAAAAAACCGCATATTACTGCAAATCTTGCAGAATTCTTATTTTCCTCGATCCTGGGCATATCGCGGCCCTTGTTTTCCATGCGGCTCTTCATCAAAATCTCATCTTTGTCCATTTCCTATTTCTCCTGTTTATAATTTTCTTATGCCAAGTAAACTTGGCAATTTGAATTTTAGCATTGCCAAGTATACTTGTCAACATTTTCCACGCAAAAAAGGCGTTGTCTCAAAAAGACATCGCCTGTTTTGCTGCATGTCATGAGGAACGTCCGCTCCCATTTGATGTTCAACTCATTGTCCAACTTTTCAGCGTCGAAAAAAGTACGATTTTACCCGTCGCTCCGTGCGTTCAGCATGACCTTCAATTCTGTTGCTCTTCCTGTCCAAATATGAATAAGAGCTGCCTCATTTTGAGACAGCTCCTTTAGTGAATTTAACTGACCTTTTATCAAAGCTTGTATTTACTGCAGATATCAGGATAGAACTCTTTTAAGAGCGCGTTCCATTGTTTGGCGGTCTTTCCGACATTAATGTAATAGCCAATATAACCCGCTATGCCGGCAACTACAATGAAACCAATCATACCGATAAGGCCAATAACAAGATTGTCATCGATTATCGAGCCGATTCCCATTATCAATCCAAAGACAGCGATAACGGCAGCAAGAATAATGATAGGTATTCTTTGTTTCTTCTTTTTCTCGCTCAGAATGCCATATACCTGGGCTATCTGTTCTTCTTTGTATTCTTTCTTGCGAAGCGCGCTTTCTAATTGAACACTGATACTGTAAACAGGAATCTCAACGATCTGCATGACAAGTCCCCCCTTGTATTTGATATATCTTTTATAACATCTTAACTATTGCGATAGCAAGTCATAATTACTGCAGATCATCTCAACTGACTGTTATATCAAATCACTGCAGCACTCTAGTTATGGTATATTCAAATTATTCTGATATAACATCTCGAAAAGGAGCACGCCGGTTATGTCTGTTTATATCGCATACAGGGATCTTGTGAATTACCGCTTCCAGATGAGTCTTTGCGGAGGAACTCCGGTAAATCCTGATTTCCGCCTTGCCACGGTCAAGAGTGGTGCTTATCTTCTGACATGCAGTAACAGAGATTATGCGGTCACTCAAGAAAGAGCAGAACAGTTTAAGAACGAGGTCTTATCAAAGACCACGGGAAGTCATGACGGTCATTTTCCTATGGTTGAAGAACTCAACGGCAAAACGACTGCAGCGGTTATTGAGATAAACGAAGATAACAAGACCACATGGTATGGCTTTGATGACGGGCTCATACTGAAAATGCTGACAGAATTAAAAGACGAGCTGGGCGAACCTTTGGACAGGAGGGGTCTCATCAATCACTGTTATCCCAACCCTGCCCTTCCGGATGATTTCGAACTCCAAACGATCTACCATCAGATATACTGCGGGCCGGACAATATACCTCAGGCCGTTGTCAGAACAATGTTTCCCGATACCGTGACAAGCAGGTTCTGGACATTCGGTGACGAACATTTCGTTGTTATCAGAGAAGGCAACAGCGAGAACAAATACAGAGTTCCGGACAGCCTTATTCCCGGTATAAAGGAAAAGGTCAGAGAGCTTTGCAAGGATCCTGCCGAAGCATACGTTGAACCCGGCAACGGGGAAAGCTACATTCAATTCGGCAAGACCAAGGAAAGGATATTCACCAATCCTGACAAAACTCTCGAACTCCTGAATAACATCGCTTCAGGATCAGAATTTGATTTGACATCACAGATAGACACTAACAAGTATTATCCATTCAATGCACAGCCGGCCAACGCATTCGGCATGATGGGAATAATGGGCATGATGTCAATGGCGCAGCAACAGGCTGCAAACACAAATGCAAATCAGACGAAAGAAAAGCCGACCCCACCGGCTCCCGGCACCTGGAACTGCAAAGCATGCGGCAAGCAAGGAAATACGGCTCAGTTCTGTCCTGAATGCGGAGCCAAAAAGCCTGAAGGATGGAAGTGTCCCATGTGCGGAGCCACCAACACTGGCAAATTCTGCATGGAGTGCGGTTCAGTCGGACCCGACTTCTGATACCGCAACGGTCATTTCAGGGCAAAACAAAAGGGTCTACCGAACCTGGTAAACCCTCTATGGTGGGAAGAGGTGGATTCGAACCACCGAAGTCAGTGACGACAGATTTACAGTCTGTTCCCTTTGGCCGCTCGGGAATCTTCCCATATATTAAGTTGTTGTGTAATGGTGGGCCTTCGGGGACTCGAACCCAGGACCAACCGGTTATGAGCCGGGAGCTCTGACCAACTGAGCTAAAGGCCCACTTCCACACTACACGTGCTTTTCTCAAAGCGCTTGATTAGTATAGTAATTTAGTTTAATTAAGTCAAGAGAAAATTTCCGGCTTGAAGACATATTTTGTCCAAGCCGGAAATTTCTTACAAAACTTGATTATTTAGCCTGAATGTATCCCTTTGCCACAAGAAGCTCAGCTGTGAGGACTCCGCCGCCTGCAGCGCCTCTAAGTGTATTGTGTGAGAGGCAGCAGAACTTGTAGTCGAAGATATTGTCTTCTCTGAGTCTTGCTACAGATACGCCCATGCCGTTCTCGAAGTTAGCATCGAGCTTAGGCTGAGGACGGTTATCCTCATCAATATACTGGAGAAAGTGCTTAGGAGCTGAAGGAAGACCAAGCTTAACGGCTTCGCTCTCGTAAGAATTCCATACCGAGATGAGTTCTTCCATGGAGGGCTTGTTCTCGAATGATACGCTTACTGCAGCTGTATGTCCTTCCTGAACTGCTACACGGTAGCACTGAGCAGAGATAACGGGATTCTTTGCAAGCTCAATGTGATCGCCAGAGAATTCACCCCAGACCTTGAGAGGCTCCTTCTCTGACTTCTCCTCTTCACCGCCGATGTAAGGAATTACATTTCCTACCATCTCAGGCCAGTCCTTAAATGTCTTGCCGGCACCGGAAATAGCCTGATATGTGCATACGGAGATCTGCTTGATGCCGTTCTTAAGGAAAGGTGTAAGAGCTGGAACGTAGCTCTGGATAGAGCAGTTTGGCTTAACTGCGATGAATCCTCTCTTTGTTCCGAGTCTCTTCCTCTGAGCATCGATGAGCTGAATGTGATCAGCATTGATCTCCGGGATAACCATAGGAACATCTTCTGTCCATCTGTTAGCGGAGTTGTTGGAAACTACCGGGCACTCGAGCTTGGCGATCTTCTCTTCCAAAGCTCTGATCTCGTCCTTCTTCATATCTACAGCGCAGAAAGTAAAGTCGATCTGCTTGCAATATTCTTCGATATTGTCTGTACCGTAAACTACCATCTTCTTTACGAATTCCGGGCAAGGTATATCCAGCTTCCATCTTCCCTCTACTGCCTCTTCATAAGTCTTACCGGCAGATCTCGGAGATGCGCATAAAGCAACGATCTCAAACCAGGGATGGTCTGCGAGAAGTGTGATAAATCTTTGTCCGACATAACCTGTAGCTCCGATAATGCCGACTTTTAATTTCTGTTCCATTTCTAATTACTCCATTGTATCTTCACGGGCTTTCACCGTGGTATTTTTCGCTCGTTTGTCCGCGTACCGCGCACATTTGTCTCCCGAGCAAACACATATTAGCACAATGACTTTTATATAACAAGTATGTCAAATCAACCAAAAGCCCGCCCTGCTTATGTTAGAATTAAGGCAATTAGGCAAAAATGCACAAGGAGGTCACAGTTCATATGTTGCCGACGTTTCCGCTTCTCGAGAATTATCTGAGCTACATGGAAGCTGCTCTCGGACGTTCGGAAAACACAGTCAAGGAATACCGCTATGACCTGATCCTTTTCGCAAGGTTCTTAAAGCTCGACAGAGGACTCGTTCCTCAGGACACACCTTTAGAAGAGATAGATATTTCAGATATCGACGCAAAGCTCCTAAATAAAGTAACAACTGACGATCTTCTTGCATTCGTTATCTGGCTTTCCAGGACGCGAAAACAGTCCAACTCCGCCAGAGCAAGGCATATAGCTTCACTTAAGAGTTTTTTTAAGTATCTGCACTCGAAAAAAAGACTTATAGACAGTAATCCCGCATATGACATCGAGACACCCAAGATCGGCAAAAGAATGCCGAAGTACCTTTCCCTCGAGCAGAGTCAGGAGCTCCTTAAGGCTGCCTACGACTCTCCCAGGGATTCCAATGAGCGCGATTACTGCATGCTGACGCTGTTCCTTAACTGCGGCATGCGTCTTTCAGAGCTTCGCGGGATCAATATCAACGACATTCACGGCACCACCCTCACCGTTATCGGTAAAGGCAATAAGGAGCGCACCATCTACCTTAATGACGCCTGCCTTGAGGCTCTGGATGACTGGATTAACAAGCGTGCAACGCTTAAGATCAAGCCTTCCGCTGAAAAAGCCCTGTTCGTATCCAAGCGCGGGACCAGGATCTCCGACGACATGATCCAGATAACGATCAAGAGACTCCTTGAAGAGGCCGGCATTGATACAAGGATCTATTCCGTACATAAACTCAGGCATACAGCTGCGACATTAATGTATAAATACGGCAAAGTCGATATCAGAAACCTCCAGATGATCCTGGGCCATCAGAGCGTCTCCACAACACAGATCTATACCCACGTTGATGATGAAGCACTTCAGCGCGCGATAGAAAGCAATCCTCTTGCTAATTTTGACCCCGAAAAGTCTTAAACACAAAATACAATACAATTTTTTAATGCTATTATATTAGAGCAAGACGGGTTACAGGAGAGAGACCGCAACTATGCCCGACACCGACGGACAGTTATATATCCGTTTCATAAACGAGAACTATGAGGAAGGCCTTAGGATCCTTTATGAGGAATACAGCAAAGGTCTTACCCTGTTTATAAATGGATTCGTCAACAGCATTGAAGATGCCGAAGATCTTATGATGGAGACCTTTGCTATATTGGCATCCGGTACTGCCAGATATGTTGAGAAGCATAATGCCACATTTAAGACGTGGCTCTTTTCAATTGGCAAGAAACAGGCTCTCATGTTCCTGCGGAAAAAGAGATTCAGCTTAACTCCCATCGAGGAAGACGATATTCAGAACACGGAGAGCACTGAAGATTACCAGCCTGAATATGAGCTTTTGCAGAACGAACGCAACTCCATGCTCTATCAGGCACTAAGCGAGATAAACAGCGACTACAGCCAGGTTCTCTATCTGGCATTCTTCGAAGACATGAAGCCTGAACAGATAAGCCGGATTATGAAGATATCTTTGAAGCAGACATACAATCTTACCGCCAGAGGCAAGACCGCGCTCAAAACAGTCCTTGAGAGAAAGGGGTATTCATGGAATACATCGGATATGTGATAATCGGCGCCCTTGCCTTTGTTTTGGGGGCTTTAACAGCCTTGCTCGCTTTCCATATCAAGGAAGTCAACAAGGAGAAGGACGATAAATGAGTTTATACGATAAACTGGACATGTTGGCTTTCCTTATCCAGGATATCGTTCTGGTCATTATTATCTATTTCACCGCTACAAAACTTCTCAGATCGAGGAACAGGTATTTTCCCGCTTTTTACATCTTTGCTCTGATCAGTTTTCTTTTAAGCGGTCTGTATTGGGCAGCCTACACCATCCTTAAGGCGGATGCAGGAAGAATGCCGCTTGCAGCAGATGAAATAGCCGACAGTGCCGCTTTATTTCTTCTCTCAACCGGTCTTGTAGCAGATAAAAAAGTTGACAGGACCGCACATGCAGGAGAAGTTATCTTTGCGATAATGTTCAGCATAGCCAATGTGGTGTTGTGGATCTTCTGGTCCGGAGAATGGCTCCAGGATATTATTTTCGGAATACCGTATTCATATTTGCTCTGGCTCATTATAAGAGGAATAGCTGATACCAAACCATTGACAACAAAATCGGTGATAGGTCTAAGGATCGTAAGTGTTGCAATAATAACGATTTTCTTTATCACTGAGTTTACCGGGAGATCATTTGTAATAATTTCCGATTCCGTTTGCTATGTCATGATGTTCGGATTGCTGATCTGGCTTCTGATTAAGAGCATCAAGTGTATGAACCTGTATGTATCTGCGCTGTACTTATTTGCGACCATCTTCGTTTCTTTCGGCTGCGCATCGATCTTCTATGACATTGCGGTCCTGTTTAACATATCGGCACACATAGTCTTATATCTGTCACTCAAGAAAGAGGTCCTGAAATGAAATATACCAAAGATGAAGCGATTAACGAGATCCTTAAAAGAGGCAAGGCGATCAAGGCAAAGCGTGACCGCGCAATAACGGCACTCCTGTCATGTTCTTCCCTGCTTTGCGTCATAGTCATGATAGCTTTTATCGGTGTTTTCGCGAAAACGGAGACCGAGACTGCATCGATGAATTATGGTGCATTTATATTAAACGCCGAAGCAGGACTATACGTTACAGTCTCTCTGGTATGCTTTATCCTCGGCATTATTGCAGTGATAGTTTTCGAGAACGTTAAAAGAAAGGCCGGCTCAAAGATCTGATGATTTATGCTGAGAACATTCTGATCTGTATTGCAGTACCGCTGGCAATCTCTGCCCTGTACGTTAAGGGCAACGCCAGAAGGTTTGTCATAACCTTTCTGATCGGCATGATCACATGCCTGCTCGCTGCATATATCGGCGGTTTCTATAAGCTTGCATCCGGGCTTTCCAATGATGACACTTCAATATTCATTTCACCGGTCGTCGAAGAGATCTTAAAGCTCCTGCCAATACTGTTCTTCATTAACGTTTTTGAGCTGAAGGGCAAAGAAGTGCTTCTGACTGCAGTTGGAATCGGAACCGGCTTTGCGACATTCGAGAACTGCTGCTACATTCTCAATTCAAGTGCCCAGAATCTTAGCATTATTCTAATCAGAGGTGCGGCAGTCGGCGTCATGCATATCGTCTCGATGGTTACTCTGGCAATGGTCCTTCATGTTCTCAAGCGAGTAAACATCTTCTCTTTTGCAGGTATCATGGGCGCTTTGTCATTCTCCATGACAATCCACGCATTCTACAACCTTCTCGTATCAGAGCCGGGTATTCCTTCATATCTCGGATACGCACTCCCGCTTATTACTGCGGTTCTTCTCTGTTTCATCGACAGGAAGCTGAAGCTTTCGGATATGTGATCAGAACACGGTTCTAATCACGGCTGAATTGAAAGCAGGATATTTCAACTGAGTTAAAAGCAGGATCTCACAACTGAATTCACGGCGTTTTCACGGCTATGCCGGGAATTTGCCGTGATTCCTGAGGTATGAATAAGGCTATGCCCTGACAAACAGTTCCGGTAATTTTTCCGGCTATAGCCGGAACTTTTACCGGAAAAATACCTGGGCAAGTACCAATGACACATTCCGGAAGCGAAAACCAATCTTAAAACAACAAATAAGGCGGTGCCTTTTGACACCGCCCCTGAAGAATTAACTTTCAGTTATGGTTTGTTGCTAACAGGATCAGCTGTTATCTGCCCTGCGGTACTTGATGACATTCAGTTTAGCCGGAATAGCCCACTGATTCTTGCTGTTCTTAACAGCTCCGGCGATCTTCTGTTTGCTGCAATAGTTCCTTGCCGTATTAATGCTGCATCCGTAAACTGCCGCATATTGCCTCGGAGTAAGCGTTGCATTAGCGATAACACCTGCCGGTTCGAAAGACGAAGATACACTGTACTTCGAGATCATTCTGCCGAAGCGTTCTGTCTTCTTGCCTTTTCCAAGATATCTGCCGCGCGGTCTGCGTACATTAAAGGTTCTTATAACTTGCAGACGTTCACCGTATTTTGCACCTTGTATATAGGTGTTTGTAGTATATACAGGCACAGAGAATGCCTTATAGAATCTGAAGCAAGCGGCATGACCGCCATATCCGATTTTTACAGATGTCTTCTCGATCTTTGAGGATCCCTTGACGGAAAGCTGCATGTTCTTGATCTCATGGATCTGCGTGGTATTAATGGTCAATTCTTCGCCTGAATTCATATTGGTAGTAAATACGACCTTGGACTTTGGCGTCATAAGTTTGATCACGGATTCACCCTTCTTGCTTGCCTTAAACTTAAATTCAGCCTTATCATTTCTGAGGAAGAAAAGTGTAACGGGTTTGCCGTTAGGTCCTTCATAAGTTCCGATAGGCATCATCTTGTTATAGTCTTTGACGCCATCTTTCTCATTATAGATAACGCCTGAACTGTCAGAAGCATTGAAAAGGTTTGCCACGCCTTCAACAATACCCATGATCATTGTCTCTAAAGCGCCGAAAAGAATATCCCATGTTGTAGGAACTCTTGGCTGGTGGGAGACGACAGAAAATGGGGTCTCAAAGATATAACGGTAATTCCAATCTTTTCCATAAGTTGAATCATAGTCATATCTGACCTGTACTTCCTGATGGACTTCATTATCTTTTCTGAAGGAAATATATGACGGGTCAAGATTATCTTTTTCAAGCTGTTTACGATATGGTTTATTGCTGTCCATAATATAGAATTTGGTATTCAGCTTGGATCCGGTGCTCTTATATGCAACAACGGCATGACCGTTCATATCGCCCGGCTTAACATTCAGGATACAGAAGCCTTCTTTTTTGAGTCTGCTTTGTATTGTCGGAATCGAAGTTGCAGGAACAAGATATGCGCCAGCACACATCTTCTTCCATTGCCACATAAGAAAATCCCAGCCAATTTGATAGAGGTAGTAATCTACGATCGCTCTTGCGGTAGCAGGCTCAATATCTTTATAAGTCAAATCGCCATAAAGACTCTTTCCGTTATATATCTGGTTATAATTACTCAGCGGAGGTATGAATACACCGCGCTCATTGATAGCATTCAATTCAGCAACTGCGAATCCGAAACACTTTGCACCGCTGAGGGCATTCTTACAAGCAGCATAGAAGATCTCATCATAGAGCCATCCGAGATTCCACCACTCATATTTAGCATTAGAGAAGATGCGGTTAAAATCATTTTGTGAGAAATTATATGATCCGGTGAAATTCGCGAACGGGAATGCAAGATTCTTTCTCGGAAGCGCTTTCATCTTCTCCATGTCATAAGGTTCGCCGCAAGACAGGGTAAGCTGGATATTATTCAGACCACCTCTGTTATCTCTGCCTTGAGCAGTCATCGGCAATGTGTAGATCCTGCTGCCGACATTCACACCGGGCTCATAATTATCGAGACCCCAGCCATTGCAGACGTCATATAGATAATTAAAAGTGCCGAGATAATCATCATCTGAAGCAGCATCATAATCATATACATCAACAGTGATCCTTATGTAATCTTCGCCTTTCAGATTCTCGATACTGTACTGATTATTGCTCGAACCGAAAGTATAGTTCCTGGGACCCTTATAACTCTTAGTACCGAATCTTTTTCTATTGTAAATGTAAACGTTAGATACTCTAACCGTCAATTTAATATATAGTTCAGCGGAGCTATCCCACAGACCGTCATCGATCTTGCCTGAAGTGACCTTGTCAAGCCTAATAAGCGCTCCAGTATGAATACCGAGTTTAGTAAGTCCCGGATATTTGACGATAACGCCCTTTTCAAAATTGCAGAACTGGACAGGATTACCTTTGGTGTTTATCTTTTGCTTTAAATAACTATCCGTGGGTTGTCCGAGTTCAATATCAGAGAATATAGCCGCATCCCATCTGATAAAGTACTTGATCCATCCTTCCTTGCATAAGAGCTGGTAATATAACGCGCTTCCGTTTTTAGCTACATAGATTGAGTAGTCTGATAGCGGAAGACCAATACCCTCTTTATAGTAATTCTTTTCATAGTATTTATGGATTCCTGACGGAACAATTATTGCATGAGAGTCATCCAAAGAACCAAATACGCCGTAAATGACTAATCCATTAGACATTTCTGCATATTCAACCTTTACACCATTAGAAGTGTCAAGATACATGGTTCCCATGCTTACCGGATACCAGTATTTATATTCCTGGAGATCAGCTGCAAGAAACCTTGATGCCATGTCATCCATTAAAATGCGATAATAATTCTCATCATGATAATAAAAAGCCACTCTTCCTGTAAACACAACGTACGTAATGGTTTTTCCGTCTGTCGACTTATAAGTTTTCTCTGATTCAGGGAATCCGCAACAAGATACCTGACCGTTTACAGAATAAAAACCGGCGTATACTTTCTCAATCATATAAAAACATCTGCCATCAGTGTTCTCAATGATCGCACCATTATGATATCTATGACATATAATCCCGGTTTGTTCATCTTTTGTCGATCCTCTTTTAGTGCCGGGGTTAATTCCGTTATCAACTGCATCCCAATAAGCATTTTCCAACAGGAAGAGATGATCATCATATGCCTTGTTAAGAACGCTCGAAGTACTGCTGTCAATATCCTTGTATATATCTGTACTTAAAGCAAGATTTGCCATAGAGAAGCCACCCATTGAGTTAGGGCCGGCAAAGTACAGCATGTTATTTGCTCTGAGATCAATTTTTCCGACGAATATCCTTCTGATATAGATTACATTATTGATCAATATGAATAATTCATCGTCGAAGAAGAAGGCCTTGATTTTGAACCAGACATCAGGCTTTACCGTTTTGCTGGAAACAGCAGTCTTTACACGTTTAGAATCATTATTATCCAGGATATTAAACGACAGATTAACGGTATAACCTGCACCCTTTTTAACAAAGTCGATCTCGAAAGGTATCCTGGTTCCCTTTGCAAATACCACTTTGTCATACGTGTAGTCTTTGGCGATCTTTACGTCAGCCTCAAAGTAATCAGCTGATCCGTCTAATGAGATCGTCGATTCATAGATTCCAAAATAACTCTTTCTTGCAAACTGCAATACATCTTTCTTTCCTGAATCCTCTTTAATGTACTTTGCAAAAGCGGCACATGTTATGCCCGCTGAATTGTAAGTACCGCTGCCTGAGTAGAATGTGATTTTGATCATTTTGTTTCTCCTCTGATTTTCACATAATTTGATGTTGCCGTGTACTTCTCCTTCGTTTAACACAAAGCTCGAAAAGCTTTGTGTTATTTACGACTATAAATAATTGAGAAAGTAAAAAGCAACGGAAAACGCAAAACTCAGGGACAAAGTAAAAAATCTAGGGACAAAGTAAAAAATTACAGAGATTTACCCGCCTTTTTGGCAGAGTAAGATCCGCGACAGATCCTGATATTTTATTTTCGCGAATGCTCGAAAAAAATTAAAAATGGTGAGTAAAACAGAATTTCCATGCAATGAAATAATGGAAATCTTCTATGCAGAGGTTCAAATTGAAATACTCTACTGACGCGGCAATTAAAGAAATACTGAGACGCGGTAAAAGGATCCGTGTTCAAAAGCAGAGCAGAAAAACACGTGCTCTCGGCGTCAGCATGTTCTTTTTTTCCATTGCTCTCGTAACCACAGTAAGTTATTTCAGCAACACAGGCATAGAACACACACCGACTTATTACGGTTCGTTTGTCATTTCCAACGAAGTAAGCCCGTTTGTCTTCACGGCAGTCGTCGCTTTCTTCATAGGCATACTTACAACGATACTGTTCAAGTGTTTCTACAAGAAACCTAAAAAAGACAATAAGCAGAACGACACCAACGGTCAGACCGGGGAAAAATAAGGAAGGAAAAGGAGTTCCGGAAAATATTAGAAGCATTTATTTCCTCACTCGTCTTTGCAATAGGTAAACCCCAAAAGTAATGAACTGCTTTTGGGGTTTGCTATTAAATGTCTATTCAAAAACTTTGGGAACGTTTGAGGCTACCATTTCCCGTAAGGACATCTGCCCTTTTTGGTCGCCGCCCTTATCTCGACGAAACACCCGCAGGCAAGGCATGTGCCGCGGTTTAACTTTTCGCATTGGCCGCAAAGATCAAGACGTTCAGCCTCAAGTTCTTCAGAAACAATATCTTCTGCAGGCAGCGCCCTTATGCCTTCAACGATTATCTTCTCGTACTGCTCCTTGCTGAAGTCCTTTAAAAGACACCTGGTACAGATCTTCGGCATCTCAGATCTCAGCTTCAATATGCACAACGCTTGATGCAGGGATATTGAAGATTATCCTGTCACCTTCGAAGGAAATACCATCAAGGGCTTTCTCTTCAACAACATCAGGTTCATCAAACGTGTTATGCGCATCCATTTTGCCGCCGACAACAGTTGCCTTGACGGACTTTATGGTCTCACCCATCAGAACACTCGAAACATCATAAGCATCTGTACATGAGAGATTTCCGACAGTTATATGGATCCTGCCGTCCTTGTCCCTGGATACGGATTCGGAAAGGTTGGGAACCATGTATTGCTCTTCAAGTCCGATCTTTGTAGTGTTGACAGAACTCTCAAGCAAAGTGCCGTCCTGATGGCAGGAGAACATCTTGAACACATGATATGTCGGCGTCTTGATCATCTTGTCGCCTTCAGTGAGGATGACAGCCTGAAGCACGTTTACAAGCTGTGCTATATTAGCCATCTTTACTCTCTTGCAGTGCTTGTTGAACATATTAAGGTTGATCGCAGCGATCAGCGCGTCTCTTACAGTGTTCTGCTGATAGAGGAAGCCGGGATTCGTTCCTTCCTCGACATCGTACCATGCACCCCATTCGTCGATCATGAGACCGATCCTGCAGTCAGGATCGTACCTGTCCATGATTGCAGAGTGCTTCTCGATGTATTCCTCCATTACCAGCGACTTGGCAAGAGTCATATACCATTCTTTCTCGTTGAACCTGGTCGCACTTCCCTTGTGATCCCAATCGTACGGAAGCGTATAGTAATGGAGCGTAAGACCGTCCATATAGCCGAAATTCTGAGGGAAAGTTCCCTGTTGTCTGAAGCACTCGTGAAGGAGTGTCTCAGTCCAGTTGTAATCCTTGTCGGAAGGGCCGACAGCAAGCTTCTTTATCTTCTTATCAGCATTATAGTTCTTGATGAATGTCTGGTACTGCTTATAAAGATTTGCATAATACTCAGGAACCATGTTGCCGCCGCAGCCCCACGTCTCGTTGCCGACTGCAAAATAATCAACTGTCCAGGGCTTTTCCCTGCCGTTAGCTCTTCTTAAGTCAGCCATCGGAGATACACCGTCAAAGGTCATGTATTCGACCCATTCGCTCATCTCTCTGACTGTACCGCTTCCGACATTGCCGTTGATATATGTCTTGCAGCCGATCTGCTCTGCCAAGTCCATAAACTCATGGGTGCCGAAGCTGTTGTCCTCAGTGACTCCGCCCCAGTTCGTGTTGATCATCTTCTTGCGTGATTTTTTGGGACCGATACCGTCTTTCCAGTGATATTCATCAGCAAAACATCCGCCCGGCCAGCGGAGCACGGGGATCTTCATCTCTTTTAATGCTTCAACAACATCATTGCGGATACCGTTTGTATTGGGGATCGGAGAATCCTCTCCTACATAGATACCTTCATAAATGCATCTTCCGAGATGCTCGGAGAAATGTCCCTGTATCTCAGGATTGATGTGGCCTAACTCTTTACCGGTATTGATAAACAAATCGTACATATGGACCTCACACAAAAAAAGTCTGGTAAACCGTATTATAACGTTACCCGACTTTCCTTGTATACAAAATCCGTGACGGCGAAGTTCTCAGATATAGTAAACGTAATCTTCTTTACGCGGAGCAGGATCATTTGCAGGTCCTGCCGCATAACCTAAAGCGCAGTGTCCGATTCCTTCGTACTCATCTGTGATACCGAGCTTAGCAAGGATCTCCTTACCGATTGCGGATTCGAATTCCTCTTTTGCCCTGTGGATCCAGATACTTGCCACGCCGAGGCTTTCAGCAGCGTTCATGAGGTTGCCCATTACAAGAGAACCGTCATAAATATGTGTTACGACATCCTTCTTTGCCAAAACAATAAGGATAACCGGAGCCCCATAGAAAGGATCTGTTCCTTCAGGCATTCCTGCGATCTTTGCATTTGCTTCAGACAACGCATCTCTGGTTGCTTTGTCTGTAACTGCGATAATTACAGGGCTCTGCTTCCCCATGCCTGTAGCAGCGAAAGTCCCTGCTCTTATGATCGCCTTGAGGTCATCGCTGTTTACCATATCAGGCTTGAAATTCCTGCAGCTTCTTCTTGTCTCTAAGATCTTCAATGTCTCATTCATTTTTGTTCACCTCTCAATGCTGTTCTAATAACCAATACGGCTTAATACCTGATCCAGTAATTCAGCCTGTCTGATCGAGAATTCAGGTGTTATGTGCTGTTCTTCACAATTCTCGATGACGCGTCCGAGCTGTTCGATCTCAAGAGCATAATTCTGCTTCGCATCTATTAAGCGCTCGAAAACACCGTCTTCCGTAATGACTTTATATCCGAGCTTTCCTGACTGGTTATATTCGACTTCAGACTTGATAATACCCTTTGAGCCATGAACATACAGTCTGTCACGCCTGCAATCCTTCTCAGGATCGAATATCATACCTACGTTAAAAGCAGCTCTGCACCCGTTTTTGAACTTCATTATAGCCGAAGCGAAAATATCTACTTCGTTGTCATTGAATTCCGCATCAGCCTTCACATAATCAATATCGGAGCCGATCAAAGAGAGGATCATTGTAGTGCAGTAACAGCCCAGATCATATACGGCACCTCCGCCGGTCTCTTTTCTGATCCTTATATCATCGTAATAACCCTGCGTATAAAAAGCTGTCTCAATAAAATCGACATCTCCTATTATCCCGCTATCTATATCAGCCTTGAGCGAAGCTATATACGGGCTGTGAAGATAAGCATAAGCTTCCATCAGAATGACGTTATTCTCTTTTGCATAAGCAAACATCTCTTTTGCGTCACCGGCATTAAGAGCCAAAGGCTTCTCACAAAGAACATGCTTTCCGGCCTTAAGTGCTTTTATGACCCACTCTTTATGAAGATTATTCGGAAGCGGAATATATACAGCCTGTACTTCGGGATCTTCAAGAAGCTTCTCATACCCTTCATAGTATTTCTTAAACCCGAACTCCTGAGCATAACTCTGAGCCTTGGAAGAAGATCTTCCCGCGACTGCAAAAAGCTCGCAGTTATCAGCCATCATCATACCCGGGATCGTACAACATTTTGCGATATTCGCAGTACCTAAAACGCCCCATTTTACAGACATATTTATTTCTCCCTGAAGCTCGAAAAAAGGTTAAACCAAGAACCGTATACACTGTCGTATATTTTTTATCATACGAAAAAAACGGACCCGAAAATATAATATTTCGGGTCTGTTTTGTTGCATATCGAATAATGTTTGCCTGATAACTATCAGCCGCTCGTAGCCGATATCTCGGGTATCGTAGTCTCAGCAAGCACAGGTGCCGGAACACCGTTATCCGTAGTCGTCTCAGACTGGCTCTCGGAAGAAGGCTCCGTAAAATCAGTCTCGATTATGGGCTGAGCCATGAAGCCCGGCTCAGTTGACTTGTTGGTCTGTATCCTGAACGGATAGAAAGGAAGAGCTGCTATATACTGTTCCTGAATGGACGCAGTCTCAAAGATACTCTTCTCGTTGATAAGTTCCGAATGCCTGTAAGGAAGCGTAACAGCTACATAACTTACGATCCAGATCACAACAGCAAGAACGATTATCTCAAGGATAAGCAGAGGTGTGACCTGGAACAGATCATTAAGCTTGCGCATCTGCTTCGGACGTCTGCCCTTCTTAACATCCGTGTTGATAAACTCCCTTGCCTTAAAGCTCTTTGAATCGATCTTCGAAAGGATCTTCTCGAGCATGGAGTTACGGGTGTACTCGTCAAGGAGTCTGTCCTCAAATGTCATGTCATTGGGAAGCGGATACTGGGCAACGATATTTTTCGAGTTCTCAAGAAGGATATCGCCAAACTCATAGATAACCTTGTCTGCAGGTACATTATTGCGCTTGGAATAGATATCCAGATAAGACTTAACGATAGCGTTCTCGCATCTGGTCGCTTCCTTTGTAATGCCGTAGCAGGACGAATAGACCATAACTACAGTTGACATATAGAAATCGCGGATATTCTCGCGTGTCAGTTTTTGATTCCAGAGTTCATCAGCCATTATGATTTCCTCCTTCATTTCCTTCATCGTTTAAGAATGCCATCGGATCAAACGGCTCCTGCGGAGCAGGTGCATCATATGGCGAAGAGCCTCCCGCATAAGGATCGGACGGATCTTGAACCTGCTGGTATTGACCTGCTCCTCCATAAGGATTTACCGGAGCCTGATACTGAGGCTGCGAATACTGGCCGGGAGCAGCCTGGTACTGCTGTGGCTGTTGATATTGCTGTGGCTGTTGATATTGCTGTGGCTGCTGGTACTGCTGAACAGGCTGCGTATACTGCTGTTCAACGGGTGCCTGATACCGTGGAGCGGCCGGAGCATACTGCTGTTCAGGAACCGGAGCCGTAAACTGCGGCTCGCCGAAAGCACTCTCTACAGGCAAACCGTCGGAAGGCACAGGTGCGCCTGCCGGAACACCTTCAGCCACAGGCTGAACGGGGGCCTTGGGAGCAGGATTTTCGCGCTGCTTCTTCTGAGGCTTAAGAGATATGTCACGCTCATCGATCTGTCCTGAATATGCGGACATCGGATAAACGAAAGCAAGTATCGCAATGATGAGCGTAAGAACAAGGAATGTGATCCTTATGTTCTGAACCATGAACGCAACCATGATAATCGGGAGAAGCAATCCGGCTCCCATATAGAATGTGTATTCTGCGCACTTTCTGAGATTGATCCTTACCCTGTTGTTGCAGATGAGATACAGAACGTAGATGTAGTAATAGTCATGGATTCCAAGAGCGATACCCAGGAATGCTGATGTTATTACGAGCATCTTTGCCGAAGGCATCAGCGCGAAAAGGAACAGGCCGAGCACAGTTGAAGCCGCCTGGATCAGTACCCTTGTACGGGATGTGAGAATGTGAGCAAATTTATTCTTTACAAATCCGCAGATGAAGCACGCCGTAAATCCGCAGACAAGGAAGAAGAATGAAGATGTAGCAAGAGAAATGCCTACAGCCTGCAGGTAGTTCGGAACGAACATCAGCATGAACGATACCGCAACACCGAGCATAAGGAATGAGGAATTAAGGAACCTTGCGATCCTTGAATCTGCAAACACAGAGAAGAAGCTGCTTACAGAAAGAGGAGCTTCTCTTACCTGCGTATTATTCTGCATGAAATAGATCATGCCGATCGATGTAAGAACGAGAGCAGCACCACTGATTATCGTTACGATGAAAAGACCATATCTCTCATAGCAGATACCGGCGATAACGGCACCTACGGATACACCGAGAAAGTAAGATGCTGCCTGAACATTATGGATAACTCTGTCGTTATAGTCCTTGTATCCGAGTCTTCCTGCATTGATCCTGTAGTCTCTTAAGTAATCGAATGACATACCGAAGCAGAAACCGATGGGAAGCACGAGGACCGCCGTCAGATACGGGAAGTTGATGACACCTGCGACAAGCGCGAAGAAATAACCCGCACATGTTACGGCAATAAGAGCGATCCTGCTCGTAAGCTTTGTCTTGATGCTGTTCCTGATACCGCTGAATCCGAGGAATCCCCAGATATACAAGAGCAACGCACCACAGATGATACCCTGAACCGCGGGCATCGGCAGATCAGCAAGCTGTTCCTTGAAGTAATCCGCCAGCGCAACAGGGATCATGATGGAGCCGAATGCAGTAAAGAATGAGAGGAATCTGTTCGCATTCTCACCGTACATGACGAGTACGGGAGCATTTCCGGAGATTCCCTTCGATACTGTCGAGATGAGGAGGTTAAGTTCAAAGATCATGATGCCCATCGATATAGCGATCGATATGATCGTGAATATCCATGAAAGGCTCATGCCGTTTACCGAACTCTCGAAATCAGCACGGGGCATCATTACCTCAAGAACACCTGCAACGGTATTCTCCGAGGATATGATCGGCGCTATTGCGCACACATATGAGACTCCGGCATCTGAACGTGCAGTAAATGCGGACTGCTGAAGTCCGAAGCAGTCAATGTACTGATTGCCTGCATTGGACAGATAGTACTGCTGAACATTGCCGGTCGCCGTTGAAGAATAAAGCCTTAAGAAAGAATCGCCTGCCATGGTGTAGATGTTGATCTGGTAAGGCTTTTCCTTTGCATAATTATAGATCGGAAGCATATATGCCATGCCTTCTCTTACGTCTGTGTAAGTAAGAGCCGCTGCCGAAGATACAGCACATTTCTGCATCATGTCGGCACGCTCGCTCTCAAGAGCAACAATATATGTCTTGGAAAGCTGGGTAGCCATAACGAGGAGTACTACAAGGATTATCGTAAAGCAGTATCCGATAGTGGATGATATTAGTCTTCTGTCGCGGCTCTGAGGAGTCTCGGAACTCTTCTTTCCGCCTGAACTATTCTGTCTTCCCCTGATGACACGGATGAGTATTTCCTGGAGCGCGAAAATTACCACTCCGGCAAGAACCGCAATTACAACGGCCGTCAGGATCCTTCCTTCGAGCTTGTTGCCTAAATCATAGAGTTCACTGAATGTGCACTTGTATTCGAATACGCCGACACACATTCCGGTGCTGTCGATGATCGGAACGATGATGCTCTCGTAATTCTCACCGGTCAGGACCTTCTGCTCCGCAGAACCGGAATACCATTCAGAGATGTCTCTGCCTGCAACGGCAAACTCGGAAGGGTCATTAACGCCTCTGCTCAAAAGCAGCGACAACTGGCCCTGGTTATAACCGAAGAGGCCGTATCCTTCAGCCGAAAGGTTTTCCTTTGTGGTATCAACAAGCATAAGGTCAAGAAGCGCGCTGTACTTTGCCGGCGCATTGACTGTGTTCGATACAAGATCATCACCGTCAACGCTCATCCTGACGATATCTGTTACCTGCTTCATCTTTGTGTCGGATATCTTCTTGAACTCGTCCTCAAACTGAAGTCTCATGTGATGGACCGCGAAAGACACCGCCGAGATAGCGACAACAAAAGAAACAATTATCAAAATACAGATACGGACTATTCTTCCCGCAACGTCGTTGCGTTCGGCTGCCCGTTCACTCTGAAGATTAGCCATTTTGATTTAAGCCTCCCCGCTTAGCTGATAATCCGGATACATTATACACAAATAATAAAAAAACAAGAAATATAAAGTATGGGGACTCTTCGGTATTTACTTTTCGATATCGTGACAAAATAAGAATCAGCGCTTTATCAACGGATCAGTTTTGATACTTTTTTGCTTATGTTTTCGAAAAAGCCCATCAAAAAATCGAATATTTTGCTGCTTTGGGCTGTTTTTTCGAGATTTGGTATCAAAGCAAATCAGGCAGGTAAGAAATAAAAACCTCTCCTGCCATCAGTGACAAAAGAGGTTCTTAACTTTGGTTGCGGAGGCGGGACTCGAACCACACGACCTCCGGGTTATGAGCCCGGCAAGCTACCAACTGCTCCACTCCGCGATATCAGAGCTGCACTTAATAAGGAATAAATGGTGCTCGTGACCGGACTTGAACCGGTACGGATTTTACTCCGACGGATTTTAAGTCCGTTGCGTCTGCCAATTCCGCCACACGAGCCTATCCGTAAGTGCTGAATGATAATATCATCATGACTGCCTAAAGTCAAGGCAAAAACGCAACCTTTCGAATGAACGAAAAGACCCGAAACCGTAATATAACAGACTTGATTGAAAACTCGAATTCGCTACAATGTAAATAATTATATTTATAAAGGAGATTAGACTTATGCCTAACGATCCTGATAAGTTTGACGATCTTAACGGTTTCAACAAGCCCGACAACAAGGACGATTTCGTTGACTCCTCATTCGCAGTTCAGTTTAAGCCCGGGGATAAAACTGAATCTGTAGCCGACAAACTTAAAGAAACAAAAGAGAATCTCGACAAGAAAACAGATTCGTTCGACAGTGGCTTCAAAGACGAATTTGATGATTTCGAATTCGATAACTCCATCTCCGCATTTAAGCCTTTCAAGGCTCCTGATCAGCCTGAAGCACCGAAGCCTTCAGAGAGCAAGCCTGTTTCAACTGAGCCTGCATTCCCTAAGGACGGCGGCACATTCGAAATGCCTAAGGCTGCATCAAATTCCGCTGGCATCAATGGCACTGATGCCCCGAAGTTCAATGATCTTGAAGATGAGATCAACAGTTTCCAATATAAACCCGACAACGATAAGATTTTTAAGTCCGGAAGCGATCTTGATTTTGCCACATCCGATCATGATAAGAACACAAGTCCTTTCATGAATGCGGCAAAGCCTGATATCCCGAAGCCGGACGGAGTGGATATTCCGAGAGCTGAAAAGCCTGCTGAGTCTGTATCGCCTTTTGTACAAAAGCCTGTTGAACAGCCCAAGCCAGCTGCTCCCGCATCACCTTTTACGATCAATACAGCATCTGCTGCTGATTCCGGTAAGCAGAAGCCGATTGCACCTTCAGCAAAACCCCAGACCCAGTCTGCCGGCTACAGACCTTATCCTTCCGCTACACAGGGTGACGTATTTAACGCTGCCAAGCCGGAAGATGCAAAAGCTGAAGAGCATGCAAAGCCCACTACACCTTTTACGCCTAAGACGGAAACTGCGGCTAAGCCTTTGGAACCAGCGAAGCCTACAACTCCGTTTACACCCAAGGCAAGTGAGCCTGCAAAGCCTACTACACCTTTTACGCCTAAGACGGATACTGCGGCTAAGCCTTTTGAACCTGCGAAGCCTACGACTCCGTTTACACCTAAGACAAGTGAACCCGCAAAGCCAACTTCGCCTTTCACGCCTAAGACGGAAGATACGGCTAAACCTTTTGAGCCTGCGAAGCCGACAACTCCGTTCACTCCAAAGGCAAGTGAGTCTGCAAAGCCAACTTCGCCTTTCACACCTAAGACGGAAGAAGTGGCTAAGCCTATTGAACCTGCGAAGCCTGCGACTCCGTTCACGCCTAAGGCAAGTGAGCCCGCAAAGCCCACAACACCATTCACACCTAAGACAGAAACACCTGTTAAATCTTTTGAACCGGTCAAGCCTGCTGAGACTGCAAAGCCTGAAGCATCTGCTACACCTTTCGTTGCACCTGCAGCATCAACATTCAAGCCAATCAGCACAGTTAAACCTGCAGCGCCCGCAGCTACAGCATCTACAACAGCTCCGGCAACCGCAGCTGCTCCGGCTAAACCGGCTGAGACAGTTAAGCCTGCTGCACCCGCTCCAGCACCTGCAGCGCCCGCTAAGCCTGTTGCTCCAGCACCTGCACCTGCAGCTCCTGCTAAGTCTGTTGCACCCGCACCTGCAGCTCCTGCTAAGCCTGTTGCACCTGCACCCGCACCTGCTAAACCTGTTGCACCCGCACCCGCACCTGCTAAACCTATCGAGAATGCAAAGCCCGCTTCACCTGTTAACCCTGCAGCCGCAGTAATTCCTGCAAAGCCCGCAGTTAAACCTGTTGAGACGGTCAAGGCACCAGCTGAACAGGAAAGACCTCAGAGGCCAGCCGCTGCAGCAGCTGTAGTTCCTGCTAAACCCAAGGAAGCACCTGCTGTCGCTAAAGCAGCTGAACAGGCAAAGACAACACCTCCTGCAACCGCTAAGGCTTCAGCTCAGGAAACATTAAGACCCGGCGGTTCAAACATCAAGCCCGCTCCTGCTCCCGTACCGGGACCTTCTTCGGGCAGCTCACCTTTCGAACCCAAGAGCAAACAGCCTGTTCAGGCAACCAGAGGTGTTGTAAACCAGAGCATCACTGACGGCCAGGGCACACATCACGAGAATAAGGTCATTACACCTGTATCAACAGTTAAGAAGACCAAGAAGCGTTCCAAAGAGCGTAAGGCCCAGAAGGATCCGGGTCTTGCAGGACTCATAACCTTCCTTGCGATCATCGTTCTTGCTATCGGTATTTTGTGGGCATTGGACAACACATCCGGATTAAGAAGCCTCTTCGGCAACAAGCAGGTCGAGACAATTGCAACAGAGTCTGCAAAGAAGACCACCGAATCCAGTGAGGAAGATCCGACAACAACAACTACTGAAGCAACAACAACCACTACAGAGGCCACCACAACGACCACTGAAGCTACAACGACAACAACGGAAGCTACGACAACAACGACCGAAGCTACCACTACTACAACTGAGGCAACTACTACAACGACAAAAGCCACAACAGAAACTACAAAGCCGACAAAGCCTTCCACTAACACAACAGCCGAAGGTTCCTCTATCAATGACTTTGATATGCAGATCGGCAACTTTGCAACAACTTCAGGCGGCTTCAAGTTTGATATCTCGCTGAAGAATAAGAGCAACTCCACTGCAAATCTTCCTAAATCACTTAAGGGACTTGATATCAAGTTCTTCAGCAGCGCCACGATCACTGACGTTACTTCAGAAGCAATGGTATTCACAGGCGAAGGCAATTCTTACAGAGGCGTACCTAACGAGATTGCAGTCAAGGGCGGCGAGACATTCACCTACACGGTATATGTTTCAACAAGCGAGAGCGTATCCTCTTACGGTTATAACTACGCATACTTCGACTGGGTCAAGTAAAAAGCAAAACAATCGATAACACAAAAGGGCTGTCTCAAAATGAGGCAGCCCTTATTCATATTTGGACAGGAAGAGTAACAGAATTGAAGGTCATGCTAAACGCACGGAGCGACGGGTAAAATCGTACTTTTTTCGAGCGTGAAAAAGTACGATATGAGGTCTCGCACGGAGCGACAGGTAAAATCGTACTTTTTTCGGGTGTGAAAAAGTACGATATGAGGCCT
>JAFWQC010000103.1 GCA_017509245.1 Clostridiales bacterium | reverse complement strand
GAGATCCATGCAGACCAGATCATAAGTAAGGAAGAAGCAATGACAGCACTTATGGATTATTATATGAATAACGGCAGGTCAATCAAAATTCAGTGGGATCAACTGTATTAACAGGCAGCGTATAGATAATCAGCAGGAAAGTTAACAAATGAGTAGTAGGAGATTATAAAAAACAATGGTGAAAAAGATTATTAAACTGATGACAGTTATAGTTGCATTTAGCTTCATGGCAGGGTGTGGTAAAAGAACACCGGAGCCTACTGCAACACATCATGAAAGCGGAAGTTATACTCTAATATTATGTGAGATATATGATGAATGCATGGCCAATAATGATATCCAGGGAGCAAAGGATGCCCTTGATATGAAAACTAAATTAAGTGCATTTTATTGCTCTTACGTGAATTACGATGATGTTAAGAATAAGAATTATAACAACATCGAATTTGATATCGGGAATCTGCAGATAGCTGTTGCAGCCTACAATGAATACAATGATGAATTGGCTATGGATGTGGAAGTTGACTGGATATGTCACTATGACTCATGTACTAAGGAACAATTGGATGCAATAGATGGATATATATATTGGTATCATCATGCCCAGAATGGAAATGGAGATTCTGAGGGAACGATAAAATACTATCAAAATCTTGTCTGGGAAAAATGTCTTGAGATCAAGCAAAACTTAAATCTTGAACATATTCCTAATTTCAACGACTTAACTCCTGCCCAATTCAAGGAAGTGCAGAATTATATTAAGGACCCGTCATATCAGGTGGATACAACAGTGTGGGATTAACATTCTTGTTGAGAAAGAATGATTAGCAAATAAAATAAACAGATTATAGTGCTATGGAGAATCTATGAGTCAGGAGTTTGATTGCAACTACGGAGAACCGGAATTTAATACGATTAAAACCGGTATTAAAGCTATAGAAGCAGTATTAACCGGCAGCGATATCCATGCAAAAGAAAGACTCCTGTTCTGCCTTGACTGGTATATGGATCCGTACTATAAGATGGATCTGTCGGCACTAAGAGAACCGCTGATCGAACTCTTGCAAAAGATAGCTGTAACCGATGATAATATGGGGGTAATAGATGAGGTCTTTCATTTGCTGGAGGCTTATACTGAAGGACCCTATGACATATTGGAAAAGAATATAGATAAGGTCCCGGAAGAGTACAAGCCGACGGCTTTATATTTGCTGAATCCGGAAAAATGGTAGTTCAAGTCATCAGTTAATCAGAATATATGGACAGAGTAATAAAATGAATAACAACGCTTTGCATGATTTGCATCATTGCCTTAAGTCTTATTGCCTGCGGTAACAGAGCGGAAAAGTACACATCTCCCATTGGAACATTTAAATCAAGGCATACCAGTTAAAGCTAATAAAGGAAAACGTAATGACACGGGAACAGAAGGAAATTACTCAGAACAAAGAACGTGGAATTCAGATTGCTGCGAAAGTGCTGATTCTCGTTCCGTTTATTACGTTTATAGTTTTCCTGCTCCTGATACCTGCAACTCCCCGTAACGGACAAGTCATATTGTTTGCTTTAGTGGTTTTCCTGATTACTATAGGTCTTGTTATGTCAATAGCAGGCACGGTAATGGCAATAAAACAAAGGATGACGGCGTTCATTGTCATTGGTGTCATTACGCTCATCCATATACTGATCCTGTGTTTCCTGTTCATTTTTATTTGGAGTGTTTTTCAGGGCATGAACGGCATGCCGCTCTGAATGAACGGTGACACTTATAAATCCCTTCGCGCAGTACCACAATAGAAATATCACCTCCCGGAAGCGATACTTAACACGCGACAGATAGTATAATAAGTAAAGGAATAATGACAATTGGAATAAGGGAGGTTGCTATGGACGGCGTATCAGCAGAAGATATCCGTGTTTATTCTTCAAACGATACCAAGTGTCCGTCATGCGGCGGAAGGCTTGTTTTCGAGCCCGTGGAACAAATGCTCAAATGCGGATTCTGCGGAAATACCTATACTCCCGAGAAGATCGAACTTCTGCAGCAGCTCCCTGAGATCGACACCGGTGCTGCAGATGAGAATGAGGACGACAAGTGCGAGATCGTTTGTGACAGCTGCGGCGCGGTCCTTATCACCGACAAAAACACGGCCGCGACATCCTGCTCGTTTTGCGGCTCGCCGGCCATCATTACAAGGCGACTTTCCAGGCAGTTCAGACCGGACTACCTGATCCCGTTCAAGATCACAAAAGAAGTGGCGCTGGAAAAGTTCGTCGAGTTCGCCAAGACGAAAAAATACGTGCCCCGCGATTATTTCGATAAGAGCAATCTCAATAATATCAAGGGCATCTATGTTCCTTTCTGGATAATGAGTTCCAGGTGCAAGGTGAGCGCAAGAGGGGACGGCATCAAGCAAAGGTCTGTCTATAAAGACAAATATGCGCTGATGTCAGACTTTGATGTTAAGTATAACAACGTGCCTTTCGACGGGTCATTGGAAATTGCTGACGGCCTGATGGAAGCGATAGAGCCGTTCGATATTTCGCAAAGAGTCGCATTCAATTCCTCATATCTTCAGGGATTCTATGCGCAGAAATTCAATCTCACAACGGAAAATCTCTGCGACCGAATCCTGTCGCGCATGCAGCAGTACGGACGCGAGACCGCCTCTATGTCCTTCAGCGGTTATGATTCGGTCAAGTTCGCGGCATGCGGCGTACGGCCCTACAATCTCGAGCACACTTACGCCCTCTATCCGGTATGGTTCCTGAATTACAAATATGACGGCCTGAACTACATGATCGCCGTAAACGGTCAGACTGCTAAAACAGACGGTTATCTGCCGGTAGATAAAGCGAAGAGAAGGGCCCGCCTTATCGGTCACAGGATAGTCGACGTTCTGCTCGTTCTGCTTGTCATCGCAATATTCGGAGCATTTCTTGCAGGACTGTTCTTCGCGGGCATGCATTTTATCATGTCCGGCGCAGGCTTTGTCTTCCTGTTGGCGCTCGTCGCTCTGGCATCCCCGATTGGACTGATGGTCTTTATGGGATACCGTTTTAAGCTCCAGGCCGCCGAGAAAGCCGAGCCGTTCTTCGAATTTCTTACAAGGCCTGTCAGAAAGCTTTCAGCCAGGAGGCACGATTCATACATAGATCTTCTCAATGAGACCAACATGGTCGTAGGCCCCAGGCCTTCTGCCGATACTTATTATGATTCAAAAGCCAGGATCGAGTTCGAGAACGCCGAAGTTTTCAGCAACTCAGAGATGTAAGGAGGAAAGGATATGTCAGAATTCAACGACATTAACAGCGCTCACATAAAGGAAATCAACGATTCCTTTATCGCAATGGCGGGCGAATCAAAGCCCGAGAGTGTCAATGATGCAAATCTCAGAATGGACCTCATGATAAGCAATTATGCAAGGATGAGGGTCATCTCTCAGGCTTTATTTGAAGTCATGGTCGAACAGGGCATTGATCCTGATCTCATAAACTCGAAAATCAAACGGATAGTTGATAATGAACTTGACAGCATTCTCGATCAGAAGACGTAAGGGATAGTAATTTAACACAGGAGAGTATATTTCTCCATCATATGAAGGCAGGTTCTTTTTCGGACATTATACCGACCGTGGTTCGATTGCCGGGAAGTGATAATGAGGCGCTTTTGAATGCCTTTTTCGTTTGAGATTTTACTTTGTCCCTGGATTTTTTACTTTATCCCTGAGTTTTGCTTTTTTGTGTGATTTCCCATAGCGTTTGTGTTATTTATTGGGCGAAGGAAGCTTTTGGCTTCATCACAGAAAATCTAGATCATAATAGGAAACTATACTCATAAACAGATTGTATCGTTCTAATGTTTCGACACATTATCTGCAGTTATTGGAAAAGACATAAAGTACATCTTGTTGTTTATTGGTGTGCACTATTTATATGCACATTGGTTTTGAATATTGCACTAGGAAGACTAATTGCCTCACTCCACAAGAGCGAGGCAATTAGAGCCTCCAATAAAAGAAATCCCCAAACTCTCTACATCGCGAATGTCAGCGGATTAGATCTGAACGAATGTGAAAAACTTTTAGATAATCTCCATTTAAGCGGTTCATGCGAAAGTGAATGGATCAATTTCAACTTCAGTGATGAGGTTGTTGATGATAATATGCTTTATTATGATGAGATTGATGGAAATATGGTTGTTGAGGATGGAATTCTCGGGATAATTCCTATTTCAATCAATGGCTATAAGGATTCCGATTTAAGATTAATAACCGGGCGCTTACCTGAAAATGAAAAAGAATTTCTTTCTTTTCGAGGCGCAGCAATGTCTGCGGTTTACAATTACACTTATGATCCGGATAATCTTCCGCAATCCCTCAGTTTTAGATTGCCGTCTATCGGGAATGTCAATGTGGTAGGAATCCTTGATAATGAATATGCCTTGCCGGGTTTATGTACTACGCTCGATCACTTTAAGATAGTTTTTGAAGATCAAGACGATTTCAAGATTTGCATGGTCAATAATGATTTACCTGATAATACCTTAGCCTACAAATACCGTGATATTATTTCCGAATTCGCAACAGTTCATTCAATAGACATAGAAAATGATGCAATAGATGAAAATGGTTTAAAGCAACGGGCTTATAACGTAATCAGAGACGATGTTCGGGATGCCTTAGCAATTGTTTTTCTGATTTCATTTATACTCTTTGGCATGGCCGGATATTTTTATTCCGAACTGGAATATGAATATAGTGTGAGGATCAGACTTGGGTGCACAAAAGCAATCAAATACAGCGTAAATTTGAGATTATGCCTGTTACTCTCTTTGTCGGCAGCGTTGCTCTCATTGCCGGTATATTTATTCTTTAACAGAGTATTTTACTCAAATTATGCTGCGTTGGTTTCCTGCGTGCTTTCTACAGTTATTCTTAACTTAGTCTGTGTGTCAATTTATACGGCATTAAGAAACCATATGGGATTCGAGGGATATAGAGCATGAAATCCATCGCAAGAACAGTGATTATTCTTTTGAAAAAGAGAATGATAATAAATGCTCTTTATATTGTAGTATTGTCCTTATTTTTCAATCAGTTATTGGCTGCGATATCTTCTTTCAGAGACATAAATTATTACGTAAGATCAATCAGCGGTTCAAAATGGGATAATACATACGCCTTAGGATTCTATAATGAATTAGGAAGTTCTGCGAGATTTATTTGTCCGACTAATGAACAACTCCCAAGCCTGGCAACTGAATTAAATACGCTCGAAAACATTCAAACAGCATGGAACCCTGTTGTTTATAATATGGAAATACAAGGGGAGTATTTGAATGGCTGTGATTATTCAAACCCTATAGGAAGAAAAATGAGATTCAACATTACGGGTGGCCGTGAGCCTGGCGAAGATGAATCCAATGTAGTCTTGTTACCGGATAAATATGCTCATACATTTAAGCTTGATCAGAAATATACATTTAAAATAAATGATTTCTCCAATTTTGAATCCAGAAAGCTTAACAGATTTATAGAGGTTGAGCTTCGCGTTATTGGTTTTTATTCTAACGCTATTACTTTTTCCAGTTCCAGCGAACTCAGCAATGACGAGTTGAAATGGTATTTGAAGACAAACTCATCGAATGATGCCATTATATATAATCTGACTTCGGATAGATTATCAGAAGTCAGAGGAGATATCATGCCGTTGGTTTTTGTTGAAACATCTGATATCGACTCGGTATTAGCTAGCAAATGTCTGGAAGATGAACTGGTTGTTTTCTGCGAAAATATGGAGGATTTCATATATGACCAGAAAGACCAACTGGGCAATACTGTTGAAAAGATCCTGCAAAAACTCTTTGAATACTTATTTGTCGGCTTGTTGCTGACCACAGTAGATGTTCTAATGTACACAGGCTCGGAGACTTCATATATCAGGATAAGCTATCTTTTGGGAAGAACTAAACGGGAATCGATATTATTGGCTTCTCTGTCCAGGTTCTGCGTAATCTTAGTTGGAATGATTGCCGGATTGATTATTTATATAAACAACTTATCTGTTGGAACCACAGGAGGAATATCACTTTCAAACAAACTAGATGGATTAAGCCTTGCACTAAGTTTGATGGTAATGATCATCTATTCGCTTTTCACATTCGCAATCTGCTTTTTATTAGGAAAGGAAAACAATGAATATGGATGAGTATATTAGGTTGGCTGGTATACACAAGGATTACCGCGTCCCAGGTGGCGATAGCGTTCACGCTTTGTGCAATATAGATCTGTCAATTAGCAATGGGGAAAAACTGGTAATAACCGGCGATTCCGGTTCCGGGAAAACTACACTTATGAATATTCTCGGCGGAGTATTTCGCCCTACCAAAGGTGACTACTTTTTTAATGGGAGAAATATACTTTCCGAAAGCAATAAGGGCTTGGCACAATTCCGCAATTCAGTAATCGGTTTTGTGTTTCAGGATTATAAATTACTGCCTGATTATACAGTCTATGAGAATATAGAACTGCCTTTGATCATAAGCAAAAAGCCTTATAATAAAGCTGATGTTAACAGTGTAATGGAACGACTTGGTATTATTAATCTTTCTAGAAGGAGAGCAGAAACACTCTCTGGTGGTCAGGCACAGAAAGTAGCTATTGCGAGGGCTTTAGTCAATAAGCCTGAAGTTATACTTGCTGATGAGCCAACGGGGGCACTAAACAGTGCAGACTCAGAAGAAATTATCAGCATTTTATTTGATGATGTTGGTAAGGAAAAGACCGTTATTGTCTCTACCCATAACGAAAAGATCGCTCAAAAGGTCAAAAGAAGAATAATCATTAAGGATGGAACTATTGTTGAAGATATTTCATAAGATTACTATTCTGATTCTGGTAATCTCAATAATGACAACTATTACCGCTTGCAGTATTAACCAAGATTCTGCAGGAAATGCGAATAGTGTTCCATATTCTTTGAAAATAATAGATGACGTCGGATTCAAAAACTATGACACTGACGCCGGTCTTATAAGTGATTCGGAATTGTTAATGATCGAAAACCCCATCAGTGATAACAATGATTACAGATTTTGTGTCTTCAACTATGAAGGGGACAAACATATTGAACCACATATTCCAGACGAGATAAACGTATTAGATTCTGCAACAGTTTTGGGTAAAGATAAAAGAACATGTGTGTTCTTATGCGTTGACTTTTTAAAAGAAGATTCAAGATATTCTTTGTTGGTTTTTGATGATGCTTCTGCGGATCCTGTCAGATCTATTCAGTTGGCTGATTGTGGTATTACCGACAATAACAATGTGCTTAATATAAGTGCTTGTCCTGCAGGATATATCGTTGTCTTTGCAACTAATACGGTCTGGATCATAGATCCTGAGCATCCTCAGGAAACAATATCTAAAAGAATAGACAAAATATCAGATGTTTGGTGTTGTGATAATAGTATTATCGTTTCGTCAATCGGCGATGATTATAGTAATTCTATATATTGCCTTGACTATCAATTAAAGGAAATGTACCATTGCAAGCTATCTTCTGAGATTATTGGAAATGTATATAAAGTTATCGCATCTGATGATAAGAAGATAACTATTTGTGGTGAAACCGGAATATTCTCCTTCGACCGTAAAAGCAAAGAGTATTCATCCATTATTTTATTTGAACAATATGCTATATCAGAAATGATATGTTCAGGCATATCCGGTGATGGAGATATTATGCTTTGTGCAAATTTTGATGTTTCTGATGATTCTGATATGGGTAGTTATAAATGGTTGAAATTTACGCCTGTAACAGATTCTGAGAAATGGGAGGATTTTGAAGTTTGTGTGTTGTATGACACAGGATACACCAACGAATCCATCTTTAAAATCTTCGGTGCCTTATACGGCTACAATACAAGCGTTACATATATATTGAATTATGGAGATGTAGAAGAACTACAATATAATGGTCAAGCGGACTATTTAGACACAAAGAAAGCAGAATTTATTAGAAATAAAGCAGATTTATTTTTTATTCCGGCAGGAAATATCTTTGATTCATCCACGTTTTCTTATAATATTACGGTCCCTCTCTACAAGTGTGCCTGTTGTGTTTATGATCCTAAATCCGTAAACAGTGCAGAAGATTTTACTTATAGAAGATTAGAACGGATTTCTTTTGATAATCTATCCGGGACATATTTACCATTTGCATATCATGATGACAAAGAGGCAATCAAAGAGATTTTGTACTTGAACAATAATCCGGAGGAACTAACTTCCGAATTCAAATATATTGATACTCTCGATGTCGAAGAATATACATATTATGCATATCTTGATTACAAATTCTGTGGGTTCCCTGGAGAATACAAAGACTCAATCTACAAAGAATACCTTGGTGTATACTACTCAAATGCATCCGCAGAAAACAACAAAAAGCTTTCAGACTTTTGTGAGTTTCTGAATTCCGATGAGTTTTCAGGATTATTCAATACAAACACCTGGGGTATATATACTGAATCACATGAAACAAACGCTAACATTATTGAATATAATCTCGAACTGATAGACAACGGCTATATAAACAATGATCTGTTCCATGTTGGTATTATTGGGAATAACACTGACTCCTATAAGCTGGGATTATTAGATGTCTTGGATAACGCTAAGACTTACCCGTTTTCAGACAGCATCGTCACCGCTTTATTCTGTGAGGAACTGCACGCATATATAAACGGAGCAGAGGACGCTGACAAAGCTGCAGATGTATTTATGCAAAGAGTAAACAGATATCTGTCTGAAAATGATTCGATTTAGGCACGTGTTATTCACTCGGAGTATATAGTGAACAGATATCGACTTATATTGCCAAACCTGATTGAGATAGAGCCTTGCCATAAACCTGGGCGTACCTTCAGTGAATCCGTTGTTACACAAAATGGACCCGCGAAATGGCGTTTTGGTGTATAAAACTGAGATTTTTAACACCAAACCCCGTTTTTTCATGCCTGTTTGGTGTACAAAAGGCACGCACCCAAAAAGGGAAAAATGAATTGCCACAATTACCTATTGACATAGTAGGTAAATTTAGTTAATATTCCATCATACTTTCAGAAAAGGAGACATGACATGAACCGCATTGAAGCAACAGCAAACATCATGATGTGTTGTCGAATGCTTAACTCCCGGGCAAATGGATTGGCCGGTGTGTCATGTCGATGTATGAAATAAGCTTTTAACACAGGATACACTTAACTTTATCTGACCCGGGAGTTCAACAATGCCCCCGGGCTTTTTATTTTCGAGCAGAACAGATTCGAACAACACATTTTCGAGCAACACATTTTCGAGCAACACAGATACAAATCAGGAGGAGATTACAATGTCAGAATACAGTTTCAGCGCAAAGGCTATAAGAGCAGGATATGAATCATCAGAACACTTTAATTCGGTAGTACCGCCGATCTATCAGACGGCTTCGTTCGATCTTCAGGATATCGACAGAACTAGACGTCTCTGGACAGGAGCAGAGGCAGGTGGCATTTATTCAAGAGTCGGCACACCGACAGGATCGATACTTGAGACGAGGATCGCGGAACTTGACGGCGGCAAAGCAGCAGTGGCGCTTTCGTCCGGAATGGCTGCGATTACATATACGCTCCTTTTACTTGCACAGGGCGGCGGCAATATCGTTGCAGGTTCATCGCTTTATGGTGCGGCCCAACTTGACCTCGCGGAATTCCTGCCGAGGTACGGCGTGGATACAAGATTCGTTAAGGACAGGACGAATCCTGCAGCATATGGAGAGCTTATCGATGAGAATACGAGAGCGGTCTATCTTGAGTCCATCAGCAATCCGAATATTGAGCTTTATGATATCGATGCGATCGCGAAAATCGCCCACGAGCACGGTGTTCCTGTGGTAGTAGACAATACGGTTGCAACACCTTATCTCTACAGGCCTTTCGAGCACGGCGCGGACATAATCGTTTACTCTGCAACAAAGGAGATCAACGGTCATGGTAATGTGATCGCAGGCATCGTTGTCGAGAAGGGTGACTTCCCGTTCGATGAGAAGAAATATCCCCAGTTCTATGAGAAGAGCTGGAAGATGAGAGACCTTCAGAACAATAAGAGAAGCGCTGTTGAGTTCATACCCGGCGCACCTGTGATCGCATCACTTAAGATATTTTTTACGGAGTTTTTCGGGGGCGCTTTGGGTTCATTCGAGTCCTATCTTGTCCTTCAGGGACTGTCGACGCTGTCGGTAAGACTCGATAAGAAAGTTCAGACAGTAAGAAAGGTCGTTGAATTCCTTGAGAGCCGCGATGAGGTCGAGTTCGTAAGATATCCATATGCAAAGGGCAGTCAGTTCAAAGAACTTGCAGACAGGGATTTCCCCAAGGGTCCCGGCGCGCTACTCTCATTCGGTTTTAAGGGCACGAGAGAGCAGGAAGGCATCTTCATCAAATCACTCAAGAACTTTAACTATCACGTTAACATCGGCGATGTAAGATCGCTCATCACAAATCCGCCGGAGAATACTCATACTGAGCTTGAGCCCGATCAGCTTGCACTTGCTGATGTTCCGAAGAACCTGATAAGACTTTCTATCGGACTTGAGGATGCCGAAGATCTTATCAGCGATCTTTCCCAGGCGTTCGAAAAGGCTTTCGCCTGATGAAGGAGGCTGATCATAATGTCACGTGAATTTGAAGGAAAAACCATATTTATCACCGGCGCCGCAAAGGGCCAGGGCAGAGCTGTTGCTCTCGCATTTGCACAGGAGGGCGCCAACATCATCGCATTCGACCTTGGCGCAAGGATTGAATATCCTGCTTATAACAGATCGTCCAATGAGGATCTCGAGAAGCTCAAAAGTGAAGTCGAAGAAGCAGGCGGAAAGATACTCATATATACAGGAGATGTGCGCAAAGCATCTGACGTTAAAGAGGCTGTTGACCGCGGAGTAAATGAATTCGGCGGAATAGATATTCTCTTCAGCAATGCCGGAATAGCAGCTTACGGTTACTCGTGGGAACTCACCGAAGAGCAGTGGGATGCCCTGATAGAAGTCAATCTCAAGGGCGGCTTCCTGGTATCGAAATATGTGATACCGCATCTTATCAAGAAACAGAGCGGTGTGATCATTTATAACTCGTCTGTAGCGGGACTTCGCGGTTTTGGCCGCATGAGCCATTATTCGGCTTCAAAGCATGGCCTTGTAGGACTTGCTAAATCCCAGGCGATAGAACTGGCACCATATGGTATCAGAGTTGTTACACTCCATCCTACAGGCGTTAACACACCGATGAATGACGGTCTTGCAGAACTTGAGGGAACAACTCCTACAGAGATTGCCGAGAGATCGGCCGGCAATCTTCTCAGGACCCCCTGGATCGAGACTGAGGATATAGTGGAAGCAGTGAAGTATATAGCAAGCGACAAGGCAAGATATATGACCGGAAATCAGTTTGTCCTTGATGCAGGGCTTTTGACACGCTGAGATTTTGAACATGATATTTTCGGGCGTGCGAAAACATCCCGCGTGCGAAAATACAACACCAGTAACAAGTGGGATTCCTGACGTAATATATGAGTTCGAGAAGAGCGTCAAATGCGGCGCGCAATGAATAACAAATGCGGCACGCAATGAATAACAAATGCGGCACGCAATGTGGCACTACCACATCAGTTGCCGCATTATTTGTTGATTAACGATAAATAATGTTGCAGCAATGAGGCACTGCCGCATCAGTTGCCGCATTTTTGAGTTGTACCTGCAGACTTCCCGTCCGACTTATCGGAGTGAAAAAGTCGAGCATTTAGTCGAGCATCGGCGAAAACCGACTCTCCGTCCGAGTTTACGAGGGCAGAAAGTCGATCATTTAGTCGAGCATTGCCAAACGCATTTCCCACTCACATATTGGTCCACCTGAGCCACCCGTTTTTCGCGCACACGCACCACAAAAACAGTTAATCATATTGACTAAGTGGGTTTATATAATAGAATGAGATATACCTGATGGTTGGAGGGTGTGCACAATATGGGACAGAATGAGAAAGACGAGATAAATTCCCTGGTCAGCAGATTGCTGGCAGATTATGACGGCGGCAAACACATTGATGCGACTGATGTTTTCAATAAGCCTGACCGTAACGAGATCATTGGTATCATTAACGACCTGTTTTTCATAGTATATCCGGGTTACTTCAAGGATCATTCTTATAAGATCTATAATCCAAAGAACTCGATCGCAGTGAAGATCGAGGACGTCTTCTACCATCTTAACAAGCAGATCATGCTTGCCCTTGATTTCTGCAAGCTCAGAGGTTCGATGACCGAAGAGGAGCGTAGGAATGAGAGTTACCATATTTGCCATGCGTTTTTCGAGAAGCTGCCGGCCATAAGAGAATGCGTTGAGACCGACCTTCTGGCAACGCTGGACGGTGACCCCGCAGCAAGCAGTTATGAAGAGATAATCCTCGCATATCCAGGCCTCATTGCGATAACGACATACAGGCTGGCGCACGAACTTTACCTTTTGAATGTGCCTGTCATTCCAAGGCTCATGACGGAATATGCTCACTCAAGGACGGGAATCGATATCCATCCCGGCGCAACGATCGGAAGGAATTTCTTTATCGATCACGGCACGGGAATAGTAGTAGGTGAGACTTCTGTGATCGGTGACAATGTAAAGATCTATCAGGGCGTTACGATAGGTGCGCTTTCGACGCGCGGAGGCCAGAAGCTTTCAGGCAAAAAGCGTCATCCGACGATCGAGGACAACGTCGTAATATATGCCGGAGCATCGATCCTTGGCGGAGACACTGTTATAGGAAGGAATTCCGTCATCGGCGGTAATACATTTATTACCAGTTCTGTTCCTGCCGACACGCGGGTCAGCATTAAGAATCCCGAGATGGAATACCGCTCTGCCGGCGAGAAGCCCGTCAAAAAAGAAATAGAACAAAGCGATGAATGGTTCTATATAATTTAAATCAGGGCGAATAAAAAATTTTCCCGAACCACCCAATAATCCGCATCAGTTAGTTGTTAATAGAGTAGATGCGGATAGAAGGACGGCAAACTATGAGCAACGAATCTGTCCGCATCAGCAAAGGCTTCCGGTGAGGGAGCAAAGATCAATGCTTCTAAAGAAGCTATCAGGAAAGGGACAGATATCATGAAAACAAAGATCTTAATTGGAAGTATTGCTGCAGTAGTAGCAGTGGGTGTAGTGGCAGGTATTATCATCAGCACGATGAATAAGAAGCCGGATACGGCTTCTCATACCAAGACCGGTATTGAAGATGAAGAAGTAACAACAACGGAAGATTCCGCTGCAGTTTCCACGACAGAGTTTTCTGTAACAGAAGCCGATAACATTACGGAAACAACGGATGCTGATGTTGCCGTTTCAGATGGAGACGGAGTCTATCTTTTCGCGGGCGTGGATGACCTGGCAGCCATCTATAATCTCGGATCAGGCGTCACGCTCGAAAATTATGCGGACAGATTTGCTGCTGCCCCAAGTAAAGTCGAGAATAAAGGTCTGAGATTTAAGTTCAATAAAGGCGCTGCAGGCACTGACTACATTTCGCAGGTTGAACTGAGAAACATAGATCAGGCAGGTGACGGCACAATTGTCCTGAAGCCCAACAGCACTGTTACTATTGACATTTTCATTGCTGATTATGATCATGCCACGGCACTTTATGAAGAATTGTACGACGACCTTTGCAGTGTTGAAGGCAAAGGAAGCATAGATCCTGACAACTCCGGAAACTATGATGACAGGACTGATAATGTATGGAGCGCAAACATAATATATCAGCGGATTGAGGTTTCTGAAGATGACCCTCACAATGCGGGCGGGATCACTGATGGCGTAACGCATTATTACTATTCACCCACATACACACTTTCTATGATTAAAGATGGTGACAGTTACAAGATCAAGATAATGTATCCGCTGGTATGATCACCGGCGGTACTGATCAGCAGCGCGTACCAATCAAATTCGCATGTTATAATTATCTTGTTTGAGAGGGGCTTGGGCCGGTTAAACGGCCCAAGCATTCAGTATTAGCCTGAACAGATGCGGATGATGGGGGCGATATGTCTGCTCAAAAGAAGGAACTAAGCAAGTTGTGTTTGACCGGATTTATTCTTTCGGCCGCGGCTCCAATATTAGCAGTATTGAATTTGTATTCCGGCTGGCTGCTGAACGATACGATCCGCATTATTATTTTCATAGTTGTAATTTTAGCGGTAGTTGTAGGATTGATCCTTTCGATAGTAGGAGTTATCACTGCTGCAGTAAAACGAAGAAGGGGTAAAGGATTCGGTATAGCAGGAATCATTATGCCGTGCGTTTATGTATTAGTTCCTGTCGTAATAGTCTGCTTCGCGATTTTCGCGGGGGCAAAAGACTCATCCAAAGACAAGCCGAGTGATCTGGGTAACATGGCGGGAAACCCTGTGCCTATAAACACTGAATACGATGTCAGTCAGTACAGGCTCGCGGAAGACAGTATTGATTATTCAAACATAACGGTCAGCAGAGCTGAACTAAAGGAATATGCCGACAGCAGACTGGGGCTGATAAGCAATGATACCGGTATTAGCATCACGGGCAGTTATCAGAGTTATGCATTCTTCATTATCAGAAGTGACTGTTTTGAAGAATGGGCTGAAGAAGATTCTTTGGGCTGTAAAATCAGTTATCCGGGATATGCCACACTTACTTACGAAGAAAACTGGGAATTCATGGGCTCCAGAATCGTTACTCTTTACGTTTACAAGGATCCGTCTGACAAATTCATAATCATCACTAACTGCAACGATTATAAGGTTATTTCTGACTTCTTCGGGTGAAAAAAATGAAAGACAATAAATCAGCATATAATTCGAGCATATACGATGAACACATAACAAATGTGCTTCCTTACTATAAGGAGTACCATAATCAGGCGCTCGATGTCGTAAGAGCGATGGGCATTGATTCGCCTGTGTGGCTTGATACCGGCTGCGGTACCGGCACTCTGGCGATGCGGATACTTGAGAAGAATCCCAATGCCAGGCTTACCCTCTGTGATCCTTCAGAGAAAATGCTTGATATTGCAAAGACAAAATTGTCCGGCGGTGACATCCGTTTTTGCAATCTTTCCTCAGAACAATTGCAGTTTGAGAATGAATTCGATGTCGTCACGGCAATCCAGTGCCATCACTATCTTAGCCTTGAAGGGCGCGAAAATGCAGTGAAGGCCTGCTATAAGGCATTAAAAGAATCCGGTGTTTTCATTGCTTTCGAGAACATAAAAATGGAAACGGATGTTGCTGACGCAATAGCATTGAAAAGATGGCAGACATTCCTTGAAGACCACGGAAACTCTCCTGAGGATGTTAAGATGCATATCGAAAGACGCGGCGTGGAGGTTTTCCCGATCACGATCCGGGAGCACATCGAATTGCTTAAGAAATGCGGGTTCAGATCTGTGAATATCTTGTGGACATCATACTTGCAGGCTGGATTCTGGGCGATAAAATAGTTCAAAGAACGTATATCGAGAAATAATAAAGGAGAATCATCTTATGTATTGCGACACTTGCGGTTCGTTGATTAAAGAAGGCCAGTCATTCTGTGCTAATTGCGGTGCACCCGTTCAGGCTATTCCCCAAGTGGTTCCTCAAGCTGCGCCCCAGCCCGTACAGCAGCCTGCTCCAGCGCCGCAAGCTGCGCCCCAGCCCGCACCCGTTGCCTATCAGCAGCCGCAGCCTGTTGTTCAGCAGCCGCAGCCCGTTGCGACCCAGCCGGTTCCCCAGCCCGTACCTCAACCAGCCCTGGCAAACACCAAGGCCGGCCCACGACGCGCGTGTTTTGTAATCGGACTTATTACCTGCATCCTCCTTATTGTCTTAAATGTTCCGGCGTTAGCGATCGGCGCAACGATGATTATCGTCGGTCCGTTTGCCCTGATGTTGGGTGCCAGCAACTCAGAAGATATTTTCCTCACGGGGCTTCTGGTCTGTATCGGCTCGTTCCTGCTTGTAGACATGGCGATCATTTCAATCGTGTTTAACGGCATCAGCTCGAAAATAACCGCCAAGAGACCCGCATCCAAATGCAGAAAATTCAGGATGGCAGCAGCGGTCATGGTCCTTATCGATTCCCTGATCACAGTAGCTCCCGTCATCGGACTCAATGTCATGATGAGCGATGCGGAATTCTTCTACGGCATCTTTGCTGTTGTCCTGATAATGGCGATAGTCTATTTTGTATTGGCGATCATTACTAACAGTAAAGAAAAGAAACTGGCTTCGGCAATGTCCTGAAAAAGGTAATCATTTCAATGCCGGAAAAGCAAACAACAATTAATACAGAAGCCTCCGCGGAGATCAAAAAACTCGAGTCGAAGATCAAGACAAATACTGTTGCAATAGTGATCACTCAGATAATTGCGGCCGGGATCATTGCCGGCGGCATTTTCGGAATGACCAAGGCGGGTTTTGCCCTGCTGGGTGTTGCATTGTTTTTCGCGGCCCTGACAGAAATATTTTCGATCAGCCTGATAAAAGAGAATAAGAATATCCGGCGCCGGATCGGGATCGAGAAAACGCGTCCGGCTTCCAATATTGTTTTCGCTGATCCGTTATATAAGAACAAAGGCTATACCTACCCGCAGGCAAGTGAGCTTTACTGCAGGCAGACCGGCAAGCGGGACAAGGACCTCACGCCTGAAGATAAGGCCATGATCCGGCAGTATTCGTATGATGATTTCGCATATCTTCTTATGTGGATCATCGAAAATGATCTCTACCGGCCGACCAATGACTTTGATGAAGATGAGGCTTCGGAAGCGAAAACTTATGTTGCAAAGATCAAGCGCCGCGAAGCGCTTCCGACCGATTATCTCGAGTCATACGAAGGATACTTTATGGAGGACGGGATCAGGAAGAAAGCGCGTCCTTTTGTCATCAGTTATTTCAAGGGTTCATATGAGGACGAGGTCCGTGAGTTTGCAAGGGAGAACCTCAATTCCGAACTCTATGGATTCCCATTCCGCTGGGAAGATTATGATACTTTCAAAGCGAAAATTGATGCGGCATACAAGAAGTTTCAGGAAGAATTCTCAAAGAAATAATAGAATTTGTTCCATTGCCGGCCTTAGCGGTGCTATAATCAAAAATGTGGATTAGGAATTTTTAGCGGTTATCGTTTTTTCAATTAACCGGAGATTTTATTATGAGTGAAGATCTGAAGAAAGCAGCTTCCGGAAAGAAGTCTGCTCACAAAGCCGTAACATCGACTCCCGCCCTGATACTGGTAATGCTGGTCGAGTTTGTCATGTTCGCGTTCTACCCGTTTTTGTTCCTTGTTATCATTCCGTATAGCAAGTATGACCCTTATCCTGAGAACTTCTGCGAGTACCATAATGATACTAAGGAAGTTGTCCTGACAACAGATCGGTATATTCTAAGTTATATTGATTGGGAAACAAAGGAACAAGGCGACGGATCAAATATCCTATTCATCCCTGCAGGTTCAACAATCGAAGTTTCAAGAGTAAACATGCATAACTATCCGGAGGCGCCGGCATATATCGGCATCTCGTACTATTATGATGAAAACGGTAAAGGTTATACCCTGTGGGATAATATCAGTCTTCTCTGCATAGAGAATCCGGAGGAGATATTCAATGATCTTGATGCCATAAGAGCAGCGGAGAAGCAGAATAACGAGAGTGTGCGAACCAAAACCATTACCGGATTTGTAATAACAATTGTTGCCGCTTCAGTTGCTGTTCTCGTGCTATATCTGTTCCTGAAGAAGAATTTGGCGCGTCATGTTGTGGCCGCATCAATACTTGTTTTGATCGTATATGTTTTGCTTTTCTCAGTGGGTAAGATCGCGGCGAATATTTACTATGATGTTATTTTAGAGAGGCTTGGCTTTTAAATATGGAAAATGATCTTATGAATTCAGAAAATGTCCGGATCGAACGTTCCCTTAAGTCAAAGCAATTACGCCTTGCAATACATGGTTTGGGCATGGTTCTTTTAAGCTTTTCCGATTACTTTATGGGATTCTTGATGTATCTGAATCATGACCTCGAGTTCTGGTTAACCTCGACGTTCCTGAGTTTTGACTTGGAAGAGTGGATCGTCATGATCAGCATGAATGTTTTTTTGCTTCCGAGGTTACTGTTTCTTTACCGTTCATATGAAGCCAAACAGTATGGTGACAGAAAGAAAGCGGGTCAGTACAGACTTTTATGGCTGCTCGTGCTTTTGTGCAATATTGTCTTATTTTTCGCATCTGTCTTTTTCATGTTCGAAGCGAAGGCCAAGAAACCCGTCATCTATCTGTATCCCGAAACGCAGACTGAAGTCAATGTCAGACTTGAGCTTGACGGCAAAGTGACAGATTCGTATCCCGAATACAACAATGCTTACGGCTGGACTGTAACGGCTGAGCCTGACGGACAGCTGACAGACGGAGATGGCAACCAATATCCTTATCTGTTCTGGGAAGGCGATATCGCCATAAAGCCTGACTTGAGCAAAGGCTTCTGCGTTAAGGGCGAAGATACGGAGGCGTTCCTTAAGGATGCGCTTTTCGAGCTGGGCCTGACAGATACAGAGGCCGCAGACTTTATAGAGTACTGGTGCCCTTTAATGCAGCAGAGCAAATATAATGTCGTCACATTCCAGACAGCCGCCTATGAAAAGGTCTCAGGCCTCATCGTCTCGCCGAAACCCGATACCGTCATAAGGGTCAACATGCTGTGGTATCCGGTTGATAAGCCTGTTGAGATTGAGCCCCAGGATCTAAGTGCGATTAATCCTGCGATCAGGGAAGGTTTTACTGTTGTTGAGTGGGGCGGAGAGGAATATAGGAGAGTCTTCAATTAACACGGCCGGCGAATTCCCGTCCGGTTTTTTGGGGCGGCGGGGAATATACGGGAGTCATGGACTGCCACGTCCGGTGAATGCCATAGCAGAACGAAAGGAGCATCAAATGGAACAGCAATGGGAAAAACTTGCGGAATCTGAGCATTATTACATGATAGCAAGATATTCAGAGGCTGTTGTGTATTTTAAGGGAACCAATAGACTGGCTGCCTGTGTCGGCGATTTCGGGATTGATCCGCAAGCCGGATTTTTCGATGCTGAAGAAAAATACTGTGTCACTATCGGCAACGGAATCATCAAATACTTTCTGCATGAACCATTCGAAGAATATTCCCGCAGTAAAACGTCGAAGCAATGGATCGAGACAGGACGTACACCTGACGGCGACTGGTTTGACCGGTTCGAAGAGATAACCCCGGCGTATATCGTGGTCTCGTGGAGAGGTGAGAAGAAGAGTATGCGGAAATTCGATCTGGGGACGCTGGAAGAAATCAAGGATTAAGAGAAGGGGTAGATGCACCATTTTCTTCAAATAATATGGACTGCAAAACGCTGATTTGTAGTCCGTTTCCTTTGTTTTTCGATTGGTGACGAGATGGTGATGAAAAACGGATTTCCATCACCTGGTTTGTTAACCTATACGGCCGTTTTTAAGGGGTGTAGGATAAAAAAAGGCAGGTTTTTTGAACTACACGGCCTTTTTTGGAGGGTATAGGTTAAATTTTCTTAACCCATATTGAAGTTTTAAGGGGGTATAGGATAACTCCACCGCCATCATAACGGTCATCACCGCCCCCCAAGATACTGCATTCTTTAATGGTAACAGCAATACTTTATCCCCTGTTGATAATACTCCCGGCATGTTAGGCTTTAAGCAGAATAGAAAAATGTGCTGAGCAGTAATTAACATTATTGGTGGGGGTCATTATGTTTATTACCTTGTTGTATATTTCTGCGTTTATGTTTTTCGTCGCCGGAAGAAGGATCAGGCGCGCGTTTATTCCGGGCATTGCAATGATATTTATGGCGAGCCTGCCTCTCTCGTATAAAACGCTCTATTACGGGTATTTGACCTTAAAGTTTGCAGGTCAGTTCTTGCCAGATATTGATAAGTACAGCGGAAATGCCGTAAGTCTTATTTTCGCGCTCGCGGTATCATTGCTCATCACGGGAATGCTGATGCTTCCGGCAAAGCTTTGGGGCAGGGAATTATTCATGGTACCGCGCGACGATCTAAGCAGCCGGAAAACAGCGAAGCGGATATTCATCTCCGCGGCTGTGATACCGGGCGTTGTCGCAATATGGTTATACTCGTTCAAATCGGTCGCGCATGGCATCAATAATGCAAACTTTACGGAATTTTGCCAGAAGGTTTTAGACGATATAGGCATAAATTTCTTCTTCATAAAACCCGTGCGCTATCTCAATTTGCATCAGCATTTGGAGTTAATAAAAGCAGTTAACACGGCGTATGTTTTGCTGCTCCTGGCAATCAGCGTATTGTGCATAGTCCTTGCAGGCAGGAAGTTTTTCGTGTTTAAAGACGCGCAGGGTTCTTTACAGGGTGAAGGATCAGCCCTGCCGGCAGGTGCCCCTATCATTTCACTCAGCGGCGTCCTTGCTTTCCTGACGACCGCCCAGAATGGACACATCTACTGGTCCTCACATTACAGACGCGCCTCGTTCTCCTCGGCGTTTTACTACTCGACGATCTACGGTTCATATAATGCGATTACCGGGAAGTTTTATTCCACCGCTCTATTTACATTCTGCATGATCGTGCTCGGTGTCATGGCGGCCGGCATCGTTATCCTTCTGATAAGTTTGATCTATATGGCAGCCCGAAAATTGATCCGCAAGAACCTGTTCACCTTCATATTCTCAATAGCAATGATCGTAATATCGTCTGCGTGCATTTACCGCATGCTCATCGAGATCGCAAGGTTCCACAGCATAGGGAGATAGGTATGAGAAAAACAACGAACATAATAAGCATAGTCATGATATTGCTTTATATTGCCTTTTTGGCGATCGGCTGGAAAAACTTCCCCGCAGAGCTCCCCACACATTTCAACGCGTCCGGTGCTGCAGATGAATTCGGGCCGAAAAGCTCACTCCTCGTTGAACCTGCAGCGATGATCGGATTATTCCTGCTTTTAGCTATTGTGGAGCGCTTCCCCAAGCTCTGGAATATACCTGCAGACGTAATAGATGATAACGAAGAAAACGTGCTGAACACATGCTTTATGATGTTCGGCATTCTTAAGATAGTAATAATCCTGGTCTGCGCCTTTGCCGGCTTTATGTGCATATACCCGGGCTTCCCGTCATGGACTATGTATCTGGCGATCGGGGTTATTCTGTTAACAATAGTGGTAAGTACTGTCAAGATTTATGGGGGTAAATTGGGATGAAAAATGGGGTAAACCGGGAGGGTAAAACGTTCGTGTTTTGTGGCGTGCGCCGGGCGGCCGGAAACGTCGGCGAGTTCTTTTGTAAACAATCCTCAAAATTACTTTATTTTTCTTGACGCGTTATGTTATAAGTAGATGTATGAGAAATATGGGGAACATTTAGGTGGAAAAGGAGAAATGTTTATGTATTGTAACTCTTGCGGTTCGTTGATCAATGAAGGCAGTTCCTTCTGTGATAAATGCGGTGCGCCCGTTTCCGGACAGGCATCACAGCCGGATGTTCAGCAAACGGTTCAGCCTGCAGCCCAAGTGCAGCAACCGGTTGCTCAGACAATGGTTCAGCCTGTTGCTCAGGTTCAGCAACCTGTTGACCAGGTTCAGCAGCCGGTCGTTCAGGAACAGACACCGCCAATTGTCCAGACTCCACAGCCGCAGAAGTCCGTTTCTCCTCAACCGATCGGATCAACTCCCGTATCTGTTAAATCGTCAACCGGAATAGCTATCACTTCATTTGTGTTAGGCATGTTCACGCTGACTTTTGCATGGATCATATTCGTTAATGCCGTCAGTGTATTTACCGGTCTTGCAGGAATAATCCTTGCGATAATCTGGTTTGCCAAGAAAAAGCGCAGGCTGAAACCAATGGTAATTATCGGAATCATTGCAAGTCTTGTAGGCATGATCTACTCCATTCTCATGTGGGCATCATTCTGGTCGGATGCCGTATACAATTTCATGGAACCGCTTGTGAAAATACTTTATTGATTGAATCGGCAAGTCTGAATAACGGGAACTACTTTGATATAGGCGAGGGCAACTTTACTTTTCCAAAACTGATAAGGAGAAATGATATGGATCAAGATGCATACAAAGCAAAAGTAATCAGTTTAGTTAAGCAATTGATCAATTGTATATCAAGCGGAGAATTTGATAAGATTCCGTCAAATATTGATATTCATAAAACCTGGTACTCCGGTGAAATGATTCGTGATGAGGCTATTAATGAGTTTAAGGAATGGCTTGAAGGAACGCTTAACCTTTGGAGTGAAGAAAGCGGAAAAGAATATGTTATCGATGCCTTTGATGAGGCTTCTATGGATTGCGATGATCTTGAAGTTGTTTTGTATGATCCTAAAAGCAATGGAGAAAAGCTTGATTTTTGGTTTGAGATCTTTGTCAATCAAAATGAGGACGGTGAGCCTACGCTCATTTTCAATGTGAATATGTAAAGTATATTTCAATCTGTTTTATGTATTACCGCGAAGCAAATATAGATGAACATCAATGTATCTGCAAACAGGTCAGGAGCAGGTCTGTACTGACTGTCTGCCTGCTGGCGCCTGTCCTGCCGTTAACGCTTCTTGCAACGATCCTTTCGATCAACATGATGATAAGGAAGCACTATGACAGAGCTTCTTTCGTTGTATCAACAGTGTTGCTGGTGATGTTTTTCATAGCAGTGGCGGTGTTCATTATCCCGCTGATGGGCGGATTCATTAAGCGCATCTCATATATAAACAAGCATAAATATTTTATTGGTGACTGCATTGTGTCAGGCAGGTCGCAGCGCAGAAATCCGAAACACAATCACTGGTTTGTCACAGTAAGATTTCCTGCCGGGAATGAGTATGAGGTCATGACTTCGGCAAGTGTGTACGCAATGGCTGAAATGGGCAAGCCTGCTTTGTTTTTGAAGTACGATGAACCGGGAGGAATGAAGAAACTTCCCTTCGAGGTAGCTATCCAATAAAGACGGAACGCAGTGATCAATTACCGACTCCGCGCGCGGGCATCCGGAGCGACTTAATTAACTACTCCACGAGCGGCGCACCAAGACCACCCTATTCAACCACCAACTTCGCCTCATCCACAACTTTCTGCGGATTGCATGCTTCGTAAGCTACCACATAAGCTTCCCAGTCGGCTTCGAAGTCACTGCTCATTATTAACTTCGGCAGCCATTCATTCCTGCACTTTTCGATGGTGGCAAGAGACTGTTCATCCATACGTAAATCTAGCGGATACCACGGTTCTTTCTCGTAATAGAATGAGCCGATCATCTCAACGTAATCTGATGCGCCGTATGCTTCGAAGCATTTCTTAACGGGCTCAGACAGGCCCGCAGTGAATTCTGATAACTGGCCGCTGTTCGTGTCAGACCATTGGGGCAGGCATGAATATTCGCAAACGTGCTGCACCCTGTAAGTGTCGTCATTCCAGTTTTCGCGCATTTCGGGAGTGCGGTAGTACCGGCCGTTTGCATCTTTCAGGTAGTCAACATTTTCGACGCCCCAGAAACGGAGATCCATGATGTCCGGGCTTAAAAGAGCGTTGAAGAAACTGAATACAACAAACGGATCTTTGCAGTCGGTGGTTACCGCGATGCCGCCTGCTGTGTTGACGGCGCCGCCATACGTGTGCCAGCGCTGCTCCATTCCTTCTTCGCTGACAAGCGCCAGCGGAACATATTCGCAGCCGAGTTCCCGAAGCGTGTATCTGCTGCCGTCTTCGGCCTTTATGGGCTTGGTGTATGAGTCAGACAGTTGGCTTGAGAGAATGTCATACGAGGTGTAAGTTCCGAGCACGCGGCCTTCGGCGAGCTTGCCTGTGTAATTTGTGAAGCCCTGATCCGCAAACTTGGGGTCAATGGTCCCATTGATATATTCTGAGTTCAGCTTCTTGAAGTATTCACGTGCCGTGTCAGACGTGTTGTAATCAATGATCTCATTTGTGTCCGGATCGACAGTCAGGCAGCCGTTGTTGGGATAGCCGTCAAGCATCGCAGGCGCGTTGCCGTAGTAAAGCAGGCATGTGTATGGGATCACCTCAGTGCCGTCAGGCATAAGGGGATTGGCGGAGGCATAGTTTTCGAGCAGGTCAAAGTACTGGTCCAACGTCTCGATCTTCGGATAGCCGCCCCACTCAAGGACGCGCGCCTGGATCCAGAAAGCCTCGCCGCTATGCACGTGCGATGTGTCTTTATCTTTATAGCGCCCGAAAACATCCGCCCAGTAAATGTGGCCGTCCGCCTGCCTGTACATATCCCACTCCGCATCCGTGTAGAGCTGCTTCAGCTGCGGGAACTGCTCAAGATACTCATCCCACGCGACAAGGCGCCCGGCTTCATAGAAACCGTCGATCCCCTGATCTGCATAGAGCATGTCGGGAAGCTCATTTGCGCTCAAAAGTGCATCAAGAGAGAAGTCGGTGCCGACGGCCCAGATCTCCTTAACACGCACATCGGTTTTATCGGTGATCAGATCCTGTATCTCGTTATAATCGCTCAGCTCTTTCCCGTCATGCAGCGTCGAGAACATCTTGAACTCGTAGGTGAGCCCTTTGTCTTCAGTAGGTTCCAGCGAAGTTTCCGTAGTTCCTATTTGAGAAGACCGGTCATCCTTATTTCCCGTGCCAAGGCATGATGTCATTAGCGCCGACATCGAAAATACGATCAATAGAGCCACAGCCTTTTTTGCTTTCATTCCTGATCCCCCGTAAAGCGAAATAAGATATTCAGATTATATACACACATAAATATTGTTCTCAACGGGACTGATGAGGTCTAAATACCTGCTAAATTGCATGTTTTGCTCGCTTGGGCGGGATATAGAAATGTTAATATAAAAAACAGAAATATTTTTTGCGAGACCCCGCGAACATTTTGCACCGGTTATGTGTCTATAGGATAGATGCGGACAAAGGAGGCTAATTCAGATGACAGACAATGAACTCGAGAAGATCTACAACGAAGCCTACCGCGCGGTGTATTGGACAGCAATGTCGCTTCTGAAGAATGAAGCTGACGCAGAAGACGTTGTCCAGGACACGTTCGTAACCTTGATCGAATCCTATGACACTATAAAGGACAAGGATAAGGTTATTCCGTGGCTTAAGAAGATCGCTGCAAACAAGTGTCTCAACCCCCTGACAAGGACGAAGACGGACGCTGTTGAAGATGAGTTCTTTGATGATGTTGAAGCAATCGCGGAGGATTTTCTGCCTGATTCGATAGTCGAGTCGGAAGAGGCAAGAAGGATCATCATGGATATCATCAACAACAAATTGTCTGATGAAATAAGAAGGACACTTATACTGTTCTACTTTGACGACATGAGCACCAAAGAGATCGCTGAAGCACTCGGAGTTCCGGAAGGAACTGTACGCCGCCGTCTGAATTTTGCCAGAAACAAGATCAAGAAGGAGGTCGAGAAGTATGAAGAAGAAAACGATACGAAGTTGTTCGGTATGGCAATACCATTCTTAACAAAACTTTTCATAAAAGAATCAGAGCAGGTGGTATTCAAGCCGATGCCTGTCTCGTTAGCAAATCTGTCCGCATCAGTTAAGGCTCCCGGATCGGGGGCAGGGATAAAAGCTTCCACGGAAGCTGTCAGGAAAGGGACAGAGATTATGAAAACAAAGATCATTATCGGTGCCATTGCAGCTGTCGTTGCAGTCGGCGTAACAGTAGGAATAATTGCAGGTGTATTAAACAGGAAGAAGACGAAGGTTGAGCCTGAGGCCGGCATACTCTCATCAGAAAGTGTTGAAGATAAGACAAAGAACACAACAGAAGAGACAACAGCGCCCAAGCCTAAAGCAAACAAGGACCTGTTCGTATGGAAAGACAATATAATAGTCGAGTTGTCTGAAGAAGGCGAGAAGGCAGATGTGCTCGTTATTCCGAAAGAGTGCGAAGGCTTTATGAATATCTTTGATGAGGGCGTTTATTCGGAAGTGTATTTCGAGTCTGACGATGACATTAACCTCAACATGGCATTCAGCAATGCGCCCAATCTGAAGAAGATCGTATTGCCGAAGAATCTGACGACACTCAATATGTTTGAATTTGCAAACGATGTTTCCATAGAGGAAATTGAGTTGCCGGACAGCATAACGACATTGGGTCAGGGGTCATTCAATGGCTGTACGTCACTAAAGAGAATTGAGATACCTGAAGGAGTTACGGAGCTGCCTTATGCGCTGTTCATCGATTGCTCCAGCCTTGAGGAAGTAACGCTCCATGAAGGCATCACGACGCTCGGACTGGGTTGCTTTGCCAACTGTGAGAGTCTTAAGACGATAAGCCTTCCTTCCACAGTAAAGACGATTGAAGACAAAGCATTTTTAAGATGCAGAGGTTTAGAGTCAGTAGAATTGAATGAGGGTCTGGAGAGCATTGGTTACGATGCATTCAGCTATGCCGAATCTCTCACATCTTTAAGGGTTCCTTCAACCGTAAAGAGCGTACAGGTATCAGTTTTATATGGCAGCGGAGTTACCGATCTCTACCTCCCTGCAGGACTGGAAATTACGGATTGTGAACTGGCTTCCTTCTATAATCCTGATGCAGAAACCAGGATTCATGTAACCGCAGGATCCTGGGCCGACACGCATTACGATGACTATTTCGTCAATTGTGGCGAGAAGATATACGACTAAGGGAATAGATTTTCGCGAAATAAGGAGATTAAGAATATGAAAAAGAAGATCTTGGCCGGTATTCTGGCCGGATGCATGATGCTGGGCATTTGTGCCTGCAACAAGAACACAGACTCACGCCGTGATACAGATAAGAAAGACCGCACGGATACTGAAGATGTTGTTGACGAAGAGGACGAAGAGGAAGTTACAGATAAGCCTGCCAAGGAGACTGAAGTCACAAGCACGTATCTGATCGACGTCTCGGACAAGGAAGGCCTTAAGACACTTATCGATGCAGTTATCGCGAGCGAGCCTTGCAAAGGCGAGTGCAATGAGGATGTCAGGGATAAGTTGAATGCCTCTCTGGCAGCGGTTGTCGACAGCTACGGATATTACGGCAATCACATCCAGATGTATTTCGAATATGGCCATTGCATCGCGAACGAGTATGAGGGCATGGATCACGTCGATTATGTCGGTTATGACGGATATGAGACTGAGGAAATCGACCGTGAGGACTATATCGTCTCTTATGAAACTGTTTATGCCCATCAGGAAAGACCGGGCCTCGCCACTGTAATGATCTATATCTATGACAAGGACAGGGCTTTGGAGTGCTGGCACAACATCAGTGATCATCTCGTCGAGATGTTCCCTGACGGCACGATCGATGATACATGGGGTGAGGACCGTTTCGTTGTCAGTTACGGCGAAGGCTTTCTCGACATTTACGGCATGATCTCGATCAAGGAAATTTCTGATGGCTGCTGGGCCGTCTGCGCCGAAATAACTCTGGCAAATCCTGATCTGTTTGTGGAGAATCCGGAGTCTGAAGCTGAGACGGAAAGTGATATTGATGTCGAAGCAGAAGTCGAGACAGAAGAGACGCTTGAAGAAAGTGTAGAAGACTAAATAGTTTTGAAGCGGGCCCGGTGTTGCAGCCGGGTCCGTTATTTTATGAGTGTGGTTTTTGCATGCACGGTGTTTATGAGGAACTGTTTTCGAGCGCGCGAAAATAGAACTTCCGGCACAGCGATCCCGTTGCTCAAAAATTGAACTTCCGGCACAGCGGTCCCGTTGCCCGAAAATTGAACTTCCAACACAGCGATCCCATAATGCTATAATGGCTTTATGGCTGGTAAATTTGAAACTGACATTGAGTTGTTTTACACGGAAAAGGGCGCGGGGTTCCCCTTGCTCCTTCTTCATGGCAACGGCGAAAATAATACCTACTTCGTTCACCAGATCGAAGCATTCTCTTCGCATTTTCATGTGTATGCGATTGATACCAGAGGCCACGGGCAAAGCCCACGCGGTACGATGCCTTTCACCATCCGCCAGTTCGCGGATGACCTTCTTGCTTTTATGGATCAGCACGACATAGTTAAGGCGCATATCCTCGGCTTCTCCGACGGCGGAAACATAGCGATGATATTCGCGATGAAGTACCCGGAGCGTGTTGAGAGATTGATCCTGAACGGCGCGAATCTTGACCCTTCAGGCATCAAGAGATCTACGCAATTACCAATCGAAATCGGTTATAAGTTTGCATCCAAATTCGCTGGAAAGAGTGATGAAGCAAAACTCAACGCTGAGATGCTCGGCCTTATGGTCAACGACCCCAATGTTGCTCCTGACGAACTGGCACAGATCAAGGCGGAAACGCTCGTGATTGCAGGCACATCCGACATGGTTAAAGATGAGCACACGAGACTTATCGCTTCAAAGATCGCCAATTCAAAGCTGGCGATAATCAAGGGAAATCATTTTATTGCAAACAAGAATCCTGAGGAATTCAACAGGGTGGTAATGGAGTTTTTGACTGCCGACTAAAGTGTTCGGTGACGGATGCCGAAACCTGCGTAAATATTTGTATTTATGGGCATTTAGAGTCTTTCTGACTCCAATTTAATGTGATAAAGTATTTTAGGCAACAACGAATGTTTAAGCATCGTTGTTGTTTTATTGAGGGGAAACAATTTCATTTTGGGGAGGGGCAATATGAGTGGTAAAAGGAACAATCCGCATACCGGCAAAGATGCCAGGAAAAAGGAAGCCGCAAGAAAGGCTGCTGCAAAAGCAAAGCAGGAAAACAAGAAACTAAATACACCTGCTGTTACTGACGTAGCAAAGGAGCAGGTAGTTAAAGAACCTGACACTGTGGTCATTTCCAAAGCGAATGCAATTTCTAAAGTTGAGCCTGCAGTTAAAACAAAGCCTGCAAAAGAGAAGCGTGTAAAAAAGTATGCAGATGCCGAACCGCCATATACTCCCGATTGTATTGATGATAGTGAAATTCCTTTGATTACTGAGCAGATACATGATTTGAGATCTGAATACATCTCTATCCAATCTAACTTCCTGACTGTTACATCGATTGCGTTCGTCGGTTTCGGAGTTGTTCTGTATTACGCATTCTACTTGGAAAATAATTCAGCGGATACGGAGAATTTCATTAACTTTGTCTTTATAGCGCTGCCGTTTTTGTTTGGAATCAGTTTCTTAAATATCTTGAAATATACTGTCAGAATGATGGGCATTGGGGCATATGTTTCTCATTTGGAGAAACTGTTAAATGCTAAGACACAGAAGAATCTTTTCTTATGGCATAAGAAGATGGTTGGCATAAACGGCTATACCATAGTGGGACTTGCACAGCTCCCATGTTATTTTGCTTTGTTTGCTGTTGTCACAATGAAATATCTTGAGAATATGGAACTGTTGAAAGTATCCGATATTGAACTGCTCGGATTCACAGCCGCGAAGCTGCACTTCCTGATCAAGCTGTCCATGTACGTCATGTTGGCGATAGGTGGCTATTCCATCTTTGTCAGTGCGACCCAGCATAAAGCTGTAGCCTACTGGAGTAAAAACATCTTTAAATTACCTTACGACAAGAAGATCAATACACACGTTCCGTTTTGGATACATGCTCTGTTAGTTTTTATAAAAGAAATATTTAAGTAAATCCGCAATGTATAATTGAACCAAAAACAGTTCAACAGGTGACCTTTATGGAATTAACAAACGAACAGAGAAAGTGTTTTGGGCTTGAGTTGGTAGATCCTTCGTGGGAGCGCAAGGAGATTCCGAGTAATGCGGTTCATCCTGAACGGTCGGATGGCGTGGATATATTGTATTTCGACGGCGATATCTTAAGGAAGGTGGTCAACGCCAGGAACAGCGGCGGTTTCAGGGAATCGGCATATAACCTGAAGACGCAGGATGACCGTACCATGATTGCGCCGATCACTTCGAAAGGAAAACCCAAAAGATTAAATGGCGTGAACATTGCGCGCTGCAGTGCGCACGGCACTTATATCGATGTTTCCATAAATAAGTTTGGCACGGCAGATGTTCTGGTCGGCAATTACGATACGCAGAGGACTTACTACAGTTCGCACATGGCTTGCGTGAAGCTGCCTTGGGAGGAGTTCTTAGCTAAGTGGACTGCTGAGACGACGGAGAAGGATCTTGCTGAGGTGGAGGAGTTTTCGAGCGCGGGGAGAAAACACTGCAAATTCAAGGAAGGCGATTTCTTCCGTTTCAAGTTCGACCGCAGGAATTATGGTTACGGCAGGATCCTTTTTGATGTGCATAAGTGGGTGAAGTCCGGTGGCGCTTTCTGGAATGTGCTCATGACGAGACCCGTGTGCGTGTCGATCTATCACATCGTTACGGAAGACCCGGATGTCAGCATTGAGGAGCTTTCCAAGCTGGACAGTTGTCCTTCGGAATATGTCATGGACAATATTTTCTTTTACGGCGACTGCGAGATAATCGGTAATGCGCCGCTTCCGGATGAGATCGACTATCCCATTATGTACGGAAGATCCATAAGTGCGCTTGATCGTGACAAGATCTGCCTTTGCATTGGAAGGCTTTATAAGGAGCTTCCGCTCAAGGGCAATGAGAATCCGGGAAGGAAATTCATGAATAACAGCATCGGCTTCTGGCCGCACATCGATATGAATATCGTGAAGGCGTGCGAAGAAGCGAAGTCCAATGAGCCTTACTGGGAGCCTAAGCGTTTGCGTGAGGACTGGGGAGACATAAGAGACCCGATTTTCGCGAAAGAATATAAGGCCATGATGAAGCAGTTCGGGCTCTGAGCCGCGGAGAACCAGGCGTGTTGCCTTGGCTCGGGGGCGCCGGGGTTTAAGTGTTCCAGGCGAGTTGTGCTATAGTAGAAGGCGGATACCAGACAAAACAAGAAGGGATGTTTCTATGGAATCAGCAGATTTACTATCGGTCATCGGGATCGTTCTTATTATCGCAAGCGCGCTCATGCTCGCAGGAGGCATCGTTCTTCTGGTGTTCTCGATCAGGAGCACGATCAGGAAGAAGAAGCGCATCGGAGGCATCGTGTGGGGCGGGATCCTCATCTTCATGTCAGTGATGGCTTTTATCTACGGCATCATGATGATTGTGTTAAACGGTGCTGCCAACAGTGTCGTAAGCGACCAGCAGACCAATATCGCGGGGCATAATATTTCGACGGCGATAAGCACAAAAGATCCGGATCTTCTGGCGGATTTCTGTGCGTCCAAGAGCGTCTCAGGCGATGAGGTCGAGGAAGACGATGCAGAGGAACTGATAGACAGTATCGAAGGCAATGTTAAGAGCGTTGAATATACTGTCACGGGTTTCTCGAGCAGGAACTCCACCAGGTGCGTCTCATATAAATTCGATATCACGACTTCTGAAGATAAATACACACTCTACGTCGATTACATCACCAAGTCCTCGAAAGACGGATACGTCGGCATCCAGCGCGCCTCCTTAAGGGACAAGGACGGCAAGGTGTGCGAGTTCGGCAAGAAGCCGGATCTGGATTGATTTTTGAGGGCGGCGCAGGGCATGGAAAATCAAGGCATGGAAAACCAAGACATTGAAAACCAAAGCATGGAAAACGAAGAAAAGCAGATAAAAGTTCAGGCCGCTGATGGCGAGAGGCTCCTGTCGGAGGCCGAGACAAAGCGCTACAGAAACCTTCTTCAGAAGCAGGCTGAGCTAGAGAGCCGGGGCTACGTCAGGCGTGACAGGATAATCTCACTTATGAAGGCGAATACCGTAGGTACCCTGGCGATACTGCCGTTTGTTGCGGTCGTCGTTGCGCTTTATCTCATAAGGAACGGAATGAATTTCTATCCCTCAGCCGTCGGTGAACGCTACGGCGCATTTACGGTTGTGTGGGGAATCGGGACATTCGTAGTGATGTTCGGATGCTTTGTTGTCCATGAACTTATCCACGGCTTTTTCTGGTCCTTTGGAGCACAAAACCACTGGAAAGACATAGAGTTCGGCTTCATCGCGCAGATGCTCACGCCCTACTGCACCTGCTTAAGCCCGCTTAAAAAGCCCTTCTACATTTTGGGTTCCATGATGCCCATGACGCTCCTCGGAATCGTCACGGGAATAATCGCGATATTTACGGGCAACCCCTTCATCCTGTTGTTCAGCGTCATTCACATAATGGGCGGCGCCGGCGACATGCTCATCACCTGCATGATCCTCAAAGACAAGGTCAAGGGCAAGGATGTGCTCATCTTCGACCACCCGTATGAGTGCGTGTATATTTTGTTTGAGAGGAAGTAAAGGGGGAGTGGGGCGTTTAATTCAATAATGTTATTGCCGGGCTTCATGACACGGCTTTTGTTGCCAGGAAATGAGGCAACCGATGCGGCAGTGCCACATTGCGTGCCGCATTTTTTATCGTTAATCAACAAATAATGAGGCAAATGATGTGGTAGTGCCGCATTACTAGCCGCATTTTCGAGCTCGCTAGACGCATTCCAGCATTGCTTCACTTGTGAAATCAGTACCGCAGCCGGTTTATTAGCACCTTCAGGTTTCGCCGTCAATGGACGGCAAGCCTTGCCTGCGGCACCATTGACTGCTCACCTTAGAAGGTGCTGAGTGGTGTTCAAGAGTTGGGTAAGCCCAACTCTCATCTAACGATGGAGTTTAAACTGCTTCTGAATCGTCTTTCCAGATCAGTGCATCATCAGGGATCATGCTTTCAAATGCCGACAGAACTTCCCCTACAAAATACGTTTCGTCAAAGTTTTGCTTATCATACAAAAAGATGTAGATAACTTCCCGGCCGGGTCTGTATGTTTCTTTGGAGAAGCCATAAATCTTTTTCGCTGACCTGTAGAAATAATCGATTTGATCATTCATACCAAGTATCTCAAGATATGCACACCTGTCTATTTCATAGAAGTTTATGAGGTAATCCGGATTGATGGTTTCATTGATTCCTTTGAGATAGACTTGTGTCTCATATTTAAACGGAATCCCCATCTGCTCTAACAGCTCTGCGCCGATAAGTTCATTTTTCGATTTAAGGTCACCAAATTTGCTTACAGTCGGAATATCAGGAGTGTACTTTCCCAAACGGTCTTCCTGAATGTTGAAATAATTATTGTTCATTACATGAGGATCAGCGAATTGAACTATAGGAAATCTCACTCTTGGCGGTTCAAAACTGTATCTTGCGTTCCAATCTGCAAGAAGTCCATCATATTCATTTTTGATTTCCAGATATTCTTTAATCTCTTCGGCAAACCGTTTCCCAAAAGAAGACCCGGTGAGCAACCTCCTCGGCCGGCGGGAAGATGTTTTCGGATCATCTGGATCATAGGTGATTACTAAGGTCCTTTTACCGTTAATATCCCTGAAATAACCATGTCTCATGTTCTGCAGTTATAATCTGCGATACTCGAGTTTTACTGCGTGTACTTTCATCGGCCAATTAATCTTATTCATAATTCCAAATCCCCTTTTTGAAGCATTAATCGTTTCGCTCTCATTATGAGCACAAATCACAGTCTCATTCCATAGCCTAAAGTCTCAATTTTGGGGGGTAAAAATCCCAATCATACAAGTTGTGTCGGTTTTTCTGTCGATTTATTTGTCGGTTTTTTGAGTGAATAAAAATTTTGCTCAAAACGGTTCCTGATTTTGCATCTTCAGGAGTGGGTTAGGAAACGTATTTTGAAACTCCTCCCAAACCACCCGTCAGGGTAATGAAACGATGCTTTCATGACAGTTTGGGATTCGGTTATTGCTCTAAAAATGAGGCAACTGATGCGGCAGTGCCACATTGCTTGCAACATTATTTATCGTTAAACAACAAATAATGAGGCAAATGATGCGGTAGTGCCTCATCGCATGCCGCATTTTTATAGGATTTTTCCGTAGTGTCTCATTGTATGCCACATTTTTATAGTATTTACCCGTATTCCCCTTATTGCATCCTGCATTGATGAGCCGGCTAGCCGTGATCCTTCCCGCCCTTACACCGCTCCCTTAAGTAAAAGATAAAAATTCCTGATTTATTCTGATATAATTGCTTTATCGGGGATAACTTATAGGGAGTGTAGACAACAGCAACTGCGCCCTTTCTTTTCCGCCATGAATGAAAAAGCATAAGCACATCCATCTGGCAGAAATCAGGATTAAGGTCCGCAGACAGTTCTATTGTTTAACCCATATAAGACACACATTGTGAAGCTAAAGCATTAAAGAGGCGCGAGACCTCTTGTTTGCTTTATTTGGAATAACAGAAACTGTCTATGGAGGAGAAAGGAAGGTCACTATGGCGTCAAAAAGCGAAGGACGTGATGCCGCACGTAAAAAGGCAAAAAGGGCAACCCCGGGTAAGATCGAACCTGCTGCAACAATGAAAGTAGTGCTCATCGGCGGAGACAATACTGCCGGGAAAGCGCCGGAAACAGTTGTAAAGCCTTTGTCGGGAACAAAGACCGGCGGCGATAGCTTATCGGGCCTGCTTTCAAATAACAAAGCATCAGACGGCAAGGGCATGACGAGTCCCTACATTGAGCTCATGACCGCGAAGAATGCCGATTACTATGGAGCGTACCTGATACCGGTCAGCGGTGCCGGAGCGCTGCCCAGAATGAACGGGGAGATCATTTTCGCGCCGCTGTATAAGTACAAGAACGGAGAGCGCGTGATGCTTTTAAAGGACGTTGAGGTCAATGATGAGAGATACGGCGGAGTGCCGTTTTTGGCCAAGGCGTTTGATTTCGGAAAGATTCCTGCTGGGCGCTATGAACTCGTAGTTATATTGCCGTTCAAAGAATGCATGTATCACTTCAGGGATATCTCCATTGATCAGGGCGAAGACAAGACTGTTATCGTTGATCTGTGGAACACTGAAGATGATCCTGCCAGCTGTTTTGCAGGCGGACGCGGCAAGAAGGGTTATAAGACTGTTGAATTGAGTTCTGATCTGTATTTCCTGGACGGTTCTTCTAACGGCAGTCTGTCCGGCAAGAAATACGGCACGGTATTTGCTCTTGCGGTCGATTCCAAAGGCGAGAAGCTGTGGTCAGTTATCGGCAATTCAATATCTGATGAACTGAAGGTACCGGCATATTATGGCTGGTGCGAGAATGACATGTGGACTGGAACGGAGGGTGATCACATTGAGCCTTATCCCGGGCAGATCTATCTGTTCTTCAGCAAGAAGCCGGTGCACATCACGTTCTATCCCGTCACATATCTGAGCCTGTATGACGAGGTCTGGGATGAGTGGGGCAAATTCCACTCCAGGTCGTTCGAGCGCTTCATGCCCGGAAGGATATATTGCGAGACGGCAGTCCGCGGCAAGTCTGATCAAAAGACCTATGTGGCTTTCTGGGAGAAGTATCAAGATGCCAAGGGCAGAGTTCATTACAGGACCTATAACGATCCGGTGTCATTTGAGCTTCACTGGCCGGTTGAATGCTATTTCGAGGATGCAATTGACGATGAGGTCCACATGGCAGCTGCAATGCCTGATAACGTAAACGGAGTTTTGTACAATTATCTGAACCGGGCGAAGCTGAGGAAGAAAGGCGTTTCCTATGACTTCAGATATACATTCAAAGACAGTGACATAAAGGGCGGCACGCCGTTCAAGAAGATCCCTTCATCCTGTGCAGCTGAGCCTGTGACTTTGAAGGACACCTTGTGGGAGCTGTCGGGCGTTGAGGCCAACCTTACAGGCACTGCGAAAATGAAGAAATATGTAAAGGATGAGAATGGCTTCGAAGTAATGCGCTATGTAACCGTCGATCCGGTCATCACCAAGGACAGTGAAGGCATTGCTTTAAGATTTATTGTAGACTCTGATCACGAGCCCGAAAATTCTGACTCCGCCAACGTCTCTTCCCGCGAGGAATACTGCATCAACCTCAAGTCGAACAAGATCCACCGCCCCGGCTGCGGATGCTGCAAACTGATTTCGGATGAAAATGCAACGTGCATGAGAGCCAGCAGCCCGTCCGTGAACCTGAAGCACGATCTGACCTCATCAGGCTACACGCTGTGCAAGAGGTGTAATCCTTAAGTGCGTGAGTGAAGGCGGGCAGAAGACGCCCTCAATGCAAATTAAATCCAACGCTAATGAATACGCCGGGGCATGAGCTCCGGCGCAGTTTATGGCTTCTGATGCGATCGTCTCTTTATCATTTATCGTTCATTCTCAGTCTGTCTTTCCTTACAAAATCGTGGATGGATCTTTTGAGGCCGGCCAGGAGCTTAGCCTGTTTATTCTCGAGGTCTCTTATCTTCTCATCCATCTTGCCGGATTCAATATAGAGATCACCGTTTTCTTTCTCGAATTTCTTTACATATTTTAGTCTGGAATAGTAAGCAAAATAGTTTATTACGAGAACGGCGAGCGTTATTACGCCAAAGAATATTAACAATCCGGTTTCTACGGCTATATCATCGGGATGGGCAACATATGCATTAATAAATCCCTTAACAAATCCGAGGGTTATCAGCATGAGAAAGGCAGTTAAGACCCATAATCCAATGAACGGAATTAACAGATCCGCTTTTGATCTGAATTCGCCTTTATCGTAATTTCTTGCAATCCCTAAGTTGTTCTGGGTGATGATATCGTTGATATTTCTTTTTTTCTCCCAAAGAGCTTCGATCTCTTCATTACATTCAACCAGCTTCTTCTTTTCGGCATAGACCCTGGCAAACTCTTGGAAGTATTCCTTGTCTTCTTCCGAAGCGTCTTCAATTACCTGGTTCACCTTCTTGGCGTCATAAGAGAATTCTTTATTCTCCTGATCAAGTTCACTCATGCTTGTCAGATGTGCAGCTGCGAGCATTAATCCTCTGAGAGCGATAAAATCGTGCGGATCTTTCTTCAGCATGAAACCGTATGCATCGGCAGTAGCCATGAACTCTCCTCTGGAAAGAAATGTCTCACCCGCCTCATGTATCCGGTCTTCTCTGAAGTATTCGTAATCGTATGTTGAACCGCAGAAAGTACAATGGTACATCTGCTTATCGCTGTCAATTCTAAGGCTGCCGCCGCAGGACGGACACTGGTGTTTTATGATCTTGCTGATTACCGGCACCGGCACCTGTTCCTTCTCAGAATCCGCCTTTATCAGGCTGTCTTTCTTTACAAAAGCATTGATACCTTGCCTGATATCTTCCGAGAGCCTTTTCCCTGCAGCTTCATATTCATTTATCTTTACTTCGGTATCACCCAATTCTTCTTTGAATTCTCTAATATAAGTGTCTATCTGCTTTATTATTTTCATTCTGGGATAGACTTGTATGAGATTAATACCTACACCGAAAAGAAGTGTAAGGCCACCCAAAATCGCAAGAAAGGCTATCCCCGCTACAGGATCTTTTGAACCAATTGCTATGGCGATGCCTACTTCACTCGTGAAGTAGAAGGCGGTAAAGCACCACAATATAATGAACACCGCTTTAGGAGCATACTGTGTTCCGCCCCTGCTCTCGAAATAGTATTCGTAACGGGAATCATCGGTCATACGGATGGCAGACTCGATCCTGTCCCGTTTCTGTTTAAGTGATTTGATCTCCCTGTTGCAATCGATCTGCAGCTTTTTGTCAGAATAGAGCTTACCTAACTCCGTGAAGTATTCCTTGTCTTCTTCCGTAGCGCTCCCGATCACTTCCTTGACCATTTTGGCATCGTACGAAAAGTGTTTTGCCTCAACTATACTTGCAAGCCCGTCCATATTCTTCAGATAGGCAGCAGCAAGCATCAATCCTCTGAGGGCAAGAAAATCATGCGGGTTCTTCTTCAGTATGAGCCTGTATGTATCGACAGCGGCCCCGAATTCTTCATGAGACAGGTGAGTCTCACCCATCTCATTCAGTTTTTCTTCTCTGAAATAATCGTAATCGTATGTTGAACCGCAAGATAAGCAGCGGTATATCTGCTTATCGTTATCGACAGTCAGATTGCCACCGCATGACGGACACTGGTGCTTTTTGATTGTTGTCATCTCTTTATCCCTTATTACAAAACCCAACTCCAACGTATTCATTATAGCAAATCGATAATCAAAAGGCAGAATATTGCCAGACAAATCCACAGTTGATATCATTATCTCTAATACCGTCACGGTACATGGAATAAGGGGGGATGGAAATGGCAGTGTTAAAGAGTAATCTATGCCCGACTTGCGGCGGTCTTCTCGACATCGATATTGAAAAGCAGATGTATGTCTGTGCATTCTGCGGTGTTTCTTTCGATTATGAGTATTTCCGCGAGGATAACGTTAAGGAGGTAGCTTACAAAGCACTCCTCAGAAACGAGTACGGTTCGGCAAAGGACGCTTATGATTTCGTTCTCGCAAAGGATCCGCACGACTTCGATGCGCTGCGCGGTCTCTTCCTTTGCAAAGTCAAATGGACGGACATGAAGCAGATGTTCAATGACAGTGAGGTTCAAGTCACAGCTAATGAACCCGCCCTGACTGACGCGATCGAGAAATGTCTTCCTGAGCATAAACCTTACTTCGAGAAAATCCGTGAGGCTCTTAACGAACTCCGTCATTACAGGGATCTTAAAACCGAAGCAAAGGTCATCAACGAAAAGAGAGACAAGACCAAAAAGGTGCTGAACGTATATCAGGATGACCTCTACACGAGCACACACCTGTTCACGGAGTTCTGCGACGGTATAAAGGAAATGGGTATAAAAGCGATTGAAGCAGCCATCACCATTGCGGTCGTGGTTCCTCTGGCTTTAATTGGCTCTGCCATATGGAAGCAGGAATGGGGTTTGCTTATCGCTTTTGCGGTAATAGCAGCAGTGCTAATCTGCGGTTACCACCTGATTAAGTTCATCGCCGCAAAATGTATTGCCAGAAGCATGGCTCCTCACCAAAAGAAGCTCGATGATCTGACCGGACAATACGAGGCAAAGAACGCCGAGGCGGCACAGTCCAAACAGAGATACAGGGAACTCGTACAGGAGCTCATTGATATGGATCCTGTGAAGGGGAAGAAAGGATGAAAGTAAGGGGAAAGTAACAGATCCTCACGCTACCGACATCTCAAAACGCTGTCCGCTGTCGTCCGCACCATTTACTCTGTAACAGTAAAGCATGTTCTCGTCACGATCGAGATCGTATGCCGTGCACGTCCACACCTTTTCGAATCTCGTATCTTCGATGGGCAGATCCTTGTGCCATGTATCATTCAAAGCTCCGAAATTCAGTTTATCGATTAACCAGTCGCCTTCAAGTTCCCGCTGGTCATCTGTCATGCCGAAATACTGTAATGTGTACTTGTCAGTGCAGCACTGGTAAGTGACGTCGCAGTGATAGTATTTGTCATCGATCTTAACGACCGTCCACTCGTGAGCTGAAGATATGTCCTTTTTGAGGCATCCGCAGGTCGTGGCATCGACGCCCACCTGAAGCAGCAGATATGCATATGCTCCCGCAATCTCTTGGCAGATTCCGCGATTAAGCATTAACGCGCGGTAAGGGCTGACATTATATCCATATGCATCTTCAAAATCTTCTTCAGTTGCCGCAGTATCGTAATCGAGCCTGTAAGTCTCAGACTTGTACAGAGCGATGGTCTTCTCGAGAGGTGTATCGTCCTCCAGGCAAGCGCTCCCGATCAGAAACTCGACCCTTTCTTTGAATTGCTCAACAGCACTAAGATATTCTTCAATGGGCGCATCATATTCAATCTTATATTCGCCATCGCCAATCTTGTTCGCGCCGACTCCATCGCCCGGGAAGCACACGTACTGGGAAACGATCGGCAGGCAATAGCGCGAAATATACCAGCTCATCTGCAGATATTCATCCTTATCGAGCTTCACAGTTTCTTCCCCTGCAAGCACCGCATCGCAGTATCTGTAGTAGTTTTCCTCGAACTCCTCGCCGTATTTATCGATATATATCCCGGACAAACAATGCGGATTGAACTCATGATTGAGCGGAACACGCCTTGTTTTGGCTATCTCAGTCGTCTCCGTTGCTTTTTCTTTGGTGGTTGTCTGCGTTGTTATCTCACTGGTAGTGGCGGAGCTTGTATCATCAGGCACAACGACCTTCGTACATGCCGTAGATACTAGTACCATAGACATAGCCGCAACCGGCAGCATTAGTTTTCTATTCATGTAATTCACCTTTTCCTATTATCAGCGTTATTATTTTCCGCCAAGGATTCAGGAGTTTCTACCTGAATTCAGGATGAAAAAGGGGAATAAATAGGGCAGGTGTGAGGCAGATTTAAGGGGTCGGTGTCGCTTGTCCCTGCTTCTGGACGGGTTTGGGGGTGTTCCTAAGTCACGCCCTCTTTTCCTTCCATGTTCTGATAAGGCAAATCGTATTGCTTATTCCTGCAAGTGCCACACAGGACAGTCCCGTCTGAAGCGGCACTAATGATTCCACGTTCCCGAAAACCGATATTAGCAGAACTGCCAACGCTCCAAGTCCCAAAATACCTTCTGTGATCACAAAGACCTTTTTACCTGTTGTCATGTTCTTCATTTTGAATTCCTCCTCTCGGGTTCTGTTGCCTCGATATTACCCGTGAAACCCCACCCAAATAAACGACACAACATGTCTCAAACCGCATGAAATGGGGAATGGGACAGGGAATGTCACAAGGGAGGAGGGAGATTTTGGATGGGATTTGTTGATTGCCATGTGACAAATACTATATAAGCAAAAGTATTGTTACAAGAGCATGAAAAGAAGTAAAATTACTATGATGAGTTAGGGGTATGCCTATGAAAACGCCGGACTTGATTTTGAACAATGCTAAGAATTACTACAGCTGTCTTGAAATAGACAGTTTCGTCAGCATGCTCAAGGATCCGTCTTTTTGCTATAAATTCTATTGGCTTGAAGCTATTGTCAATATAGTCAATCAAAATGTAGTCGAAACTACCATGGGCGATGTTATAGATGAGATGATAGCTAATGCCTGGTATTCAGTTGTTGAATATCATATTCATTTAAGTGGTTTAGTTAAGGGAGGGGTTGTTGATGGTCTGGAGAGAGCAGTTATTCATCTGCAGCAGGCAAGCAATTTGCCCAGTTTCGCTTCGAAAAGTGAGATAAGGGATGCAATTAAGAAGCATTATAAGGAATTAAAAGACGATAAAACCCAGTTGACGAATATGGTTCCCTATAGAGCATTGGCGGGGTTCTTTAATAAACACGATGCCAAGGTGAATTGGGAGAAGCGCTCAGAGCTAATAGAGTATATCCAGTTTTTCGATAGAACAGAAGCAAAGCTTCCATATGTTTTTGGTGAGGGGGCTGTGCTTAACAGGAAGATTATCTTTAACCCGGATTGGGTACAGATGATAAACGACAATACGGTTGAGATCCTCGGGTGGATACAATACGAGAAACTAAGGTGGCTTCAGAACAATAATCCTGAAGTTCCTGGATTGGTATATAAACTTAAGCCCGGTGATAATGTGCGCAAACTGGAAAAGGTGCGCAATTTGTGGACTGGCGTTTTGAATTGTGTTGAGATTCATGATGTTTATAACAACACGCGAATTGAAAAAACTGATTTTGAGATTGATCATTTCGTTCCATGGTCTTTCGTTATGAATGATGAACTCTGGAATCTCATGCCAATGGTTTCTGTATTAAATACTCGGAAAAGCAATAACCTTCCCGAATGGGACATGTTTTTCAAAGGGTTTGCTGAAAATCAGTATAAAATGTATGAGTCGGTATGTGAGCGTGATGGAATCCGGTCCTTGTTTGAGAAATGCTATAAAGATAATCTGCACTCCATATGGGCACAACAGGATCTTTATAAAGCAGGGATATGTAAGAATGAATTCGTCGAAATCCTTTCTAAAAACATGAGACCTGTTTATGATTCGGCAAAGAGACAAGGATACAGTATTTGGAAGATATAAGTAAGTGGAGATAAATAAGCATGAAGAATGAGATTCAGACATATTCATTTGATGAGCATGGATTAAAACAGGTTAAGCAAACTCAGAAAGGAAAGAACTGGCCTGTAGTATATCTCATTCACAATGATGATCAGCTATATATTGGTGAGACAACAAGCGTTTCTACCCGAATGGGACAGCATCTGAAAAATCCCGAAAAACAATGTCTGACAGTGATGGAAATTGTTTTCGATGGAGAATATAACAAGTCGGTTGTTCTTGATTATGAGCAAAGACTTATAAAGTGTTGTTCTGCAGATAAGAAATTCAAAGATGTATTGAATAGAAACAAAGGTCAGCAGGCAGCGCACGATTACTATAGACGCGATTATTATCGTAAACAATTCAGCAGTCTATGGAAAGAATTGCAGAATCATGGACTAGCAAAGAATTCATTAGATGTTATTGAAAACGATAACATATTTAAGTTTTCGCCCTACAATGCGTTGACAGGTGAGCAGAATGAAGTCAGCGTATCGATAATGAATGATATTATCGATACATTCGAAAATAAAACTACCGGCGTAAGCCTTGTAAATGGTTGCGCAGGTACAGGAAAAACGGTGCTTGCAATCAGCATTATCAATTCGCTTGTAAATGCGGTAAATGTTGATTTTGATTCTCTTCAAGATGATCATGATGATTATGATGAAGGCATTGAAGAGAACAAAAAGGCAGCTCTTAAAAGGGTTAAAGAGCATATCCAAAAAGAACGAAACGGGAAACCATTTACTATTGGTTTGGTTTTTCCGATGCCGGGCATTAGAGAAACTGTCAGCAAAGTTTTCAAAGAATGCGGTAACGGTCTAGTTAAAGAAATGGTAATTGGCCCGAGCGATGTTGTGAAAAAGAAATACGATATTCTTTTTGTAGATGAATCACACAGACTCTCTAAAAGAAAGAACTTAACAGGTTTTGGTTCATTTGATAAGACCAGCGAAGGCCTTGGATTAGATGCTAATAAGACTAATCAGTTAGAGTGGATTCTTAAGTCTGCAAAACACGTTGTGCTTTTTTATGACGCTTATCAGAGCGTAAAATCATCGGATATTACTAACAAAGAGTTCAATAAGTCGCTTGAGACATACGGAAATAACATCAAGAAACATGAACTTGTTACCCAAATGAGGTGCGAGGGCGGTGATACATATATCAATTATGTAAAGGCATTTATGGATTGCAGGTGTAAAAACTTTGAACATGTTGATAACTATGATTTCCTGTTGTTCGATAACGTTAATTTGTTGGTTGAGCAAGTTCGAAAAAAAGATGATGAAATTGGTTTGAGCAAAACTGTAGCCGGATTTGCATGGAAGTGGAAAACGAAACCGGCCAAGAAACCCAAAGATAATATGGATTACTACGTTAATCTGGTGAATAAAGGCGAGTACGATATTCAGATTGATAAATACAGGTACATATGGAATCTATGGAACGAAGACTGGATAACCAGGAAAGATTCGCATTGTACTATCGGGTGTATACATACTACACAAGGCTATGACATGAATTATGTCGGAGTAATTTTCGGAAAAGAAATAGATTATGATCCGAAAACCAATTCCATAAAGATTGATTTGAACGAATATATGGACCAGAAGGTAAAAGCAAATACTGAGCCTGATGTGCTCAAGCAATTGATACTGAATACATATACAACTATTCTTACTAGAGGAATAAAAGGTTGCTATGTATATGCATATAATGCAAATATGCGTGCTTATCTCAAACAGTTTATTGCCAGCGCAAATAATGTTACTTTGGAGGCATAAGAATGAATCAGAAAACTGTAGATATGATATTGAAATTCAGAGATGACAGAGATTGGAAGCAATTCCATAACCCAAAGGATCTGGCAATATCCATTTCACTTGAGGCTGCTGAATTGTTGGAAGTGTTCCAGTGGAGCAGTACAGATGTTGAATGTGTTGACAAGCGAGATAAGATAGCCGAAGAATTGGCTGATGTGGTTAATTACTGCGTGCTGATGGCAGATGCCTGTGGTTTGGATCTCGATGAGATAGTGCAGAAGAAGGTTGAATTAAATAACAAGAAGTATCCGGTTGAGAAAGCTAAAGGGAAGAGCGATAAGTATAGTGAGTTGTAAAAGACATAAGCAATGCTTAGTAATATAATATTTGTGTAACTTAATTGCCGGTTAAAATTGCATATGGGGAGATAGCATAATGAGTTCTAATGACATTGGTACAAAAGTTGTGTCGGATGTTATGTCGACTTTGATCAAGGATTTTCTAAAATTCGCATGGAAAAAAGCAAGCAAATATTTTAAGGATCTTGATGCAAAAGAAGAAATACGCTACAGGACTGCGTATGAAGAATACATAACTAAAACGAGCAAGAACATTAGTCTTGTTAAAACGATAATCTATCGTAAAGAACCCAAGTTCATTTACTCCATATATGAATTCGTCGGCGTGAAATACGGCGGAAAAGATATTGATACCGACAACGTCTGCAATTTGTTTGATATAGGAAATAAGATATTAATCTCCGGTACAGGTGGAACAGGAAAGTCTGTTCTTTTAAAACATCTGTTCCTGAATACCATAAAAGAAACTGACTATATTCCAGTTATGATCGAGTTAAGGAATCTGATTTCCCAGGAAACCTCTCTATATGAAGAGATATTTAATACATTGAAGAATAACGGTTTTAATCTAAGTAAAGAATATTTTGAATTAAGTATGAATGAAGGAGCATATGTGTTGTTTCTTGATGGAATTGATGAAATAAAATCCAACAGAAAAGAAATATTGACACGAGAGATAAAAGAGCTTTCAGAGCATTACAGTAAAAACAGATATATCGCTTCTTCCAGACCTTCACCTGGATTCATCGGTTGGAATAACTATTGTGAAACGGAAATGCTAAAACTGACAAAGAAACAGGCTTTAGAGTTAATCAGCAAGATTGATTTTGAAGAAATAGTTAAAGAGGATTTCTGCAAAGAACTGGACAGCGTGCTTTATGATAAGTACACTTCTTTTGCTTCAAATCCGCTATTACTAAATATAATGTTGCTGACATTCCAAAAGCATACGACAATTCCGGAAAACTTAAACGAATTTTACGAGGAAGCATTCGTAACACTTTTTAATGCCCATGATGCAACGAAGGATTTCTATAAAAGGGATATAAAGTGTAAGCTGGGATGCGATGAATTCAAACTCATTTTCTCGTATATTTGTTTTAAGTCTTATTTTGCAAGTCAATATGCGTTTGGTGAGACTGAATTGAGAGAACATATTGAATCAGCAAAAAGCAAGACAGGCATAAACCATTTTAACACCGATGATTATATTGAAGATCTGAGTCAATCGATATGCTTGCTCATTAAAGATGGAATCAAATATTGTTTTACCCACAGGTCATTTCAGGAATACTTTGCAGCGTTCTACACATGCAAACTTACAGATGATGTTCAGAGTGGCTTGTTGAGTAGTTGGATAGACGAATCCTATAATTTGTTTTCGGACGACTACTTTAAAATGCTTTTTCGTATGCAGAGCGATAAAGTAAACAAGATAATATTTTGCCCAATTATCAAAGAACTCAAAAACCTATATGAAAAAGATGGTTTTTCAATAAAGTTCTTGAGGGAACTGGCACGCGGTTTTATTGTTGGAAGAAGAAGTAGAAACTTGGAGATTAAGTATCGTGTTTCGCTTCTGGCAAGTACTTTTCTTTACAGAGGAATGATTCTGTGCATTAAGCTGAATGACTTCAATAAATCTAACAGAAGACACAATTATAATGACGTTCACAAAGCATTGTTTGAAAAGTTGATTTATAGCCATGTTGTTGTCGATAATTCTGATGAAGACTTTTCATTCGGATTTGATGATGCATTAATGATAGTAAATGAAGATGAGTTATTAGAGAATTTTCTCTGGGTAAAAGATAGATGTGAGTTCCTCTTTGAATTACTCGAGAAATACGAGAAAGAAAAGATTGGAGAAAACAGCAGTGTTTCTGCTATTTTGGAAGGACTGTAAGAAGGCTTATATAATCAGTTGGTATGTCTAAACGCACATCAAATTGAAACAAAAATCTAAACCACGCATTTCTATCAGCATGTGCGTTTAATCTCATTTATTTATACGTGGCGGAATGTTTTTACCGAACTATAAATCTCGACTCCATTTAATGAAGCTGAGAATAAGTTGCTCTGGATTGTATATTGTATAGAATGCTTTGCGAATTGTTATGTATCGCGGAAATAAAAGCCGGGACGCTCAATACCATACTTTGTATATGGTAATGAAGAACCGTAATCCCAAGCTTTGGGAGAAATAGAATTAGGTACGGAATATCTGGTAAATGTATCTATTTTCCAAATATTTCCAAATTTAGCTTTTCCATCAATGTGGATTTTACCTGTCATTTTTGCTATGCCGGCTACACAAAGATTAATGTGTGAGAACTCGTCTGTTTTAGCTTTGTTAGCCCCTTTGTTGTAATCAGAAATTAGCGTGATTTTTGCCCCGTCCTTCATTTTCGAGATCTTATAATCCCAAGTAGTTCCTTCATGAAGAACGATGGGCAGTCCGCCTTCGGGTAATGTGAATGTGAAGTTTTGACTGAGCGTAACGGTTCCTTCAGTTCCTGAATTATTTGTAGTAGTAAGTGTCACATTTGCATTTGCATAGTTATAACTTCCGCTGTAGCGTATTCTAAATGTCTTTTTGGATTCAGAAGACGCAAAAGAAGTAGACGAAATGGAAAAAATAACAGTAAAGATTAGTAGAAGAGAAACTGCTTTTTTAATCAAAGACTTTGTCATATTATTATTCTCCATACATTTTTAATCCAATAGGATATTACCATATTTGTTTCTTTTTGAGCGTAGTATAAAGATTGCGCTTAAGTCAACCTATCATTTTCTATGGTTCTCAATAGTTGTAAATCAGTTTCAATATCAAGTGTGTCATGTATTACTATGGTCTTCGGTATGACAGTAACTGTTCCTATAGATGTATTTAATGGCTGTTCGTCCGGGAATAGCGAAAATGAACTCAAGAATTCATCACCAGCCTCATAATATTGAAATTGTTCAACAGAAGTATCGCCACTGTTAAAGCAATCAAGTAATGTTTGGCGAATGGACTGGGTGTTAGTTATACTGCAGTCAATAAAAGCTACATCATATGTCCAATTCTTAATGTCATAAATCAATGTTTCCTGTTCTCTGTTATGGTTTATGAACGAAAAGAATTCATAGTTCTCTTCGTTTATTATGGGCTTGGGTCTAAGCACTATATAATAAATACATGTGTTGCCATTGTAATCAATAAACGCTAAAGCAAAGCGTTGCAAACAAGGAACGCTGAACGCAGTTGTCTCGCCATAACTATCTGTATCCTCGATAGTGGTTTCTTTTACTGTAATTGGGACGTGAATCGTGAATATATGTTGTATGTCATCAAATATACTTTCAGACATGTTATATTCTGTTAATTGGTATGTCAAATCATTACTATTATTGAAATTTACAATATATATTCGAGATGCATCACCTTGCTTTTTTTGGAATTTTAACTCCAGTAGATTATTCTCATCGATATATATGGGAGAATTTGATTTATCCCCTGTAATGTTTGATATGCTAGGTGTATGCGATCCATTTGCATTATCAGTGTTGGGGTCAGCGTATTTTACCAGACTGTATTTTGTGGTGTTACCATATTCAACAAGTTTCCAGTTTTCACAGGAAATTATAAGAGGAGAGTTCTGTTTATCATGATGAAAAGCAATAAAAGATATTACTATGGGAAGAATTACAATTATTACTTTCCAAAGAGATATATGATTCTCGCTTTTCTTAGTTAGGTCATTATTGATTGACATAATAAGCACCTCCTGTTTATTTGCTATATTTTAGTGACAAAAGAATACTTTGACAATCAAATAAACATGGATTTTTACTTGAAAAAATAGTTTTTTGCCTTGAAATAACAGCGCTCATTCTGTTTTTGGGGTAGCAATAATTGAAGTAAACAAATACTAATCCTCTTGCATTTCCCAAACCTCACGCGTATAATCACGCCTATCATCAAACGTGAGGAGGTCCTGACAATGACAAGTACAATTGAATCAAACTTTAGAACAAACAACAACGGGCGTGCAGGATCTGCTTCTGTAGCTTAATTACTCAATTAACTATTCCATGTGTGATCCATAAAATATAGCACCTCATTGAGGTCTTTTTTGCATGCCTTTTCGAAGACGAAAGGAAAGTAATAATGGACACTATTAAAGGAAACTACGCTGAGGCTGTAGTCTATGTATCAAGCATTGAAGACTACGCCAAAGCTCAGATCAAGATGATCTGCGACAACGATATATCACTAGGTTCAAAGATAAGGATAATGCCGGACTGTCATCCCGGTAAGGTCGGACCAATCGGTCTTACCATGACTGTTACCAATAAGATCATTCCCCAGCTCATGGGCATCGATATCGGATGCGGAATACTGGTATCAAAGATCAAGGCAAGGAACATCGAATTCCAGAAGCTTGATAAGGTGATCAGGGAGAATGTTCCTGCTGGATTTGCTATTCGTAAAACTCCTCACAGCATGGTATCTTTCGATGTGATTTCTGATCTTAGATGTTTACGTGCTATTAACACTGATAAGGCATTAAGAAGTCTGGGAACACTTGGTGGCGGCAATCATTTCATCGAAGTCGATAAAGGTGAGGACGGGTATTACATCATTATCCATACCGGCAGTCGTCATCTGGGTGTTGATGTAGCTGATTACTATACTGAGAATGCAAGGCGCCGTCTTGCAAACATGGGTAAAGATGTTCCGTATGAGGTTGCTTATGTGGAAGGACCACTTATGGAGGACTATCTTTACGATGTAAAGATAGCAACGGAGTATGCTTCTTTAAACCGTGAGATCATTCTTCGCGAGATCCTGAAGGGTATGAAGTGGAAGGAAGAAGAGCGATATGAGTCTATTCACAACTACATTGCAACGCTTCCTGACGGTGTAAACATTCTTCGCAAAGGAGCAGCATCAGCATTAGAAGGAGAACCGGTAATTATCCCTGTTAACATTCGTGACGGAGTGATACTTGGAGTAGGCAAAGGCAATCCTGAATGGAACTATTCCGCACCGCACGGATCGGGACGCAAGATCAAGAGAACAGAAGTGCAGAATAGTTATACTGTATCTGCATTCAAGAAAGACATGAAGGGTATATACAGCACTTCTATCAGTGCTGATACGCTTGATGAAGCACCCGTGGCTTACCGTGGGATCGATGAGATCTTGTCGGCAATTGAAGATACGGTTGAAGTAAAAGAAATCGTTAAGCCTGTATATAACTTCAAGGCAGGTAAAGAGAGGTAATTATGTTATTACAGATAAGTTCAGGACAGGGTCCTGTAGAGTGCTCTGTTGGTGTGGAGAAACTTTGCAAAGCTCTTCTTAAAGAATTTGAAGGAGCACGTATCGTATCCGTTAATACAGACTATTCCGGCAGCGGTTATAAGTCAGCGGTTATGGAGTTCGACGGTGATGTCTCGTCGCTTGAAGGCACGGTCTTATGGGTGTGGAAGAGCACCATAAGACCGGGTCATCAGCGCAAGAACTGGTATATCGATGTGCATGTGATAAAGGAAGCTGAAGAAGTAGGTGATCTTGCTCCAAACGACTGTGAGATAACTACAATGCATTCTGGTGGAAAAGGCGGCCAGCATGTGAATAAGGTCGAGACAGGTGTAAGAATCTTACACAAGCCTACAGGCATCGTTGTTACATGCACTGAAGAAAGAAGCCAGGTTCAGAACAAGAAACGTGCCATGAAGCGTTTGGCAGGCATTCTTGCTGCCAAGCAGGAAGACAATAACGCCGAAGCTTTGAACAATGCATGGCAGAAGCATACTGAGATCGTCAGAGGCAATCCGGTAAGGAAGTATGAGGGGGAGAAGTTCAGGCGGGTAAAGTAATCCGAGGGATCATTTTGTCCCATTAATCGAAGGAAATCTGAATCCATTACCTATACAATATTAGTGGCACGGCCTGCTTAATGGGCGGTTGCCTTCCGAGTATTTATCTACATCCCGATTTTCTGGGAGAGTACTAAAGAAAGGAGGGCTCTGAAAGTGACAGACTATGAGATTGTATCTCTTGTAATAACTTTGATCGGATTGTTGGTTGGCGTTATTTCGTTGTTACTTAAGGCATTTGCTTTCCTTGATTCAAGGTACAAACGCAAATGAAAAACCTCACCCAGGACTGCCTTCCTGAAGTGAGGTAAAAAACTAAAACTTCGGAAGCAACCGTCTTTGCAGACCGTGCTTTCTTGAAAGTATTGTAGCATCAGGAATGATGGCAGTCAATGAATTGGTAACTGTAAGAAAACGGGTAAACATACGGCTCAAGATGTTTTTGTCAGATCTGCTAGGCGAACAATAACATCCATTAAGTGTTGTTTTCGATATGATATACCACAATATTCAACTTGGGGATGACCTGAATTCTACCAACAGTATTGGTTATTTAAAGCCTGCCCATACCAGTGGTTGTCTCTTATTTGCACAAGGTGTTTGTGCAGAATCTTGATGTTGTTATGATGAACTTGATAAGGGGTTTTCTGAGTGCTATTGTGTGGGTATTACATACGGAATATTATGCGCTGAAAGCGAAAGCATACATATAGGGGATAATGCTATGACACAAAAAACGGAAATTGAACCTGCTATATTGACCCTCCTTTTGCTGCAGGCTATTTGCCTTGCCACGCTTGCGGTTATACCTTCAAGATATAAGGCAAGCGAATGGCATGCCGATATAGAAGTGCCGGAAGGAATGACGCTGACATTAAAAGAAGATTATGAGTTTTATGTCCCTTTTGTTCTCGTGGATGAATGGTCTTTTTATGAGCCCGAGAAAAAGGATTATTCTATTCCCGGCGGAACGATAAGTACGCCCGTTTCAATCTCATATGGCCGGGCGGAATTCGTTTATGAAGAAGATCCTGATATATATTACAGCGCCGATTATGATAAGTTCGAAGAAGCTGACCAATTATACGCTCTGCTGAAGACTGCTGAAACAAAGAATCATATCGTTTGGACTCTTTATACAATGCAGGGTGTTACGCTTGGTGTTCTCATAGGTACCATTTGGTTTATAGGTGTAGGACTCCTGTCTCAACTATTGATGAAAAAGAAAATGCGGGTTTTTGCAACGGTAATGAACGCTATAGCGACTTTTGTACTTTGTATTATTCTGTTTGAGTACTTCCCGTGGTTGTTAATATAATTTCGTGTTGAGATAAGTGAACGCTGCTTGTTGGCATACGCTATTTGAATTGAAACTGTTTGCGTAACTGGATTCAAGGTATAAGTACACTTCAAAAACCTCACCCAAAGACTGACATTAGGGTGCGGTTTTTGATGTGACAGACTACGAGATTGTATCTCTCGTAATAACTTTGATCGGATTGTTGGTCGGCGTTATCACGTTGTTACTTAAGCTATTTGCGTATCTATATTCCCAGTATCTGTAAAATTAATTTTCCTTGCTTAAGACTGCCTTCCTGAAGCAAAGAAAAATACTAGATCTTCGGAAGCAACCGTCTTTGCAGACCGTGCTTTCTTATATGCAATTTTAGCATCAGGAATGAAGGCAGTCAATGAAATCTATTTGCGATCATGTGATAGTGATCTCACCAAGTAAGACACACTCTTGACCTGATGAAATGGTAAAATATAGTCATACAGAAAACCAATGAATAAACTCATCTTACGGAGGGAAAAAACAACATGGCTGACGATAAGAATCTCGATATCACATCGATCGTAACTGAAGCATTCAAGGCTGTAACAGAAACCGTAACGCCCAAGAAGCCAGGTGCCAAGAAGAGCACGGCTACCAAGAAGACACCCGCGAAGAAGACTACAACCGCGAAGAAGACTCCTGCCAAGAAGACAACGACATCAAAGTCTTCCACAGGGAAGAAGACTACCACTTCGAAGTCAACATCATCCAAGAAGACTACGACAGGAAAGAAGTCCACGACTGCGAAGAAGACAACAACAGCGAAGAAGAGCACTTCTTCAAAGAGCACAACTTCAAAGAAGACCACGACGAAGAAAGTCGGAAAGATTATTTTCGAGATCAGCGGAAGGCAGATCGACATGGAGACGATCAAGAAGAAGGCTGCCAAGCTCGGCGGCGATGTTTATGTAGTTGCCAACGAACGGAAGATCTACGACAGCGAAGGCAATTCAGTCAACCTGTTCTGAGAACGATCTGTTTTGATTTCCGGAATAAACAAGTTTGCAGACGCGTGAATTGACATTGACTGAGGTCAGGAAGGCTTATAAGGAACATATCTGCCGGGATTTTCCTGCTGATGAGAGAAAGCCTTTGTTCATGATCGAGAAAGCGCTGAAGGAGCAAAGATATCTTTGCATCGGCGCTTTTGAAGATGGAGAGATGGCGGGTGCCGCGTTCTTTGTTTTCGAGAGCGGCGTATGCCTTCTGGACTATTTCCTTGTTGTTCCTGAGAAGCGTTCGGCCGGAATCGGCACGGCATTTCTGAAAGCTGCTGCGTCGCATATTACGGCTGATGTACTGATCATAGAGATTGAAGATCCCGCTTCCGCGAAGACGCCTGAAGACGCCACTGAATGCACCAGGAGGAAGTCATTCTACATGAATGCCGGCTGCATCGAGACCGGCGTCAGATCGCGCTGCTTCGGCGTCGACTACCTGCTCCTTGAATATCCCGTAAGCGGCGGCTGCCCGCATTCCAGGGAGACCGTCATTAACGGCTACAAGAAGATCTACATGGGCAACCTTCCCAAGTTCATGTTCGAGAAAAATGTGAAGGTGGAGTAGGGGTTAAGCCGGGCAAGCAATATCACTCTTAAGTAAAGTTAGAATATAAGAAAGTCCCGTTGCCCGGGGCTTTTTTATGTGCCTGATACTTCCTGATCGAGCATAACGATCTCATAAACTTCTGTATCTTCATAATAATCCCATTTGATAACGATACAGGGTCCCTCAGAGAATTCAGGATAGTCAAGTTTCTCGACGGCAATGACACTTCTTATACCGTCATCAGATTCGAAAACGACTTTCGGATATAATTCGTTATCGCTATACGCTGATTTTCTCTTATCAACTATAGTGCCGCGCTGTATGCTGAACTTCCCTTTGGCGATCTGTTTCGAAAAAGCATTACTGAAAACAAAAAGATATATGCAAAAAGCAACAATTCCAAATGCAAATAAGCAGATGTTAAGGATATCGTGTTTATATATAGTCAAAACCAGATCAGCCAGAAGCGCAAATACTAAGAAAGGCACGAACTTTTTGCGCGCCTCTTTGTCCCGCTTGCCGGCTTTTGCTTTTAGATATTCAAATTCCTCTGTTGTTGCTTTTCTTAAACTGATCTTGTCTCCGGTAGAATGGTCCATAGTGTTATCCCTTCATTTTTTCTTTTCGAATTATACCTGCTTAATTCATAGAATATATCATAACGGGGCCGGGCAGCACTGGTTTGATATAATGATTAGTAAAGATAAACATTAGTTATGCAGATAGTAAATAAGGATATTGCACAAGCTTTAATGAATGAATAACTAGTGTTTTCTTGTTTTGAATTCATTTCTATGGATTATAAAGGAGCCCCTTAAATGCAGGTTATCGACGGACAATGGTATATGGGCGGCATCGACTGGGATGACGAGGGATGCCTTCATACGAGCAGTGAATTGCTGGACGTGATCGAGCGCGTCGGCTTCCTGCCCCTGTTCGAAAATGCGGTTGACGGGTTCTCCGTTGAGAACATGACAGATCCTTCCTGCTGGTGGTGCGGCGATGCGTCCGTTGACCCGTGGGAGTGGCGCGCCGTTCTCGCACGCACGGGCAAAGTCGCTTACGGCAAATTCTATGGCGGCAGGGCAGGGTTCGTGTCAAAGAAATGGTTCCCGTATTTTGCGAACTACCGCCGCGACGGTTACGATTTCGACGCGCTCTATGAAGACGGCAAAGCGGGCCGCCGCGAGAAGCTCCTGATGGATCTCTTCATGCCGGCAGGCGTTGATATGTGGGACGTCAAAGTGTCCGCGCTCGAATCCTATGGCTGCTCAGCCTCGCTCTACACTCATGAGATGAAAGACAAGGGCGGCTTTGGAAAAGGCGGCGAGAAGAATTTCGAAGGCGTGCTCACCAAACTCCAGATGCAGTCGTACCTGATCGTCAAGGACTTCAAGCCCCGCCTCAACAAGCGCGGCGAAGAATACGGCTGGTCCGTCGCGATAATGACGCCGCCCGAATACCTGTGGGGCTATAAGTTCGTGACCGGCAGATACAAGGAATCACCTGAGGAATCTTTTCGCGCGATCGAAAAACAGATCGGTAAATACTTCGACCTCGACGGCAAATCACTGAAGAAAATACTATGAACAGGATACACACATTCATTCAGGAGGGCAGATCAGAAACCGCTCCGCTCGTGGTGCTGAATTCGTTCGGCGACGAGTGGAAGCGTGTTGCTGAAGAACTTGAGAACCTTGACTCGCCAGACCACGCATTCCTCGCTGTTTCAGGCTTCGAGTGGAATGTGGATCTGTCTCCATGGAAAGCTCCCGCCGTGTTTAAAGGTGAGCCTGACTTTGGCGCAGGCGCAGATGCTTATCTTGAACGACTCACAATTGAAATCGTGCCTGATGCTATCAGGGAATATGGTCTTAATCCTTGTGCGGTATACATAGCGGGCTATTCCATGGCAGGCCTCTTCGCGATTTATTCGCTGTATAAGACTGACTATTTTAGCGGCGCCGCAAGCTGCTCCGGCTCACTGTGGTATCCGGGATTCATTGACTATGCGCGTGCCAACGATTTTGCAGGAACGCCTTCGAAGGTCTATCTTTCTCTAGGCGACCGCGAAGCGAAAACCAGGAACCCCGTCATGGCAACGGTTGAAGATAATACCAAGGCCACCGCAGCGTTGTATAAAGGCAAGGGTGTTGATGTCGTTCTCGAGATGAACAAAGGCGGACACTTCGACGAACCGGCGTTAAGAACAGCAAAAGGCATAGCGTGGCTGCTGGGATGATTAAGGATTACAGGTTTCAGCGAAGGATTATAGCGTGTTTGGCCAGGTATAAACGTTGAGATTTGGAAAGTAAGGGAATCGTGTTACTTCCATGTATTTCAGAATGATAAAGATTGGTTTTTGATGGAAGGTAGCATACTGTTGCTTGAATAGAATTGCAGTCTCTAACACTAACTGAAACTATTATTCCGGAGAAACGATTCAGCATAGATATAATTACTGTTTCATCCTGCCTATAATATCCTCGCTCTACAGACAAACCTTTTGCATCAGCGAATGCAGCTGACGAAATAGTACCGTCTTTACGCCAAAACATTGAGACCAATTCAGGCGGATATACGGCACGGTAAAGCTTTTCTTCCGGCTTGAAATTATCATCCATAGAATGCCATAACCCTCTTACTGATCGATGCGGCAGTGGAGCGGATCGTCTCAACATATTCCTTGTCATCGTATGGTGCAACAAATACTTCAGCCTTATCCGAAGTGCTGATCTCAATTTCCATATGGTCGTGGCGATCATTATCGAATTCAAGCTGGATCGTCTCGAGAGCAGTAGGGAAGATCTCCGGCTGGATTGGTAAAGCCTTTATTAGAGCACGTGTTTTCTTGATCAGAACAGGCGGAATTCCGGGAGCTCCATTGCCGTTCCAATCAGCCTTGAGTGAACTGATCTCTTCAAGCTTTTTCAGATTCTCTGATTTGTCATTAGCATCAGACGGGGATGCTTTTACACCCTTTTTCTTGGGAGTATTCAGTTCAGCATAATACGCTGACAAATGACCATCATTCAATCTGATGTATTCCTTCTCGGAAAGAATGACGACATTCCTGCCTTGCTTGCGCGGAACGATTATTACTTCACCATCGTATGCCGTATCAAAATAGTCTTTTATGTTATCCCTTATCTCAATCTGCTTAGCAATTATCATAAATCACCTCCGCAATGCGTATATAAAACCGTACGCTTTTATGTACTAATCGTAACACCGCGAATGTGAGAATACAAGTCTGATAACAGGACAAATATTTTGTGCTTAATTGCTTATTTATCAATAAACACCACGCTGTACATGTCATTAACCGCTACCGATTCGCCGTCCGTGAAGATTATCCGGTTATTGTACTGATCGATCGTTCTTGCGTTCCCGATCTTGGAAGCGTAGCTGCCGCCGTCTTTCTTCTTGTCAGGAACAAAATAAGTCACGCGTATCTTCGGGCGCTCGGGAAGACGTGCTCTGAGTTTTCCAAGCTGACGGTTTAACTCGTTGATCTCATCTTCCAGCATCTCGCGCCTGCTGTCAGTCAAACGCGCCGTCTCCTCAACGGCATCCTCAAATCCGACGAGCGCCGCGAAAGGCGAGAACTGCGCAGCCCTGTCGTGCACCGGCATCGGCGGAAGATCCGGATACTGCGGCCTTGTAAGATGTTTTATGTCATCGTATCTGCTCATGCCCTGTGCCCGCCTATCTGATCGTTGCGCTCGATTGCCGTGCCGCCCTTGCCAAGGTTCTTCGCCTTGACGACCGCATTCTTTCCGTACTTGTGCTTTATCTCGAGCATAGCTTCCTGAAGCGCGCGTTCTTTCGCGAGCGCCGCATCAGTTTCCTTCTCTTCTTTGCCGTCATTAGCCAGGTCGAATATAGACATCTGCTCGTGCTTCGAAAGCTTCGCAGCCGCCTCATCCGAGATCACATTGCACGCAGCGATCCCAATGCGCCTGCTCAAAAGTTCCGGATCCGCGATCGCCTCGAAAAGCTTCATCACGGCCTCAGTAATAAGCTTCGTAGACGACGTATGCCTGTCGAGATTAATTGTCCCGTGTGCATGCTTCGGCACCTCGCGGCCATAGTAATCGATCACGGTCTCGCCCGTGTATTTGCCGCCCGCAAGGCTTTCCCTGTCATACCCGATCGTCAGCACGAGCTGGTTCGTAACGACGCCTTTTTCGACCAGGTCAAGAGATAAGACGTCCGCCATCTCCCATACAATGAGCTTCGTCGTCTCGTAATCCGTCGGCTCTTTCAGGACCTGCCCGGTGGAGATGCTGTTGTTGTCGGGTGTGTATTCCTTAACGTCCTTTATCGTCGTCGGTTCGATTCCCCACGCATGGTCAACAAGCAGCTCGGCATTCTTGCCAAGCAGTTTATAAAGCTGGCCCAGACTCTGCCTGTTCGTCGAGCATCTCGCAATATCACCCATCGTGTAGAGTCCGATCTTGGAAATGCGCGCAGCTGTGCCGCGTCCGACCCTCCAGAAATCAGTGAGCGGCATGTGTTCCCACAACTGTTCCTTATATGCCGCCTCATCAAGTTCTGCGATCCTTACGCCGTCCTTGTCAGCCGAAATGTGCTTGGCCACGATATCCATCGCGACCTTGCAAAGAAACATATTCGGCCCGATCCCCGCCGTCGCCGTAATCCCCGTCGTGTGCAGCACGTCCTGTATCAGCATGCGCGCAAACCCGTGCGCATCCAGATGATAGATGTCCAGATAATTCGTCGCGTCAATAAACACCTCGTCCACCGAGTACGCGAAAATATCCTCCGGTGCAACATACTTAAGATATATCCCGTATATCTGCGCGCTGACCTTCATGTATTTCGCCATCTGCGGCGGCGCGACAATATAATCGACCGCAAGCTCCGGGTGCCTTATAAGCTCCGTGTTCCAGTAGCTCTTTCCGGTCAGCTTCCTGCCGGGTGCCTTGTATCTTCTGTCATTATTTACCTGTTCAACCTTTTGCACCACCTCGAAAAGTCTAGCCCTTCCGGGTATCCCATAGCTCTTCAAAGACGGTGACACCGCAAGGCATATCGTCTTCTCCGTCCTCGTCGGATCCGCCACCACGAGGTTCGTGTTGAGCGCATCAAGATTCCTCTCCACGCACTCAACGCTTGCGTAGAAAGACTTGAGGTCTATCGCTATGTAGATCCTTTCCATATCATGACGCTCCCGGTATTAACAATGCCCTGGCTAAAGTCTATCAGATACGAGGTTCGGTTAGGGGGACAGTTTTTTGGAGGGAAGCGGTGGAAAAGTTCTTCTTTCCTGGGCTCGCGGTGCTGGTTCGAGATTCAGATTCACGGCGTTTTCACGGCATAGCCGTGAATTTGCCGTGAATCCGGGGGCATGGGGGTACGATTGGAATGCTTTCCAAACAGTTCGGACTATACAAGTGAAATGATGTGGTGCGGAATTGCATCTGCTGCTTTATTGTTATACTATCCATATATGATGAGGGTAATAAAGAGATAGTCAGTAACAGTTTGCGAATGTTTTTTCTGTTCAACCAAAGAAAGAGATAACTTATGTCTTCACATGTCACATGGGAAAAACCTTCTTATGAAGAACTAAAACAACTGAAAGCCGCTATGGTATGGAAAGCGGCAAGGCTGTTGTTATATTCTTTGGGGCTTGCTTTATATCTTCTGTTAATCGTCTGGTTTAGAGATCGGGATTTTGATTTCCTTCGCATGTTTTTGATCATGACGATCATTGTGGCACCCCTGATGGTCTATTACTATTGTTACCGTTGTGCAATAGTGTTTGGACGACATTATATTGTCAGCGAAGTATCAAGAATTAAATCTATATATGTCTATGTTTGGGGATTCATTAACTTTATACTCGCGATTGTTTTCATAATATTCGAAAACAGAATCGGAGTCATAAAATATATTCTTATTGCTTTTATGGCTCTGCTTACGTATTGGAAAGAATACTTTATGCTTTTGTTGTTTGCCATGAAGAAGTATACGGTAAAAGACGGAAGGGGTTTCTTCCATAAAAAGGAAAAAGTTAATGGCGGTGAAGATTTTGATATGTCCGATCCTTACGGGTGGTATATCCTGGCCTACGTCCTTGATTTTGAAGATGCGGAAAACAGGAAGATCCCTGTAATGGTTGACCGCTATACTTATCGTAGGTTTAAGGAAAATGGAGATGCAATTCTCATTAACTACAAATACGGCGATTCGTATATGTTCGAAATAATCAGGGTCAAAATTAAAAACAACTGAATGGGGAGGAATTCTATGAGTGTAATAGGTTTTCACAATCCGAATGAACCGTATGGGTTCCTGAGCAACTGGTATCTTTCGGATTTCAGCGTTGACGGGATAGATTTTACGTCGATGGAACAGTACATGATGTACAGGAAGGCTATGCTTTTTGGCGATGCTGCGATCGCTGCGCAGATACTTGGCACAACCGATGTCGCTCAGATAAAAGCGCTCGGAAGAATGGTCTCGAATTATAACGATTCTGTCTGGAACGGAATGCGCCAAGTCATTATCTATAAGGGTGTGCTCGAGAAGTTCAGGCAGAACGAAGACCTTAAAGCCAAGCTCCTTGAGACGGGGAATAACATCCTTGCAGAGTGTGCGGTAAGGGACCAAATATGGGGCATCGGACTTTCGATGACCGATGAGAGACGCCACGATCCGGCTTCGTGGAACGGACAGAACCTGCTCGGCTACACGCTTATGATCGTCAGAGACGAATTGAGGTAATGTGTTATGAAGAATTATAAAACCGTAACCGCAGTAATTGTTCTCTTGATCGAAAGCCTTTGCATCTTTGGTTTATTTTTCCTCAAGGGCAAGAACGAGGCGGGCCACATTAGTACGATAGTGAACATACCTGAGGGCATGACACTGACTGCAAGTAAAGACTTGACGGTTTCCTCAGGCGATGAGTCTGTATATATTGCTAAGGGAACGACCATAAAGCCTTCTTATATATATGTCGATAACATCTATTTTCACGATGATTCTGTGAGCGGCAGGCTCTCCGCGCCTCTTGACAGTTTTGTTGAACAGAACGAACTCAGGAAGATGGTCGAAGATTCCTTAAACGAATCGGAAAAAGCGCGAAAGGAAAGCACCGGCAGCAACGTCAGTATTGGGATCGCAGTCAGTATCTGCTGGCTGCTTATAGGCGGTCTCATCACATATTTCCTGCTGAAAAAAGAGTGGCTGCTACTTCTTGTCGTTATCCATGTCGTTGTATTCATTGCCTGCATTATATTTACCTCGATGGCCTTGTGTCGGTGATTTGGTAAACACTATTCTGTGTTATTCTTGTTCTAAAGAAGACATGAACTGGAGGCACATGGGATGAAAGTGACGATGACCCAGACGAGAATGCCCGTGATGGACATGAATGAAATCACGACTGAATTCACGCTCACGCAGGACGGCCGGCCAGTCGGCTATTTCACCATCAAAGGCATCCGCATCCTCTGCCGCGTCTACGTCGGCATCAACCTCGCCGGCCGCGTGTTCCAGGCAAACGACGTCGTATCCTTCGGTCATAACGAAGTCGAAGAATACCGCCCGCTCTATATCCTCGAAGACAACGTCCAAAAAGGCATCGTCTACTCATCAACCATCAAGACCGGCGCCTTCTCCTCGAAAAGCCACACTTTATGCGCCATCGACGGCGTCGATTACATCACCTACTTTAACCAGATCGACGACTCCCTCGTCGGAAGCGTCTACGTGTTCGAAAAGCAGGTTGCCCAGTTCCGCCACTCACACCACTCCCTTGACGAACCCCACATATACGAGCTCGCCTGCACCGACGACGCATCGTTTATGGCATGTGCACTCACGGCACTCCGCAACTACATAATTGTCTACTTGAAGCCCCGACACAATGAGTTCGCCACGAAACGCGTCACCTGGGGTTACACTGTTCCGGAATGGCCCGAGAAATACGATCCCGACTTCGAGAATAAAGTATAGAAACTTTGCATATACAGAGCCTTCCGCGAGCTCTGTTCGGAGATAAGTTCGACAAATCCTGTAGAGCTTTGGAGAATTGTAGGGTAATTGTATGCTCAGTTGTTGGATTTGTCGCAAAAAACCGACAAGAAAATAGGCTTTCGAGACAGGTGTTTTCTGGCTGGATTTGAGGATGAAAGCCGGCGGATCTTTGATGAGAAACAACTCGCTGGTGGTGATTTTCGCGATGCTGTACATTGGCAGGGTTTTCGCGAGGCAATACACAGGCAGTTCGTTCCGCAATTAAATACTCCATTCCGCCATCTGCTATAATATAAAAATGGATAAGGAATCAGCGTGCGGCAAAAAGGAGATCCTTACATGAAGAGATCAACGTATTTCATTATTCAGATCATATGGCAGTTTATACTGTCGGTCTTTGTAAGCTATTTCTTTTTCTCGAATGCAACCTTTGACTTCTTCGGAAACAGTTCCAATGATGTTGCCGGGATAATAATGTTTGGCGGAAGCGCGCTGTATTTCGTAATGACGCTCGTATATCTCATCATCGGTGCAAAGAAGGTCAAGGGATGGCAGTGGTGGATGGTCTTCGTGTCGCTGGTGTTGAGCGCAGTGATAGCTGTCGCGGGCATCATGGCTTTGATATACGGATCAGAGTTTTTGTATAACATTTTCAAAGTTAATATTATTGATATGAAAGAAATGGGGATAATTTTATGGCAGATCTAGAATACATCACATTGCGTGATAAACCGGAACTTGTGGATTCCGCTTCTGAGTGGTTCCAAAGCAATTGGGGAGTGCCCAAGGAAGCTTACCTTGAGTGCATGAACGATTATCTTAACGGCACGACGGAGAACGGCTGGTATATTTGTCTTGATGGTGACAAGATCGCGGGCGGATTAGGCGTTATCGATAACGATTTCCACGACAGGAAAGACCTTACACCCAATGTCTGCGCGGTCTATACCGACAAGAAATACCGTCAGCAGGGAATAGCAGGCAATCTGTTGAATCTTGCGGTCAACGACATGAAGGCAAAGGGCGTCACGCCGATCTATCTTCTTACGGATCACATCGGCTTTTACGAGCGCTACGGATGGGAATTCTTCTGCATGGCGCAGGGCGACGGAGAACCTGAGATGAGCAGGATATATATTCACAGATAATGCCGGGGGCGGGCTCTTTTCGAGCTCGTGAAAAACGGAGAAAAACGATGCGTTTACCGAATATCCTTCACCACAAAAAGACACAGGATGACGTCATTAAGTTCGATCCTGAGACGCAGTATGCGGTGATCAGGAGTTCTATTTGCACGGGCGAGAAGGTTGCCGGTTTTAAGAATAAGAAAGACGGGCATTTCACTGAAGTCATGGTGATTAGGACGGCGGAAGATGAGAGGCGCTTTAAGGAGATCTACGGCCTGGAGAGCGTCCGCACCGAGTACTGACCCTGATACAACTTTCTGCATTTTAACTGTATAAGCGTCAGAGTTTGTCCCCTGTCGCGTATTTGACACGCGTGCTAATCTCTAATCGAGGGTGCTGGAAGATGGGATGCGGGAAGGAGATAGGCGTATGAAAAATAAAGTGTTGGCGGTCCTGCTTATCGCATGTATTTCTCTGGGCCTTGCGGGCTGCAAGCAAGACAGTAAGCGCGGCAACCGTGACAGGAGCGCTCAAAGCAGTGAGACGGAGCCTGTCGATGAGGAGCTCCTTGAAACCGCGGAATCTGTTTACGATATCGCTTCTCTCATGACCATAAATGAAGACAAGATAATATACAGTGAGTGCAGAAAAGACCAAGACCTCCATTTCTACTTTGATCTGCTCAGTTTTGATGAGTACATAAAAGTGAATTATAACGGCGTTGACTATTTGCTCTTCTGGTATAATTTCTCGAGCTACGGACTTGTCGGCACCAAAGTAAAATCAGTCAACAAACTCTATTCCGGAAACAGGCTTGATGTCGATGTCGATCTGAAGACAAAAGAATATTCGAGCGACGGGTGTTTTCCAAACAGCACGAGATGCCGCATGATCTTAAAAATGGAACAGGCTGTCGATTTTCTGTATGTCATGAACGTTGCTTACAACGAATATGACGGCGGCGAAGTTTATGTCTGCGGCAAGCGCGGAATCGTTGATAAAGACCTTAATTTCTTATTGCCGCCCATATACGACGGTATACACGAACTCGAGACATTTGAGCAGAGCAATTGTCCAATGCTTTACCGCGTTTTCAAGGACCACAAAAACGGTGTTCTTGACGCTGACTATAACCCCGTGCTGAGCATAAGCTATGGCAACATTTATTATCTTAATGAAGACAGGTTCATAGTTAGCATCAGTTATGATGACAACGTCCAAAATGATGTGATCGCCCTGATCGACCGCGATGAGAACATATTAAAGCAGAGGAAAGGTTTCCTGTGCGCTGACAGCGACAGCAATTTCTATTGCTATGACGGCCAGATCGAGTTCGCCGATCCGTCTTACGGACCCTCGTGGGGCTTTGGCGTAATGGATCAGGAACTTAACACGATAATTGAGCCGCTATATTTCAGCGTTTACTGGGTGGATGGCCACTATAAGGTCGATAATCACGACAATGAAGAAGCACTCTTCAGCAAAGACGGAGAGCAGATAAGCGAATTCAGAAGAGAATACTAATTGCTTCAAAAACAATTATCAGAAACAGTGTCAAAAGCCCGCTTCATGAGCGGGCTTCTGTAATTTGCTTTATCTGTTGACACCGGACCTGATTACGGTCTGAAATCAATGGGTCTGATCCATATCAAAGAACTCGATCTGGAAGCCGCTTTGAGATTCATCCGGTTTATAAGTTTTTCTCGTGATGGCCAGAGAATGTTTGTCGTCCATAGTATACTGTCTTTGGTATACCGTCCAATCCGAATCGTCGGCGGATATGGTCTCTTCTGTCATTCTGTCACGGAAACTGCCGGAGTTAACTTCAAAAATATCGTAGTATTTTTTTGCTGTGTTGTCGGGAATTGAATCCGTAAAGAATCTGATGTACAAAACCTGCTTTGTGTCCCGGTCAATGTGGATCAGGAAGCCGTCGAAGGCGACATCTTCTACAAATATGGGCATCTTATAAGTGATTACCGTGCGGTTAAAACTATTATCATCAGTTACATCTGACGGCTCAAGTTCGGCTCCGAAGAAAGCTTCGATCCTGGCTTCGGCTTCTGAATCGGTCAATCCCATAACATCAAGCATTTCAAAAATGAAAGCCTCATATGTATCGCTAATGATATTTGAGCCACTTGAATCTCCGTCAATAACATGTATGCCGAAAGTAAATGAGTTGTTGCCGTCAAGATTCGCAATATTCTGTCCCCAGAAAGTGAAATACTCGATTGAGCCGTCAACCCATGTGCACCATCCGCTCTTATCAGCATAAAGCCAGGAAGTATCGTACACGCCGTCAGGCTCTCCATATAACAACTGCATCTTTGAGTCTAAGAGCTGATTGGAATTATATGCGTCAAGATACGTTTCAAATACAGGCGTATTTAAATATTCATCAGGCGAGTATGCAGGTTCGTGTTCTTTGATATCGAATTCTATATCCTGGACGATATTATTCGTGTCCGCCCAAACAGTTACTCTTTCGAAAGCGATACCTTCTATAAAAACAGGCTCATCAAATCCGTTGAACTGCCTCTCGAGCGGATAGGGAAGAGCGTAATCGTATTCATCATTATATGTATATCGTTCAAGATGCAAACCTGAACAGATGTGGTCGGTTGCATCTTCTATATTCATGCCGATACAGCTTTTGCTCAGCTCAATGATCTCCTCAAGAGGAAACGTCTTATAACTGTAAGTCGGCGTCGTTAGATCAGTGTAATTGATGGTTGGCGGTGTTGATGCTGTTTCCGAAGTTGCGTACTCAGGCTTATGAACGCCACCTTTATTTCTTTCACCGGCCTTTCTCGCTCTTGCTGCCGTGCATGCGCACGTAAAAAGCATCATGAAAACCAGCGTCCATGTTAAAACCTTGACTCTATTTGACATAAGCTTGCCTCCCCAGGACATGCTATATAAAAATCTTCTGCTCATTAAGGGCATCTGCCCGACTACAAGAATAGCAGACATATTGCTTTTTTATCAATATAATCAACATTTTGCCACAATATCGAACATATTGAAAATGCCGGTTATGCCATCATTAGTGAAACCTTATCAGGAGGCATCACATGGCATCGAGCACAGAGTATCTTGAATTTATCCTTGAACAGCTTTCAGAACTGGACGATATAACCAGCCGTGCCATGATGGGCGAATATATCATCTATTACCGCGGCAAGATCGTGGGCGGCATATACGATGACCGTTTCCTCGTAAAGCCTACAAAATCGGCTGTTAAGCTCATGCCTGATGCGGAGATGGAACTTCCTTACGAGGGAGCCAAGGAGATGCTCCTGGTCGATTCCGTGGATAACAAAGAGTTTCTTAAAGAACTTTTCGAGGCCATGTACAGCGAACTTCCCGCACCAAAGAAAATGAATTGACGAGGATCTATATATGCAGATCAGAAGATTTACGGAAGTGGATGCCAAGGCAGTCTCTGACCTCATCCGCAGGACTATAAAGATTTCCAACACCAAAGACTATCCTGAAGACCTTATGAACGCGCTTATCGAATCAGAGACACCGGAACGCGCCATCGGGTTGTCTTCATGGACTCACTTCTATGTCGTGCTCGAAAACGATTCCATAATCGGATGCGGCGCCATAGGTCCTTACTGGGGCAGCGAGGAGGAGAGCAGCCTCTTTACCATATTCGTCGACCCTGATTGGCAGGGAAAAGGCGTGGGCCGCGCGATAATCGACACGCTCGAACAGGATGAGTATTTCTTAAGGGCAAAGCGCATTGAGATCCCTGCATCTATTACGGGTGTTCCGTTCTATCTCAAGATGGGATACAGCTTCAAAGACGGCATCTCTGAGCCCGACGAAGAGCACCTGATAAGGATGGAGAAGTACAGATAAAACTTCACTCTTATGGAAATTGGTATAAAATAGGTTATTGGATTTCCAATGCAAACGGGTGAGGGAGCATGAATTACAAGGTTATAGATCTTGAGAAATACTACAGAAAAGGCGTTTACCGTCACTTCTCGGAGGACTGCAAATGCTCTGTTTCCATGACCGCCCGCATAGACGTCTCGGACCTTGTCTCATTTTCGAAAAAGACGGATACAAAGTTCTATCTGAATTTCCTGTATCTGCTCTCTAAGGTCCTTAATTCCAGAGACGACTATAAGATGAATTATCTCTGGCAGACCAATGAGCTCGTCTGCTACGACGTGATAAATCCGACGCAGTATGTGTTCCACGAAGACACGGAGACATGCACGCCCGTCTATACGAACTATTCTGAAGACTATGAAGAGTTCTATAAGAATGCTCTTTCTGATCTTGAGAGTGCAAAGAATACCAGAGAGTATCTTCTTGATGCGCCAAACCATCCAAACTGGTTCGACGCTTCGTATGTCTCGTGGCTCTCGTACGATTCGCTCAATGTTGAGCTTCCTGACGGCTATCTTTATTTCCTGCCGATAATCAACTGGGGCAAATACAGGGAGGAGAACGGCAGGCTCATGATGCCCGTGACAGTGCGCATGAACCACGCCATAGCGGACGGCTATCTTGTAGCGAACGTATACAGACTTCTTGATAAAGAAATTGCAGAATTCTGCAAGTGAGGGAGGGACAGATGTATTACCTGATCGAAGAGACATTAAAGAAAGCATCCCGTGAGGAGCTTAAAGGCACAGACAAACAGTTTGTCGCAGTGCTGTCTTCTGAGGAGTGGAAGAATAACAAGGACAGCTTTGAAATGGGCATGGATATAGAACCTGAGCTTTCCGAGATATATCTTACAAAAGCAGAAGTCAACTATGATTCCTTAACCGGAACATTTTCGATCCCCGACAGAAAATGTCCTTCGGAGGATGATCTCAAATTTGCGTTCGTTCTTGATGAGAAAGGCATAGTATTCATTGATGATACAGGCGCGGCTTCCGCGATAGTTGAGGGCGTCATGCGCACCAAGAAATGGAAGCTTCCAAGCCTCGAAAGATTCCTTTATGACTTCTTAGATCAGATCGTCAAGGACGACTTAAGACTCATGGAGAAATATGAGAGCGAACTTGACTCTATGGAGCAGGCGATAATTGACGGCGACGAGAATCTTCCGTCCGGGCGTCTTAATGACATCCGTAATGACATCCGTTATTTGAGGATCCACTACGAGCAGCTTATGGATCTTGCCGCAGAGTTCGAAGAGAACGAGAACGGATTCTTCAAGTATGAGAACTTAAGATTCTTCAGACTCTTCATCAACAGGGCAGAAAGACTCCATGAAGCTTCCATGTCATTAAGAGATTATACGATGCAGCTTCGAGACCTTTACAAGGCTCATCTCGACATCAAGCAGAACCGCATCATGACAGTCCTCACGGTCGTAACGACGATCTTCATGCCGCTTACACTTATTGCCGGCTGGTACGGAATGAACTTCCACTTCATGCCGGAACTTAACTGGAAGTGGAGTTATCCGGTGGTGATAATCCTGAGCATAGCGATCGCTGTCGGGAGCCTTTTGTTCTTCAAAAAGAAAAAATGGTTATAAATGCGAAAGGAGCTTCATGTGAGAAGCTCCTTTCCATTTTTCCTACCCCAATTATTCCCTAGTTGTACCTAGTCTTTTCTGTACTCAAGTATATCACCGGGCTGGCAATCAAGCGCATCGCAAATTGCTTCTAGGGTCGAGAACCTGATCGCCGAGATCTTGCCGTTCTTCATTTTCGAGAGGTTGACGTTAGAAACACCGACCTTCTCCGACAACTCATTAAGCGAGATCTTCCTGTCCGCCATAACTCTGTCTAATCTCAATATTATCTGTCCCATATTATATCCTCCTTACAAAGTCTCGTCTGCCTGAACCTGTAAGGTCTTGCCGTAATCGAGAATCGAATTGACTGCCCACGTAACGAGCGCGCCGAACAGTGCAAATCCCGCACCTTCCGTCAAAAAGAGTAAAACACTTGTGACGATAAGTACACCGGTAACTCTCTTTTTTACCTTGTCGTTAAACGGCGTTGCCTCCTTCTCGATCAGCGCGAAAACAGAACTTATCAGCTTAAGCATCACTGCAAGAATGACGCAGCATACACCCGAGATAACGCAGAAAGTGCCGTAGACAACGCAGTAAGGGTGGTCTTCCAGAGCAGCTTTAACTGCAGGAATGTCGGAATCGAAATTGTCGACAGCACCAAGGCTGATAACAAAGGAACTGACGCTTCCGATCTGGTTGGAATTATCGACGTATCCTGCTTCTTCTGCCTTAGTAATGAAATCATCGAATTTCCTTCCCATCGAGAAGATCGTTACGGCAGAGAAAATGCTCAGCACGACTCCTACGATGGCAATGATGCAGAAAATATTCGATACGATCTTGCCGACATGGCAGCTCTTCTTGATCCTTGCGATCTTTACATTCTCTTCATTCATAAATCTATACTCCTTAAACATTCAAATTTACCTTCGAAGATGGCTTCAATATACAACGCTAATTAATCTTTGTCAACAAGAAATTAACGATAAACGTTAAAAATTATTCATTAGTCGTTGCCACATAAAACGCGCATATACAGCTTATTTGTGCTTATACAATCTGCTAGAATATGAAACCATAGAGGTCATTACAGGGCAGGAGTCATTCTTGAAAGAGCGCGTACATTATATTGATAATCTCAGGTGGATCACCGTCTTTTTGCTGATCCTCTATCACGCCTGCATGGCTTACAACACCTGGGATGAAGCAAACTACATCTTCTTTGTACCGGATAAGATACTGTCGGCAGTTATCGTCTTTATCAGTCCATGGTTCATGCCGCTCATGTTCCTTCTTGCAGGTGCATCAAGTTTTTTCTCGCTTGCAAAAAGGGGGTATGGAAAGTTCATCAAGGAACGCTTCATCCGCCTTGGCATTCCGTTTGTTGCCGGACTTATCGTGATAAACCCTGTCTTAAGCTATATTGCAGATGTAACGCATAACGGCTATGAAGGAAGCTTTTTCGCGCACTATGCAGTATTCTTTACAAAATATACGGACCTGTCAGGCTACGACGGCGGATTTGCACTTGCACATCTGTGGTTCCTCCTGGTTCTGATCGTCATATCACTCATATCGTGCGTTGTTATTAAACTGATACCCCAGAACAGGACAGCGCTCCGGATCACAGGCATAGTACTTGCTGTTCTGGGTGTCGCCTGCTTTGATGTAAAGCTTCTCGGCAAGCCGCTCATTACATATCTGTGCGTATATCTTCTGGGATATTATTTCTTCAGCAAAAAGGAATTCGTCAAAAAGGTTGCCTCGTTCAGGCTTCAGTTCGCCGTTATCTTCTTTATAGTGGCAGTGACGAACGCTGCACTCTTTGTTAATTCCTGCGGCTTTGCGCTCCTTAATAACATATGCAATTATTCATGCCTGATCTTCGGTGTGCTGACTGCAGTGAGCATAGGCTACGGCTATCTCGATACCACATCGGGATTCATGTCCTTTAATGCTAAGATATCGTATTTCTTTTACATCATTCATTTCCCGGCAGTCGTCTTATTCCAGTACTTCTTAAGCCTCACAGGAATGAATCCTCTGGTTAATTTTGTGCTTACGCTGGTTATTGCATACCCCGTGACATATCTTCTGTGCGCGGGATACAGCAAGGTTAGATCTTCCGCAATAGCAGACCGGAATAAGTAACTGTTACAACATTACTTCATCTTCACAATCACTCCGCTTCAAAATTCACGGCAAATTCACGGCATAGCCGTGAAAACGCCGTGAAAAATGATGAAAAAGGGCCAAATTCACGGCAAATTCACGGCTATGCCGTGAAAATGCCGTGAATATTATGTAGCACCTGCGGCGCGTAAGCCGTCAAGGGACGCTTTGCTTGGCTTTGCCACCCTTGACTGCAAGCTTGCAGGTGCTATGTAGTGTTCAAGAGTTGGATTCCCCAACTCTCACCTGACGATGCTATTGACAAAATACACAACTGTTTTCGTCAAAATGTAGTTTTGAATGCAATTTGCTTTTTTACCCCCCGAAAATGAGACTTTTGGCCACATATTGAGACTGGTCTCACGAGCAATTTCAAGCTTAAGCGTTCATAATTTTGTTAATAGGAATTCTGCAGAGAGGATGGTTTCATCATGAATGAAATAGTTTGGCCGATGAAGGTTCACGCAGTTAAGCTCGAATATAGAAGACTCAAACTGGAAAAGATCCCACACGGATATTTCTGTGTCCGGCGAGGAGTGAAAATGGTTGCGGTTACTTACGATCCGGAAAACCCGAAATGTACTCCCAGGCATCCCAGAACGCTTTATATGACCTCCAAAAAGGGGAGGTCATTCGCTGAGGCGATTAACAAATATATAAACCTGAAATCAGAATATGATTCACTGCTTGCAAGCTGGAAAACCAAATACAGCTTCGCGCCTCCGAGAGTTAAATTTCCGATTACACAGTTTTCAGATCCTCACGGAATGAATAATGATTTCTTTAGCAGACAGAAAGAGCGCTGTGGAAAGTATATTCCTGATAATCCTACCGAAAGTGAATTTGGAGATTTGAAATCAAAGAATGAACTTATGGGATCAGATATCCTTAAGCTTATGGATATACCTTTTAAGTATGAGACAGAAGTTACTTTTGTTGAAACCAAAGAAACTATCAACCCGGATTATCTAATCAATTTCTATGAAATAGACCGCTGTGCTTATCTTGAGATATTAGGTATGAATGATAAATTGGATTACTCATTCAGAACTGCATCAAAGATCAACGGTTTCTCAAGAGATGTATACCGGCCGGGCAGGGAAGTGATCTATGTCGTTTTATATGACAAGTCAAACTTTGACAGGGATTATTTCATAGGGGAAATACTGTCTGCTTTCAACAATATGATTCCTGATGATGCTTTGATATGGAATGACGAATCACAAGCAGTTTAGTAAAAACTCCATCTTCAGATGAGAGTTGGGGTATCCCAACTCTTAAACCCTGCTTAGCACCTGCAAGCATGCGGTCAAGGGTGGCAAAGCCAAGCGGCAGCGTCCCTTGACGGCCATTGCGAAGCAGGTGCTATAGAGTATCAAGCCTGCAAATCTTTTACCCCCACGGTCTCTTCTTATCCAGCCAGCCCTGTTCTTCCCAGTATTTCCTGTCTGCCTCGCCGGAGCCGAAGTTTGCTTTCTGCATCATTCTCATGAGCGCGAAAAGCACCCTTGTCTTCCCCCCAACGCGCACATTCTTTTTAGCAAGAACTTTACGCGCTATCCTTGTTGTGTCCTTATCGATCTTCTGCTTTTTCTTATCAGAAATTCCGTCCCAGCTCATGGCCTGAACGCCGATACCGTATTTCACAATATAAGGGACACCCCAATAAAACAGCGCCTCCGAGATAGCTTTGACCGTTTTATTTGCTCCGCTGCCCGCGCATGTGGAGATCACGATTGCTTTCTTGCTGAACATGCATTGTCTCGGCCTGTGTGACATCCAGTAATTGAAGGTAAGGTCAAGAAAGCTCTTCATTGGTCCGCTTTCTCTAAGACAGTATGTTGGTGAAGTGAATATCAGGATGTCGGCAGATTCGACTTCGGACATTATCCTGTTCTTTTCCTCGAAGAAAGGGCATGCCGTCACGTCTTCAATGCATTTGTAACAGCCGATACAGAAGTGGTTAAGATCTCGCGGAAGAAAGAACTCCACGATGTTCCCGCTCCCGGCAATCTTTTCAGCGACCTCGCTACCGGTAATCTTATCACCGACCCCGCTGCCGACAATCTTTTCCGCGATCTGCCTGCCGATGTTGTAAGTGCTGCCTTTGTGGTTCTGCCCGTGTATCATTACAACTTTCATTTTGTTTCTCTCCTTATTTTCTGTAAGTAACTTTCATGTTTTTGAAACCGCCCAATGCTTTCCCGAGCGCGAAAAATACACTCCCGAACAACCTCTTAAACACGGATATCTTTACCTGCGGAAAATATGCCGAGGCCCGTCGCTCCGGCGCTGTCCACCAAATACCGTCCATGGTGGGGTATTCCGAATCAGAAGTGTAGTGCTGCCCCATACCGCGCATTATGTTGTAGGGCATAAGGTTCTTGAGCTTGGGACTGTGGAGTTTTCCTGATGCCGCATCAGATGCGAATTTCAAAGCGGCCTGAGTGATCTTTCTGATATCCTTTTCGCGCGGTTCGTATGCGTTCCAGCTGACTGATGCGAAGGACGATTTATAACATCTGTTAAACCCGATCCCTGCTAGTGATGAAGCGATACTCTCAGCACATTGTGCCTGACCGACCCCGCCGGCAGTGGTTATTACCAGTGCTTTGCCTTTATAGAAGTATGGTCTGTGAAGCATGGAGCACATGTGGTCGAAGAGGTTTTTGATGTAGCCTGTCTCTCTGAAGTTGTAGGTTGTCGAGCAGATTATCACGCCGTCAGAATCATCGATCTTTTTGATGATGTCTTTCATTGTGCCGTAGTGCGGGCACGCTTCGTGGCCGAGCCTGAAGCAGTTGCTGCAGCCGGTGCACAAAGGCAGATTGATCTTTGCAAGAACGAGTTCCTCAAAGACCGTGTCAGGATATTTCCCGCGGATCGCGTCAACTGCACATTGAGTGAGTTCCCAGGTGTTTCCTTTTCTCCCGCAGCCGTCGATAACCAAAACTTTCATTTACGCTGTTCTCCCGTAGAGGCGGTTAAATTGCCTGATGTGATCGTCCATAGTCTTAAGCGCCCACGGTTCCCTGTCAGGCTCCCTGTCGCAGATCGTGAGCAGATAGTATATCGGCGCGTAGAAGTGAATGGTCATTATCTCAACATTATCAGTGTGGAGCATGCCGGCGGCAGTGATCATTCCGAGGAGCATTCCCTGATATGAGAGTGGATCGTCGACGTAGATCTTGGAGTACATATCAGCTAATTCTTTGTTGTTGAACTGTTCGATCGTGAGCATCTTTCTGAAGCGGCTGTTGTAGTCGTCGTGGAGGAAATACAGGAAGAGTTCGCGCCCGAGTCTGAGAAGGGATTCCTCGGACATGTTCTCATAGATGCCGGAGTCGGCCACGGCGTCGGTTCCGTTGATGTTGAGAGATTTTGCCTGTTCGGCGAACCGCAGATTCATTTCTTCTATTATGGCATCGAAAATCGCCCGCTTATTCTTATAGTGCTTATAGAGCGAAGGCGCCTTGATGCCGACTCTTTCCGCGATGTCGCCGACGAAGACGTTGGCATAGCCCTTCTCGGAGAAGAGGGTAAGTGCTTCATCGATTATCCTGTGCTTTGTATCCATGATTGACCTCACAAATCGGCTAATTCAAATTAGCCAAAGTATAGCTAATCCGAATTAGCCTGTCAACTGAGGGAGAAAATTGTCAAGAATCTTTTCTTTGTATCCGTATCTTAGCATCGGTGCGAATTTCCATCATGAGCGCTACGACGGCACAGGGTATCCAAATAAGCTTAAGGGCACTGATATTCCTGAGATCGCGAGGATCATATCCGTAGCGGATGCGTACGATGCAATGACTTCGAGCAGAAGCTACCGTGACCCTATCCCTCAGCAGAATGTGCGTGAGGAGATCGTGCGCTGCGCGGGCACGCAGTTCGATCCTAAGTTTGCGAACATCATGATCCACCTGATCGATCAGGATACGAAGTACAAGATGAAGGAAAAGGATGTCATCAACCAGCCGACGATAGACGATGAGCTTGTCATCACAGAGCACAGGGATGACGTATCTACGGGCATAATAATATCGCCTCAGAAGGTCACCGTGAATGTTAAGGTGCCGGTCGACAAGATCTATGTTGCGCTTTCAGGAGACCAGTGCGCGATCACGAATATTAGGATATACTCCTAAGGTATGTATCTTTACCATTACTTTGACAAAAGGTCAGGACCGTTCAGGAGTGTGACACAGGTCCCGCTTGAAGAGGGCAACTCGATTCTCGATCAGATGAAGAATGAGCGCCCTGATTCCATGTGCGCGAAAAGAGATCCAGACTACATAAAGAAGCGCTCAAACTGCGAAGCGATCTTAAGAAAAGAGTTTGCATCCAAGGGCGGAATTATGGATATTGCGTCACCTCATTACATGGTCGTGGAGCACAGCCCGTGGCTTTCGACATGGTATGAGGATGGTTCATTCATTAAGATCCCGATTGAGGAATTCGACACGCGCAAGATCTCTTTTACTTACGGCGATTCGATGCCGACTTTCAGCCCGAGAGTCAACGACGGCAAAGAGTATAGAAGAAAGGTCTATACATACGAAGAGATACTGGAAGTGATCGCAAAATACGGTCTTCCTCAGGACTGGAATGACGACGGTTCCAAAGGTCCTGAGCGCTACATCGAAGCGCACGTGTGGACCGACGATCCGATAAGAAAATACAGGGATGGAACGGCATAAATAACATGAATAATCCGTGGGAAGAAATTAACCTAAGCGATTACGAGAATCACATGAAGCTTGATTCCGTAATGCAGCTTCAGACATTGAATTCACTGATGAAGGATCAGTTTGAACGTTATCCTGTCACGACTTCCATGGTGCTCGGAGTGGCGGGCGGAAACGGCCTTGAGCATGTAGACAGAAATAAGTATCAGACTGTCTATGGGATCGATATAAACGAGGGATATCTGAAGACTGCTAAAGAGAGATTTCCGGAGCTTTCCGATGTTCTTAAACTCCTTAAGATCGACCTTATAAATGAAACTGACAGATTGCCTCATGCTGACCTTGTAATCGCTGACCTGCTGGTTGAGTATATCGGCTATGAGGCTTTTCGAGATGCGGTAAAAAAGATCGATCCTGAATATGTCTCGTGCGTTATTCAGATCAATAAAGACGTGAATGCATGGGTGTCAGATTCACCGTATCTGCACGCATTTGACAGGCTTGATGAGGTTCATCACCAGATGGAGGAGAACGAACTGACAAAGACGATGGGTGAGGCAGGATATTCATTGATCTTAAATGAGACACACGCCCTTCCGAACGGGAAAGCGCTCGTAAGGCTTGATTACAGAAAGGGATAAAAGGCATGAACATAAAGCGTATTGAACAGATCGATGATAAGACAGGCGAATTTATCAACAGCGAATTCTCATCTTACGGTGCGCAGAACGGCGTTGTGCTTAATTACGACGAGTACTGTTTTACCGCAGAGGATAATGGTAATCTTATAGGTGTCATCACAGGCCGCGCATACTATAACGAGGTCCACATCGGAGATCTGATCGTCAGCAGCAAATGCAGAAGAGCAGGTACCGGAAGTAAGCTCGTGCAGGCGGTCGAGAATGAATACAAGGGCAAAGGATATACCAAGATAACGCTTACGACATTCGGTTTTCAGGCGCCGGAATTCTATAAGAAACTGGGGTTTGAGATCGAGTTCGTGCGTGAGGACGAAGATCCTAAACTTAGCAAGTATTTCTTTAAGAAGGATCTCGTCTGAACCGGAAATTGAATGACAGCAAAGCTGTTCACGGGGGTAGTTATGGAAAACGATTATAACGGATACGACGAATATGTACCTGATACAGAACCAAAGAAAACCGGTAAAAAAATAAAGCCGCTCGATATCGTATGGATCGGATTAGTCTTCCTGGGATTCGGATTCTTCCTGTATGCGGAAGCTGCACCTTATGTTCCTTCCGGGCATGTTCTTGATGAGAAGTTCCTTAACACTTTAAAGTACATGACGTTCTTAAAGTATGTTGTTCCGATATCAGCGTTCATACTGCTCATAGTGCCGTGCCTGAAGCGCTGGATCAAGGATAAGACGAAATGGATATTCATAGTCATGCTTGTCTTTGTCGTTGTTACGGCCTGCATTCTCGGCACGAGGAACAAGTTCAATGCCGAGGGTGTCGGAAATGCTTTTGCGGATACTCCTTCCGTGGTCTCGAAAACAGTGACCGATAAGAAGTATTCAAGGAGCGGAAAAACATACACGATCTATTTCGACGACGATACTTTCGCACACGTAAATAATTACCATTACAAAGGTCTTGAATCAGGTGATGAAGTATACGTCGTAAGCTGTGACGGCGAACCGATCGGCGTATTCAAGACAAGTGAATACTCGCTTCCCTGAAACAGGGATATAAACTGAAATTTCACGTATTTATCGGTATAACAGATAGAGTTTATCCGCTGTAAGTGTTTCTTTTCCCGTGCTAATCTTTAAATGCGAAGGGGAGGAGACATTGGATGGGATATAATGCATCAACGCCATCTGATAAATACAAAAATTGCAGGTTATAATACCTCTCCTGACAGTTATCGCACTTTTAGTTCTCGCCCACTTCTTCAGAACGAGTTTTATTCCTGCATATAAGAGATACTCCTCATATAAAAAACTTGTTAAGGGATCCGTTGAGGTGGGCGACGAACTTGTGCACACATGACGTACCCGTGGTGGCGACAGGAACCTGAGATAGCGGTTTTATCCCGCGATATTTTGCCGGCCGGCATCATCAAAGTTTGCTTTTGGCATTGTATAATATGGTCAACCGGGGGGGCGGAATAAATGAGGAAAGCAATAGGTATCATAATTATTGTTCTCGTTCTGGCGAATATACCTTTCCTTGTAAAGGTAGACGATTACGATGCTGCTTATGAGAATGGAAGCGTTACTTACTACAGATCCCTCATCTGGCAATACGATTACAGCTGCACCGGCGCACATAATGACTATTCCCTGGATATGAGAGAGCGGTTCACGCTTTTGGGCTTTATTACCGTCTATGAAGATAATGAGAAGATGATGATGTCTGACGGCAGGCTTGTCCCGTGGAAGGCGGCTGAAGTGAAGGATCAGATCTGATTTCCGCCGTGCAACATTTTCGCGCACCTGTCTGTATATAAAGTGAACGGGCGCTAAAAAACTGCCCGGAAAAGGTGTTAAGAAATTGACCGGAGGGAACAAACATGAAGATAGATCCTAAGCACGATTACAAGAAGCCTTTATACGCTGTTGGCGTGGCTGCTCTTATCGGATCAACTGCGGTATTCGGTACGGGCTGCGGTCCCGCGATCATGGGCGGAATGACCACCACGGAGTACAATGAACCGCAGCTTGGCGGTGACACCCAGGTCGCAGAGAAAATTGGCGGTGATACCCAGGTTGTAGAGCAGCTTGCCGGTGAGGCCCAGGTGGAATTTACAGAGCCTGTGATCGAGGGCGATATGTTTATTGATGAAGATTACTATGATGACGATGAGACATCAGATGATTCTGTTTGTGAAGCCATAGTAAATGTTATCGATGAAGAAGATTGAACTTAAAGCGGTTAGAGGTTGAAGGCAAATGAATTTTACGCTGCATCTGACAGAAAACTGCAACATGGATTGCAGCTATTGTATAAGGAATAAGACTCCGAAGGACATGCCTTTGGAGGTCTTGTATAAAGCCTGCGACCTCGCTTTTTCCAAAGGAACACGGGCGGGTATTGTTTTTTTCGGAGGCGAGCCTCTTCTTAAAAAAGACCTGATCTATAAAGCAATCGACTACTGCGAAGCCAAGTCTTCAGAGACGGGAATCAAGTTCTCCTGCAAGATGACGACGAACGGAACGCTTCTTGATGAGGAGTTTCTTAAAAGAGCTTCCAAAACCGGCATGAAGATCGGTCTTTCTTTTGACGGAATGGGTCAGGACATCTCAAGAAGATTTCCTGACGGCAGTTCGACCTTCGGCCTCCTGGAAGAGAAGGCTAAACTCCTTCTGAAATATATTCCGGAGTCCATGGCGCTTCTCACGCTGGATCCCAAGGCGTGCGGTCTGCTTTCCGATTCAGTGAAATATCTGATCTCGCTGGGTTTTAAAGACGTATCGACCGTCATGGCATATGGCTACAGGGTCAACTGGACTGATGAAGGTATTGATGTTTTCAGGAGAGAACTCAATAAGACCGCCGACTTTTTAAGAGACGAATTCATTGCAGGCAGAAAGTATTTTGTCTCGCCACTCATGAGCAAGATAAGGGAATGTGTCCGCGGCAGGAATCCTGCCGAGCACTGCCATCTCGGAGTAAAGCAGAGTTCCATCACGCCTGACGGAAATATCTATCCGTGCACATCGTTCTTAAACGATGAGGAATATTACATGGGTAATGTTTTCGAGGGGCTCGACAAAGAGCGTCTTGCGTCGATCGCAGCGAAAAGCAACACCCCTGAGACATGCCGCGATTGTGACCTTAAGACCAGATGCACCAACTCGTGCGGATGTGCGAACCGTATGAATACCGGAAGCGAGAACAAGGTGTCACCTTTGCAGTGTGCGTATGAGAGGACGGTCATAGAGGTCGCCGACAGACTTGGTGACGAGCTGTTCACTCATGACAATAAAGCATTTGTGAAGTATTTCGGGTAAGTTGTTTTTAGATTGCAATCTATTCAAGACAAAAAGTTCCGGTAAAAGTTCCGGCTATAGCCGGAAAAAATACCGGAATTTCTGCTGTTTTGGCCTGTTTTTCCGGTAAAAGTTCCGGCTATAGCCGGAAAAAATACCGGAAGTTTTTGGTGGGCGTGTATCCGGCACCACTTCTAAATGTCCCATCCACGGCATCCACGTGGTTATGCCGTGAATCTGAGGGACACGACGGGACGCGACAGTTCCGGTATTAATGTGTTACACAACAAAACAGGCGGTACCTTTAAGACACCGCCTGATTCTTTATTTTGTCTTGTTGTAATTCTCCGTGATCTCTTTGCATACCTTGAGGAAGTCCGTGTTGAGTTTTCTTAAGCGGTAGGAGAGATGCCTTAAGATGATGTTGATCTTCTCAGGGCAGACCTCAAAGATCGGAACAAGGTCCTCGGGATAGATTATCTCAACGCGTGTATCGTCTGAAACTGACACTGCGGCGTTGCTTCTGACTTCCTCGGAGATCATGCCGATCTCGCCGAAGATCGAGACGGGTTCATATGTAGCGAGCTCGATCTCATCGGGAGTGTTGCGGTTCTTGCAGATGCAGACCGTTCCTGAATGCAGGATGTACATGCAGTCGGCAGGCGCTCCCTCATCGAAGATTATCATCCTTCTTCTGTAAGACTTGGACTTGCCCATTCCCTTGCCGTTCAGCGCGTTGAAATCAGCTGCAAGATTCTCGGGTTCGGGTTCGGAGAGCTTATTCTTGTTGCTCTGGTACATGTCGATATGCTTCTTTATCGAAGAGAAAAGTGACTTGCTGTTCTTCTTCTCTTCATCGGTCTCGCGGAGCTCCTTAAGGAGGTTCTGGGCGTCGATATAGTCGTTGTTCATTAACCAGACTCTGTTGCCGAGATGCTGCATGAGATCGATTATCCTGTTGGGGTCTTCAGCGAGGAATGCTTCGAGCTCATCCTTGGTTATCTCAATGGCCGTGACAGTTCCCGATGCAACGATGGTAGCGCTTCTGGGGTATGCTTCGAGTATGGCCATCTCGCCGAAATATTCGCCTGCTTCAATGGTGCCGAGTTTGATCTGGTCATTCTTGCCGAAGCCTGCATAGACGAGTGCTGTTCCGTCAACGAGCTGGAAGAAGCTTGAGCCTGAGTCGCCTTCCTTGACTATTACCTCACCATTTCTGAAAGTTTTCTCAACAATACCCATAAAGCAAACTCCCTTTCATCGTTTGTTTATTTTGCTCTCCCGAGAGCTTTAATTGTATCAGACAGCAACAGCGTCTTCATAATATTTATTGCGCAAAGTATTAGTTTTACTCATTCCTGTCGCCGGCCTTATCCATCCGTTTTCCCACTTGACCTTAAGCCTCCGATTTGTTATTTTATGCGTGCGAAAACCGCCGACAGTTCGTTTGTGCCATCCTGTCGTTAAACAAAACCAGGACAATCATTTACATCACATGCTTTTATTTTTTGAGTTTGATTAAATGTGGCTCCTGTTTTTGGGAGCCTATTTTTATTTTGGAGTTTTTATATGAACAGCGAAAAGAACGTATCTAAGCTTTTTATGTGCATAGGCATCATCTTCGTGACATGTCTTCTGCTCTCGAACCTTATAGCAGGCAAGATGTGGGCCGTTACTGAGAACATCACGCTTCCGGCAGCCGTCATCCTGTTTCCCCTGACATACATCATCGGTGATGTCTTTACCGAGGTCTACGGATTTAAGAAGGCAAGAACGATCATATGGATCGGCTTTGCCTGCAGCTTTTTTGCAGTGCTCATCTACCTCATCACGATAGCCCTCCCGCATCCCGGTTACTGGGAGAATCAGGAAGCATACGCGGTCGTAATGGGGACTACGCCCAGAGTAGCCGTCGCGTCATTTGCGGGGTACCTTTTCGGTGAGTTCTCAAACTCTATCGTGCTTTCAAGATTAAAGGTCGCCACCAAAGGCAAGAACCTCTGGATTAGGACGATCCTTTCCACAGTCGTTGGCGAGGGATTGGACTCCGTGATATTCATCATGATCTCTTTCTGGGGAACGATGGAAAACTCCGTTGTCCTCAAGATGATCCTTTTCCAGTACCTCTTCAAGGTCGCTTACGAAGTCATCTTCACGCCTCTTACATATGTCGTCGTAAAGGCTGTCAAGAAGGCTGAAGGAATCGACACGTTTGACGAAGGCATCAGATACAACATTCTCAAGGGGTGATAACATGCGCGAAAAAGAAGGACTTACAAAGCTCGGCAGCAACGGAACTTCATACAGCCAGGATTACGATCCGGGCGTGCTCGAGACCTTTACCAACAAGCATCCTGACAACGATTATTTCGTAAAGTTCAACTGCCCCGAATTCACGAGCCTCTGCCCGATCACGGGACAGCCGGACTTCGCGACTATCACGATATCCTATGTTCCTTCAGAGAAGATGGTGGAGAGCAAGTCATTAAAGCTCTACCTGTTCTCATTCAGAAATCACGGCGATTTCCACGAGGACTGCGTGAACATAATTATGAAGGACCTGATAAAGCTCATGGATCCCAAGTATATTGAAGTCTGGGGAAAGTTTACACCGCGCGGCGGGATCTCCATCGATCCTTACTGCAATTACGGCAAGCCCGGAACGAAGTGGGAGAAGGTTGCAGAGGACAGATTGTTCCGCCACGACATGTATCCTGAGAAGGTCGATAACAGATAAGTTTATCTGCTTGTGAATTGAAGTACCCCCGGTATGTTTTGTTCAGCTTCCGGGGTCCTTTTTACTTGTGCATTTTTGTGCTGTCTTGTAACAACGGAAGCACGGAATAAGGCACGGTTTTAACAGTGGCACGTTGAACGGTTTTTGCCCCCGCGAAAACAAAATCTGGAACATCCAATATCAAAAATTAGCAAGCGTCAGACCGCAGCGGAATATTATAATATACTATAAGGCAGGTATAATCTATGGATTACAGCAAGTACGAAAAATACGATTTCGACCATGTGAGCGCCTTTAACATGTCTACCGGTTTCAAGGAAAGAAGTTATCAGGCTCACTGGCATTCTTATGGTGAGATCCTGCTGGTAGGTCCCGGCGAGACCAATATCTACTGCGTAGGCAAGAACACATATGAACTTGTCCCCGGCGACTTCGTCCTCGTCTGGCCCATGGAGATGCATTCTATCGTCGATGCTAACCGGGAGGATTCGCTGGTTATTCAATTTTCGAACGCGTTCATAAATTCGCTCTTTGATCTTAGAAGAATAATGCACATGTACAGGAATCTGCACATTATATGCGTCAAGTCGCATCCCGAGCTCGCGGGAAAACTCAAAACGATCTCGTATCAGATGAAGGACATATTCTTCTCCGACAGATCAGACCGTGAGATCAGATGCTGCATGCTTCTCATGGAATTCATGCTGACCCTCTACGATTACAGGAAAGAGCTCGCGCCGGAACTCTCGGAGGAAGTCGCATACGGTTACGGCGATGACGTCATGAGGCGCATGATGAGCGTTACCGATTATATAAAGAATAACCTTACCGCAGACGATCTGTCGCAGGGCGCGATGGCTGAGATGGCGGGCATCAGCAGGGAATACTTTTCGAGAATATTCAAGAACGTAACAGGTATGAACTACAGCAAGTGGCTCAACTTGATCAGGCTCGAAAAGGCCACGGAGCTCCTCGCTGATGAGGAGAGGACACTTACCGAGATCGCGATGCTGTCCGGATTCCAGAGCATACCGAGCTTTAACAGGGTCTTCAGGGAAGAAAAGGGAATGGCTCCCGGAGAATACAGGGCGTTATTCGTAAAGAACGACAAATAGGAGGTTTCAATATGGAAAAGTCCAAGGTTTATTTCACCGACTTCAGAACCGGCCTGGGTGTACCCCTTACTGCCAAGCTCCAGAAGCTCATAAGGCTCGCCGGCATCGGCTCGATCGACATGGACAACAAGTTTGTCGCGATCAAGATGCATTTCGGCGAACTGGGAAACCTCGCATATTTGAGACCCAACTACGCGAAAGCAGTTGCCGACGTCATCAAGGAGAAGGGCGGAATGCCATTCCTTACCGACTGCAACACGCTCTATCCCGGAAGCCGCAAGCATGCGCTCGAGCACATGGACTGCGCCAATATCAATGGATTTAACACTGTTACGACGGGCTGCCAGATAATAATCGCTGACGGCCTCAGAGGCACGGACGACATAATCGTTCCGGTCCCCAATGGCGAGTACTGCAAGGAAGCATACATTGGCCGTGCTGTCATGGACGCGGATATCTTCATATCCCTTACGCACTTCAAAGGCCACGAGCAGGCAGGCTTCGGCGGCACGATCAAGAATATCGGCATGGGCTGCGGAAGCCGTGCCGGCAAGATGCAGCAGCACCAGAGCGGACATCCTCACGTCATCACCGAAATGTGCAGAGGCTGTCAGAGATGTGCAAAGGAGTGCGGTTCTGACGCAATCAGCTACTCGGATAAGAAAGCTTGGATCGATCCTGACAAGTGCAAGGGCTGCGGCCGCTGCATAGGTGCATGCGCTTTCGATGCGATAGAAAACAACAACTGGAACGCGGCGTCTCTTCTCGGATGCAAGATGGCGGAATATACAGCCGCTGTCGTAAGCGGAAGACCTGCATTCCACATCAGTCTCATAACCGACGTATCGCCCAACTGCGACTGTCACGGCGAGAACGATGCACCGATTCTTCCCGACATCGGAATGCTCGCATCATTCGATCCCGTCGCCCTTGACCAGGCTTGCGTCGATCTTTGCGCAAAGGCTGAACCGATCAGAAACAGCCAGCTCGGTGACAATATGGCAAAGGAACACTTCCACGACCACGGTGACGTATGGCACAACAGTAACCCCAACGTCTCATGGGCCGAGACTCTTGAGCACGCCGAGAAGATCGGCCTTGGCACAAGGGATTATGAACTCGTTAAGATGAAATAACTGATTTTACATCTCACCTACGGCTCTGCCGTCTGTGATCTCAGTGTTTATTTTCCCTTCGGCGTCCTAGTTCTATGGACCTTGTGTGTTGATACAAGGACGATTTTATCCTGACAGCACTGTCAGATATAAGTGCCGAGATATGCGAATTCAGTGGGCTCCGCGTCAAGTTCGCACAAGAGCGCTATTACTTCCTCCGAATAAGCTGAAGCCTCGAAATCAAGATAGAACATGAATTCGAAGTCTCTTCCTGCGATGGGGCGTGATTCGATCTTCGTAAGGTTCAAGCCCAGTGATGAGAACTTCGCAAGAGTATCTGCGAGCGCACCCGGTGTGTGGCCCAGAGCAAGCATTACGGAAGTCTTGGAAGCGCCGGGGAAGATCATGAGCTCCTTTGTTATGCAGATGAAGCGCGTGTAGTTGTTATCAGTGTTCTGGATGTCCTCTCTTACCGCATCAAGCCCATATAGCTGCTGGCAGTCAGAAGATGAGATAGCCGCAACGTCCTTTCTTCCTGAATCTGCAACGCTCTTAGCCGCAACGGCTGTATTCTCGACGATGTTGACCTTGATGTCCGGGTGCTCTTTAAGGAATTTGCTGCACTGGCCGATAGCCTGGTTGTGCGAATAGACTTCACGGATATCCTCGAATCTCGTGCCGTGGTTTGCGAGAAGCCTGTGGCTGATCCTGAGCTTATAATCTCTTACGATGTGGAATTTGTGGCCTACCATGAGGTCGTAGACCTGTGTGACGGAACCGAAAGAACTGTTCTCGATAGGGAGGATGCCGAACTTGCAAAGTCCTGACTCGACTGCCTGGAAAACGCCGTCGAAAGTTCTGAAATACATGATGTTGGCGTGGCGGAAGATCTTATCTGTCGCGATCTGCGAATAAGCGCCCTCGATTCCCTGGCACGCGACCATCGGCGACTTTGGAAATTCGTTCGGCGTAGTCTCGAGCGCCTTGTGGATCTGGTCGGCAAGCTCTGTGCGCGTGCCGTATTCTGTGTTTCTGTACGAGTGGCTGAGATTGAACATCGTCGAGAAAAGAACGCGCTCGTAGTTGTCTATCAGCCTGTTCGAACTCTCAAGTCCTGCCAGATAGCTTCTCTCATAACGTCTGCTCTTGAGCGCTATCTCAGACTTCGAAAGCGTCTCATTCGCCATCTTGCTCGCCTCAAGCCTCTCCGCGAAGAGCTCCTTGATCTGCTCGTCGATCTCTTCGATCCTCTTGCCTGCCTGTTTCTGTGTCATGGTCTCATCCTCCGTCAAATTAAAAGCCCCGCAGTCATGTTCACTGCGGGGCCTCATTAATCTCGTAAATCAAGTCGTATTTACATGCAGTGAACTACTTACCCCTATTCGTAAAGGCAAAAAAGAAGTTACGCCATGTAAATGCAAAATTAGTCATGTGGCAATTATATACCTTTGATTTGGTTTGTAAACACCTTTGCTCAAAACTGTTCGAAAATGAGTAACTCAAGGAAACAAGACTTTTCACTTTATTATCCCGAAAAATGTGATCTGCAAAAGTCTATTTCCTTGTCGGTTTTTTGTCGCGATTGTCGGCGCTTTTCCTGCAAATTGCAGGTCCCGTGAAGCTGGTTCAAGGGAAAATACGGGAAATCATGTTCACGTTCAAAGATCCGTTGTCGCATATCTTCAGATAATATTGTCGGTTTTGTAATATCTCCCCGCAAAATACAAAAACGACAAAGATACGGCAAGAGAACCTGCAGCAACCTCTTATCTTCTACATTAAAACCTGCAAATTCTGAGACATTTCCGACATGATCTACAGGATTTCAGAGAAAAATCCTGCAAAACCCACGAAATAACCGACAAAAAAATAGAGTTCCATGGTACCTGATATTTGCACATTTCGGAGAAGCAACCCAATACGGAATCTGGTCCTACAGAGATTTAGCGTAGAACAAAGACCGCAAACTGCCATAGTTGTTATACAGATCAGCCTCAAGCCGTCAAGGATGCCTTGCGGCACATTCTGACGAATGCTTCGTCCTTGACTGCATCGTCTGATCTGTGTTTGGTGTTCAGGCAGGTTGCGGCTGCCTGTGGTCTTGTAAAGAACGGCATCTTCTGATGCAGGGCGGGGCTTGCCCCGTCTTGAACACAAATCAAGCACCTGCTTAAGTCTTCGCGGACAATGGGGCCTTACAGGCCAGGCGCAGCCGTCCATTGATGGCGGGGACTGCAGGTGCTATTGCAATACACATTTACTTGATTTATCTGTTTTCGAGCACGGGGGAAGGCTTTGTTCAACGTAAAGTGTAACGTTATTTTAAACACCAAGCATTATTTAATTATTTATGCTAAAATGTGCACGCTATGAAAAAAGTGCGTGTCTTCATTTCGATATTTGTTTGCAAGATCATAAGAGGTTTGGCAAAGCTTTTGGGGCGTGGCTCGAGCTTGCCGGGTAAGTATGCTCTTAAGATCTGCCCTGATATCCTTTCGCAGTTAAAGCTTCCTGAGATCTCTATCGCAGTGACGGGTTCCAATGGTAAGACGTCTACTGTTGAGATGATCGCCCATGTGCTCAGGAGCAGCGGGCTTAAGGTTGCTTATAACAAGGAAGGTTCCAATCAGATCGAAGGCGTCGTCACTTTCCTTATCGGCGATGCGACCATGGGTGGTAAGGTCAAAAGCGATGTTATACTCCTGGAGGCTGACGAGAGATATTCTAGAAGGATCTTCGAGTTCTTCCATCCCAAATATTTCGTTATCAATAACCTTTACAGGGACCAGATGACAAGAAACGGTCATCCGGAGTTCATCAAGAGCGTTATAAGCGAAGCAGTTTACGATGACATGACGCTTATTCTCAATGCCGATGACCCGCTTGCAGCAAGCTTCGGGAAAGACAGGGAAGGAACGATCTGGTTCGGCGCTGACAAGCTCCCTACTGACAAGACGGTGCACGAAGGCATCTATAACGACGGCAAGTATTGTCCTGTCTGCAAGGCGCCGATGGAATACGAGTATTACCACTATAACCACATAGGCAAGTTCAAGTGCACGAAATGCGGTTTTGCAAGGCATGACACAGACCATACGCTGACAGCGGCTGAAGATAACGGCGACAGGGCTTCGATCACGATTGACGGCAAGTACGAGATCCCTGTTTTCTTCACGGGTATTTACCATTGCTACAACATTCTCGCGGCGTTTACTGCGGCCGTTGCGGCAGGCGTTGAGCCCGGCAAGGCTGCCGAAGCGCTCGGCGGATATATTCTTAAGTCCGGCCGTATTTCCGACTTTTCGCTTGGAAAACTGGACGGAAGGCTCCTTCTTTCAAAGCACGAGAATTCCGTGTCCTACGACCGCTCTATTGACGTGGTCGTCAGTGATAAGAGGAAGAAGAGCGTGATGATAATCGTGGATGCGATAAGCCGCAAGTATTACACTTCGGATTCGAGCTGGCTCTGGGATATTAATTTCGAGAAGCTGTGCGGCGCGGATATCGAAAAGATCGTTCTGGCAGGTCAGTACTGCGATGACCTCGCGGTGAGGTTTGAACTTGCGGGGATAGACAGCTCGAAGGTCGAGATTTTCGAGCAGGTGACAGACGCGGCAGAATACTGCAAGCACAACCTGGATTCGTTCCTTTATGTCATCACATGCTTCTCTGACAAAGAGAAGATCCTCTCCATCGTCACAAGGAGGGAACTGGCATGAACGTGAAGATACTTTATCTCTATCCTGATTTCATGAACCTGTACGGAGACAACGGCAATGTCAGGATCCTGAGAAAGAGGCTTGAGGACCAGGGCTTTGACGTTGAGGTTGTCAGTGCGGCAATTACTGATTCAGAAATTAGTTTTGAAGGCGTTGATTTCGTGTTCATGGGTTCGGGTTATGAAACCAACCGCAACCTCGTTGCAGCGCACATGAATCAGTTCGTCGACGGGTTTAAGAAGGCTGTCGATGACGGCGTTCCGATGCTCTTTACGGGCAACAGTTACGATATCCTGGGCAAGGGTATTACGACTCACGATCAAAAGTTCGTCGAAGGTCTTAATATATTTGATTTCACATTCAAAGAGCAGATCAGAAAGCGCTACACGGGCGACGTGATCCTTGAAGTGCCCGGCACCAGCACGCGCTATGTCGGATTCGTCAACAGGGCGGGCGTTCCCGATGAACAGAATGACCTGATCTGCAATGTCATAAAGGTGATCGGAAATGTTCCGATCACAAAGGATGCGGTGAGGAAGAATAACCTTCTGGGTATAAGCCTTCTGGGCCCCGTGCTTCTTAAGAATCCCGAAATTGCCGATATGTTCGTAGAGATCATCTGCGAGCGGAAAGGTGTAGAGTTCAAGAACATTGAATATCCGCACTCCTTTAAGAGTCACGTCAAGACATTGAAGGCGCTTTTGGACACCCGGATCTGATCTGTTCATAGCCTTGTTTGCTCTTATGATTCCTGAAAAGACAGCGCACCGAAACTGCCGCTAATTGTCCGCATATCGGACCCGATTGCGGTTAAACTGAAAATTCTTTTGTGATATACTCATTAATCGGGAGGGATAGATATGGCAGATACGATCAAATGCCCGAATTGCGGGTCAAATCTAACACTTAATGCCGATACCCAAAAGCTCGACTGCGCTTTCTGCGGAGCTTCTTTCAATCCTTCATCTATTGAGTCAGTAGTTGAAGAACTTGAAAAGAAGAAGCTCGCATCTGATGGCGCACAGGAAGCCCAGGCGACACCGGCAGCACAGCAGACAGCAGCACAGCAGGATCAGCAGACCGCAGAGCAGCAGGTTCAGCAGCCCGGCGGACCTGCTCCGGAGCAGACGGAATTTGTCTGCAACGCATGCGGCGCCAAGATAGTTACCGATTCACATACAGCTGCGACTTTCTGTGCTTTCTGCGGATCCCCGGCACTTGTCGGCTAGAGACTTACGGAGCAGTTCCAGCCCCAGTACATGATCCCGTTCAAGTATTCGAGAGAGTCGGCAGAAGAGGCATTCATCAAGTGGGCAGGCAAGGGTAAGTGGACACCGTTCGGCTTCGTCTCAAAGAAGAATGTTGCCAAGATGACAGGACTTTATGTACCGTTCTGGCTTTTCGATATCAAGGCAACGATAGATGCCGAAGGTACCGGCGAGAAGGTCAAGCACGGTTACCAGCAGAAAGTCATTGAGACTTATACCTGGGAGCGCAAGGCAAATCTCAGATGGAAGAACCTTCCTCTTGACGGTGAGACGAGAATTGACGATTCACTGATGGAAGCGATTGAGCCCTTCAATTTCAACGGACTCATTCCGTACGACTACAGATTCCTTCCGGGCTTTTATGCGGACAGATATGACGTTAATCCGCAGGATCTCGCTTCACGTGCGACAAAGCGCGGATTGCAGGGTATCGACAAGATGCTCAAGGGTTCTCTGACAGGTGCATACGAAAGCTATAAGATCAAGAAAAATAAGAGCAGGATAGATTCAATGGATGCGTCATATGCGCTCCTTCCTGTCTGGTTCCTTTCTTACAAATACCATAAGAAATTTTATTACTTCGCAATGAACGGGCAGACGGGCGAAGTTGCCGGCGATGTTCCGGTAAGCCCTGTTAAGAAGATGATGTTCTTCTTTATCGTACTTGCGATACTGGCAGTTATCACCAGGTTCATTTTGGGCCTTATCATGAGGGGGTTCTGGGGATGAGTGAACATCTGGATATCAATGAAATGAATAATCAGAACAAGGGCCCCAAGCTCTCTGTTTTCTCGGAACTTAACGGCGCTTCGATCACTGTAGGTGTCACGCTTATCTGCATCGTGATCGCGAGCATCGTTTTCTATATCTTCATGAACCTGTCTCCCAAAAAGACGGTCAAGGTCATCGACGATGCGGATATCTTTACGGAACAGGAAGAGGAAGATATCAAAAAGCTTGCAAAAGATCTTTCCAAGGAAAAGGACATCAGTGTCGTTGTCGTTACCACGAGAGACAAGGGCGCAGGCTATTCCAATTCCGATGATGATGAGAAGAGATTTGCTGAAGATTTCTACATGAAGAACGTCAAGACCGTTCCGCTGCAGAACAATTCAGGCATATGCATTCTTGTTGACCTGACTCTTGATGAGCCCGGGCAGAGATTTTTCTGGCTTTACACATACGGCACGGCGCATTTTGCGGTATCTGATGATGAATGCTCATATCTGTTCCGCAGAAATATCGATTATCTCGGCAACGGAGCGTACGGAGTCGCTATAAAGAATATTGAGAGAAGTCTGTTCAGTTACACATATACGAGCTATGGTTCGATCGTATTCTTCACGATAATAATCCCGCTTGTTCTTGCATGGTTAGTTACGGCATTCGCGACACCTTCGAGAAAGCTCGATCCCGCGCCGGGAATCAACACATATTCTTTCGGCAACGGCAATGGTGTTACCAAGAGCGAGAAGTTTAAGAGCCAGAGGGTTATCGATTACTCTGACAGTGGAAGCGGCTACGGCGGAGGCGGTGGTTTCTCCAGCGGCGGCTTTGGCGGCGGTGGCTTCTCCGGCGGCGGTGGCGGCGGCTTCTCCGGTGGAGGCGGAGGCGGTTTCTCCGGCGGTGGCGGAGGCGGTTTCTCCGGCGGTGGCGGCGGACGCTTCTGATGTGTTAAAATATCCCGTGATTTTTGTAATAGGGGATTACTATGCTCAGCATCGTCGTGCCTGCCTATAACGAAGGCGAACACATCTACGATAATCTCATGACCATAGACAAGGCGCTTAAGGCGTTTGTGTCTGACTACGAGATAATTGCGGTCAACGACGGCAGCCGTGACAACACGGGTGCTGAAGTCGCACGCGCAGCTGCTGATAATCCGTCCATAAAAGACTTCGGCTATGACGTTAACCGCGGCAAGGGCGGAGCCGTAGCATGGGGTGCCGTCAACAGCAAGGGTGATATCGTAGGCTTTATCGATGCCGATCTGGATCTTTCACCGGATCTTCTTAAGGGCTACTATGCCGAGATGACCGCACAGGGAGCCGACATCGTCATCGGTTCCAAGATGCATAAGGATTCCAAGCTTGAATATCCTTTCGCAAGGAAAGTATTCTCGCTCTGCTATTACATCATGCTCAAGGTCTTATTCGGCCTTAAGTGTCACGACACGCAGACAGGCATCAAGCTTTACAAGGGTCCCCTGATAAGGGAGATCGCTCCGCGCAGAAGGATCGACGGATATGCCTTTGATATCGAACTTCTGGCGCTCGCTTCCAAGAATAAGGCAAAGCTCATCGAGATGCCTGTCGAATTGAATTTCACCAGGGGGCAGTCCTTCGGAAGGATCAAGTTCAAGGATGTCTGGAAGATGTTTACGGACACATGGAAGATCTGGTGGAACCTCAAAGTTAAGAAGTCATATTTTAAGTGATTAGGACCGGCTTCAAATGCCGGCCATTTTTATGTTTCTTCCATTGAAGGAAGTATGGTTTTCGCGCGCGGAAAAAGGAAAAAATATGATTCTTTTGACATGTGCCCGCGTCTTTACAATTTGCCACAAAATCCTTAACGAAACTACGCATAATCTTAATCTTTTGTTAAACACAAAAACGGGTCGTTAGAGTATACTATCCGAGGCAAAAAGAAGCGCTTTGATATTATCAAAGCTTGTGAGGTTTAGATTGAGATTACAGTTTTCGAAAAGAATTACGGAATACAGACTCGCGAAAGAATTATTCAACCGCGGAAAGAGCATTATATTAAGTCCTGAAGCTCAGGCAACAAAGCAATTTATACAGCACGGGGAGACAACGGTTTTCGAGCACTGCCTCGCAGTCGCAAAGTTCAGTCTCCTGATCGCGCACTTCCTCGAAAGGACCCTCAAGATCGAAGTCGACAAGGACAGCCTTGTAAGAGGCGCGCTCCTTCACGATTATTTCCTCTACGACTGGCACGACATCTGCCTTGCAAATATTGTTCACGGATTCACACATCCCGGAACTGCAAAGCGCAACGCCGAAAGGGACTTCGAACTCAACGATATCGAGAAGGACATCATCGCAAAGCATATGTTCCCGCTGACGCCCTTCCTTCCGACATACCGTGAGAGCCTTATCGTAAGCATCGCAGACAAATGGTGCGCACTTGCTGAGACATTCAAGATCGATGTATCTTCCTACATCATCTACCGCGTCAACTTCAATATCGCGCTTGCCGAGGGCGGCTGCTCGATCAATTACGGCGAGACACTTGCTGAGGCATAAAGCGCCCTGCTGTTGCGCACGTATCAGGCATCGGATTATAATTAGCCCATGCGTGTCGAAAATCTCACAACACTGATCTACATTACCAGGGGCAGCGATTGCCTCTTTATCCGCAAGACCAGAAAAGGTGACATGAACCTGGATAAATATCTGGGCATCGGCGGTCATTTCGAATCTGACGAGACCCCTGAAGAGTGCGTTTTAAGGGAGCTTGGCGAAGAGGCTTCGATCTCTTACGATTCCCTGAATGACTTTCGTTACCGCGGTCTCATCACGTTTATCTCATCAGAATATCCGACCGAATATATGCATGTCTTCACGGCATCCGTCGACGGCGGCTTTGAGCTGCCGGAGCGTACCTGCGACGAGGGCGAACTTTGCTGGGTGCCCATATCTGAGATGGATTCGCTTCCTGTCTGGGAAGGCGACAAGATCATGTTCGACTATCTGTTCGGCTCTCATTCCGGCGCAGGGACCTTTACAATGAAGTTCTGCTATGAGGGTGAAGTCCTCGCTTCCCATGAGGAGAAAAGCTGGTAAAACTGTATCAGACAGTCTTTCCGTGCATCCTAAAAGAGCATAAATACCCACTGATATCAAACAAAACTATGTCCTTCTGAATATTGCGGGACATATTCTTCTATGCTATATTTCACGTGAAAAATCTTACGGAAAGGCGCTTCACATATGTATTGGATCACACCTAACATTCAGCTTATGAACGGTTTTTACAGGGTGTCCTATAGGAGAAGTCTGCCCATTTTCAGGAAATAACACCCAATTAATCATTAGAAAAACGGCTTCTCCTTTGTTCTCAAGCTGAGTAAAGGAGTTTTTTGTTTATGTCGGAAAATAATATCAAAAGGCAGCTCGGGCTGCTTTATATATCGAACTTCATGTTCAACATTTCGATTGCAGGCGCGGCATGGGTATTGCTGCTGGTGTCTGACGGTTATTCGCTGGTGCAGGTCGGGTTCGCGGAGACTGTGTTCCATATCACGAGCCTGATAGCGGAGATTCCGTCGGGCATGTTTGCGGATGTTTTCGGGCGCAAGAAAAGCCTGATTTTAAGCTCTGTGATGAGCATGCTCTCGGCGCTCGTGAGGGGCTTTGTGCCGGGCTTTGCGGCGGTTTGCGTGTCGGTTGGATTCTCGGCGCTCTCGTATAATTTCATATCGGGCAGCGACAGTGCGCTCGCTTATGACACGCTTCTTGAGGAGGGACTCGCCGGCAAGTACGACAGGTATATCTCGACGCAGACGGCGGTCTACCGGATATCGAACGGCATCGCGACGCTTTTCGCCGGCGTGGCAGTGATAATGGGAAACAGGAACGCACAGATACTGTCGATCGGGATATCGGCCGTGAATATGGTTTTCCTTCTTTTCCTGCGCGAAAACAAGGTCATCCTGAAGAAGGCCGGCGATTCGCTGGTCAAGCGCATAAAAGATGTCTACAAGGGGAGCTTCAGCTTTCTTAAAGGGAATAAGAAGGTCGCCGGGCTCATATTCAGAAATGCGCTGGTCGGCGGTATCGATGTGCTGCTCCTGTTCTTCCTGCAGGCAAAGCTTCCGATGACGGGAATACCGGACTGGACTTTGGGTCCGCTTCTTTTCATCATGTCGACGGGCGGCATTCTTGGCGCTCTTGCCGCGCGGAATGTGAAGAATACGACGCTCGGAAAACTGTTCGTTTTCTGTATCACGCTTGCGGTCACCGGGCTTTTGAGCGAGTTTACGGGCGTGTGGTATCTCATGACGATCGGCGGGTTTGTGACGGCTTTTGCTGATGACCTGATACAGATAAGATCAGACATTGCATTGAACCGGATGGTGCCTGCAGAGCAAAGGGCGACGCTGATATCTGTCAATTCGTTCTGCTTCTCGGTGCTGATGATATTCATGTCACCGCTGGCGGGGTTCATATTCTCACTTTAATGCGAGATGTACGGTAGGCTGTAAGGCCGGCTGCAGGGGGCTCCGTTTTGCGATCGCGAAAAGACCGGGCGCTCATGTGGCGGCCCGGTCTTTTATTTGTATGACGGGCATGTCCCGAACCTTAGGTGAAAGTCCCAAGGGGCGTAGTTGCCGACGAACCTGATAGCGACTTGCAAGGTTTGTACCGTGAGGTACAGGCGAGAAGAAGCAATAGCGAAACCGTGGCTCGACGAACAGAAACCTGATATTAAGGCGTATTAAGCGGATGAGATGGCAAATAACATCAAAGTCCAAAAGGCAACCGTAACCTTAACGCGTAAATCAGGCGAGTAAACGGGGAAAGGTTCGGGGCTTATCCCGTGAGGTCTCACAGGCGGATCAAAGGATTCGTAGTAACAGCGAACTGTGAGAAGTCAGCAGAAGCCATAGTACTCAGAAACGAGGAAGGGCGGAACGGTTTAAAGCTGAACAAGAAAGATGTTCTACTTGAAATCGATATTCAAAGTAGCCGAAACGTATATGAGGTCAAATGAAGGAAGTCGTAGATTGCGGAAAAGTAGAAGCGTTAAAGAGCGTGAGGCCGAGAACTGAACCGCCGTATGCCGAACGGCACGTACGGTGGTGTGAGAGGGGGAGGCAAACTCCCCCTACTCGATT
>JAFWQC010000102.1 GCA_017509245.1 Clostridiales bacterium | reverse complement strand
CCTGGCATCTTGTTCATGTGGTTTACGACCACGATCGCACAATCCGTTTCCCTTGCAGCATTGATCAGAGCATTGAACTTTTGCCTGACCTCATTGGAAGCGTTCAGAGAACAATCGCCGATATAGGAAGCCAGCGGATCAAGCACAAGAAGTTTTGCTCCCGTCTGCTTTATTCCTTCCAAGATCCGGTCATCGTCAAAAGTCAGAGGATATTCCGATTCATCAATAAAGGCGAGCCGATCTCTGATCCCGCCCGCCTTTATAAATCTTGGTACTATAGTGTCATCGTAATCATCCTCTGTACTCTGATAGAGCACCGTGATCGGATCTGGTGGTTCCCCGCAGTCCGTAAACGGCAGAGCTTCACCTCTTGTTAAGTACGCTGCCAAAGTCAGCATGAACGTACTCTTACCTTCACCCGGATCTCCCTGAAGGATAGTTACCTTTCCTCTCGGAATAAACGGATACCATAGCCAGTTGATTTCCCTGACCTCGACATTTGTTGAACTGATGATCTTCAGTTCTTTTTTCTGTGACATAAAATCACTCCCTTCTTAAAAATATTCATAAAAAAAGCGGTCATTCTTTCGAATAACCGCTATGTAAACAAATTTATTATGATTTTGGTTTTTGATTTGGATTTCCCTAAAAATGCGTAGAATACCCCAAACCCATAATACGCCCTTTCAAAAATTTAATCAAGAACATATGTTCTATATTTTGCACAAATATTGAAGCTTGTTTTTCTACATCATTACAAATACAGAAATCACTAAAAATCGGTTCTCAAAACCATGAGTATTGGGAAACCAAATATATGTCCCTCTACTTATAAGGAATGGGAGAGGGTCAAATTGGACATCAAAAACGCAAGAAACCCAATATTTGATATAAGAAGTCTTGGATCTGACATGAATTGGCCGTTTCAATCCGACATTCGTCAAAAACCGTGTTTTTAGCTAGCTGGTATTTCTATGCTGCAAAACAGCGTTTTTAACAATAGTAAAGTAGTCGACCTTAAAGAAAGTGGTCTAATAAAACGCTTGTTCATAACCTTATCCTCGCTCACCCAGCACCTTCTGCACCCGGTCTTGAGCAATTTTTATTACATCATCCAGATCTTTTTGTCCTAAGAAGTAGGCCGGCATCTCTTCAATAAGTATGAGGTTAATCTCTGAATCAACCGAATTCATTCTTGAACAGTTCAATATTACTTTCTCCAGATCATTTACGGTTTCTTCTGAATACTTCTTTCTTGTTCCGTTTGACCCTGCATTATAGTAGTCAACTGCAGTTTTCGCAGCCTGCTTTAAAGCTTCCCTGTTGACTGTAAGGCCATCACACATAGCAAAGCTCATTTGAACATCATCAGACAGGAGCATCTTAACAAATTCAGCACAGGCAGCAATATTCTTTGCCTGTGCGGAAACAGCAACAGAACGTCTGGGAGAGAATAAAGGACCTCTGCCATCTGAAGAAGGAATGCCTAGAACAGCTGTGGCGCCGCTAAGAGTTGCTGTATTGGAGAAATAAGAGCTTATACTAAGGCAGGAATTGTAATGTCACCCCGGCCTTCCTGTTCCGCGATAGTACTGTCATTAACAACTTCTCCAAAAGCTCTGCTGTTTTGTGGAGCATTGTCTTTCACATACCTGGCAAGCTCTTTAAACTCAGGGGTAGTAAAATCGACTTTGCCGCCTTTAATAAACAAATCTCTTTCAGCACTGAACAACCTGGCGAAATACACCGCCTGTCCGTCGCCTATTACATCTTTGCCGTTCAATGCACCTCTGAGGAAAACTTCATATTCGGCAGTCGTAAAACCGACACCGGAACTTCCGGCATACTTCGGATTCGTATGTATTCCATCAACAGCAATTGTGACCGGCACCTGATAAAGCGCTCCGTCGTACTTCGCACCTTCGATTACGTTGGTAAAATACTTATTTGAATCAAGTGTACCAATATATGTTGTCAGATCAGCTAAATAATTCGGATTGTTTAGAAGTCCAAACGTACTCGTATTCATTAAGATATCCGGACCTTTACCGTTTATGAGATCGACTGCAAGAGCTTCACTCATTTTTGAATTGACTGTAAGGTTATACACTTCGTATTCATCTGCATTTCCGGCACTCTGCTCGGTGCTGGAATACTTACTCAGATTATAGCGGTCCGTAACTTCAATAAAATATTCACTGTTAGTATCATTGAACTTCAATACAGCATCAGCTGTTGTGTAATCCAGTTCCCCGTCGGCAGAATACAGTTCAAGAACAGTTTTTCCTGCATGGGGATTCTGAGCAGCTCTTGAAAACTCATATATCATAAATTCCGGTTTAACGTTTGATATAAAACTTCCCGGCTGATACTTCTGTCCGCAAAGAAGGAACGAATCTCCCGTACATTCTGCCACATAGAAAAAGTTAAGTAATTGTCTGTTTATATTGCACCAGCTGTAATCGAAAACCATCTCAACAGCTTTCTTTTCCAAATTTATCCTGGATATACCAAGCGGAGAGGCATAATAAGTCTTGCCGTCTGTTCCGCTCAATAATGAACCATAAATATATGTATCAAGCCATTTGTATTCTTCGTGGTCAGCGGGTGCTGCCGTCCCCTGCTCAAGATCAAAAGTATAGTAGATAATACCCTTGTCCGTTTCTGCGCATATCAAAGCTGTAGTTTCAGTAACCGGCAAAACAGCATTAACGGAAAAGATCTGTGTTCCATTACCATTAACTTCAGTTTCCTTTGTATTGCCATCAGGAGAGATAACTCTGACAGTGAAGCTTTCAAGCCAGGAATTCCAGTCCCTGATTATCTCAGTTCTGTACTTACCAACGGTATATGTACGGTCGACAGAATCTTTAACTTCACCATCAATCCTGCGGGTGTCCAAAACACTTCCGGATAACGGATCAATATCGGTTTCTATGTTTGTTGTTTTGTTGGCAGAAGCATCGTATTTAAGGGACGTAATAGTAATCCTGCCTGAAGCATAGTTAATAACATCAATGATTCCCTCAACAGAAATATCATTCTTAACATTGATGTGTTTAACTGTTTCACCTTTGGATCTGTCAAAAACAGAAACTATCGGAGTCGTAGAATTCTCATATTCCTGCAGATCACTGTCAGTGACAGTATTATCATCACCAAGCAACTTGTAGTAAACAGTTGTGACAACAACAATATACTTATCGTCCACACCCGCCAATTTAGTATCTATGTACTCCGCATCAGCGCTATCTTCTATGCCCGGATCAATAGTGATCCTCTTGCTTTCAAACCAAGGAGAATCTTCAGAGATCTGTTTTTCATTTTTGCTTGTCTCAGGTTCAGTACTATTGTTTTTCTCGCCACAGGAAGTAATGGATAACAGCATCGAGAATACCAGCAATAAAGATAGTGGTCTAATAAAACTCTTGTTCATAACCCTATCCTCTTTCATCCAATACTTTCTGAACCCTGTCTTGTGCAATATCAATTACAGCATCAAGATCTTTCTGACCATTAAAATATGCCGGCATCTCTTCAGCAAGGATATTATTAATTGCTGGATCTATAGAGCTTACTCTTGAACAGTTCAGGATTATCGTTTCCAATCTATCGATGTCACTTTCCGAGAACATCCTTCTAGTATTATCCGGATTGCTATTATCAAACATCCAATCACCATAAGGACCATTAAAGCACTCTACAGCCAGCATTCCATAATCACGGAACGATGATCTGTTCAATACAAAATGCTCACTGAGAGCAAGTTCTTCCTGCATCTCGTCAGATAAAAGAATATTAATGAACTCTACACAGGCGTTAACATCAGCAGCATCAGCTGATATTGCCACCGAAGTATAAGCTATAGCCATTGGTCCACGGCCATCAGATGAGGGCTTTCCTAAAAGAGTTACATCGCCATTTTGCTTAGCCAATGCACTAAAATAGTCCATCATTCCATAGAAAGAGCCGAAATATGTTGTTCTGAATTCATCTATATCCGCATTATCGTTAGTAACAACCTTATCAGGAACGTTATCATTTACGTATTTTGCTAGCTCTCTAAATTCATCACAAGTAAAGTCAATCTTTCCATCCTTAATGAACTTATCGTTCATTCCGTTAAAAAGCCCGGTAAAGTATTGCACTTGTCCTGTTCCGAGAACATCCTTTCCATTCATAGGACCACTAACAAATTCTTTATATTCTTCGAATGTAAAGCCGATACCTGAACTTCCAGCATATTTCTGATCAGTAACTATACCCTCTACACTAAAACAAATAGGCATTTGATAAAGTTTGCCGTCAAATCTTGAAGCTTCAACAACATTAGTAAAATACTTATCAATTGAAAGGTCACTGAAATATGGTGTTAGGTCTACCAGATAACGGTCATTGTTAAGCTGACCAAGTTCACTCGTGTTCAGGAATATATCCGGTCCTTCACCGTTGATTATATCCATGGCAAGTTCATTGCTCATACTACCGCCCGCATTAAGTATTGATGTGTTGACAGCCGTGTCATTATAGCTATTGGCTTTGTCATACTTATCTGTTACTGCAATATAATAATCGCTGCTTGTTTCGTTGTACTTTAATATCGCATCATAAGTGGTCGCATTAACATAACCATTTGTATAAAGGTTTAAGAGTGTTTTGCCAGCATGCGGATTTTTAGCTGCCTTTGTCAGCTGAACTATATAAAACTCTGACGCTTGCTTAGAAGTATTAGTTGTAAGCATATAGTTGGCATTCTTTTGACCGCAAAGAAGAAACGAATTGTCGTCAGCTTCTTCAAGCGTAAGAAATTCCAAAGTCATTTTATTCACGCCACACCAATCGTAATCTATGGCATTTTCCATTTTCTTATTGACTGTATCAATCACCGCTATGCCTTCAGGTGTGGTGTAATACGTCTTTCCGTCAGTTCCGTAACGACAGTCCCTTAATTCATCCACAAGGTTTAAATCCAGCCATTCGTAGTCCTTGGATTCAAGACTTTTAACTTCAGTTGTTATCAGATTCAACTCATATAATCTGTTTCCTTTATCTGTAATTACCGGTATCAATATTGAAGAATCACTGAGTGGCAGTACAATTGGAATCTTATAAAAATCTACGCCCTCTTCTTTAATTATGATTTCTTCTGGATTTCCTTTAGAAGAAGTAACAACCAATCTGCCAAACCCTCGCTTAAGTTCATCAGTCTGAATATCAACACCTACTTCATACTCTCCAAGATCAAAAGATACCTTTGCAGACTCCGGAGAATCTTTAGAGATTTCTCTGGTATCAAGGACGTTACCGGATTCAACATCAACATCTCGCTCCATCCGGGTAACATCATATGTCTTTGGATCATAATAATTGCCTTTCAGCGTAAGTTTACCATCACTGTAAATGACATTTTCCACATAAGACCACCCGTCAAGAGCAGTCATCATATCAACGGTTGTTATCTCTTTTGTATCCCTATTACAAATCTTTAAGTAAGCAAAAGATTTATTTCCGGTATTGGTATCTTCGGCATCATTCGCATACTCGCCATTCACAAAAACAACTATGTTCTTTTCATCAGAACCTGCAAGCTGAACTGCATAATTAGAAATAGTCTCACCCGTGTTAATACCGAGATCAACCGTTACGACCTCACTGTCATACCATGGTGAATCTTCAGCAATTATCTCTGCATCACGTTTGTTACCTTTGGTCTTCCCACACGAAGCAATAGATAATGCAACTGATATGGTCATTATCAAAGAGCACAATTTAAGAAATTGCCTTTTCATCAAATACACCACCAAATAAAGTTTTGAAATCTATACAATAAGAATACTCTACAAGTGGACAGATTTGAGGCTAATTCTTGGCAAACCCTAGAGAAAAGAGAATATATTTATAGTTTCTTCTCAAAGCTGAGGATTCATTCCGAAAAACTTTAATGCATCCAAAATCGCCTTTTCTTTTTGCGGGGTGCAATTAGGCTGTCTTGAATTCTCAGATTTAGGAAAATTGTAATTCTCTCTTTCGATTATTCCATATTTACGCTTAACTTGAGCAATATTAAGACTAGAGACCTGTAATCCAGTCTTTTCATAAATATATTTCTTGATCTTGTTATAAGAAGCATTACCGTGAGCTGCAGAAAGATCCATATCCTCTACAGAGAATTCAACTCGTACCTTTCCGGCAGATATATCAACGCCCTTGGAAAGAACGACTATCGTCTCCACCTTATCCGTCCAGGGGAACATATCCACAGGCTTTGCCAGCTGTGCCTCATAACCCTGGTTTCTGAACCCTTTGAGGTCCCTTGCAAGAGTCTCGGGGCAGCATGAGATGTATAAGATCTTGGCCGGCTTTAACTTTCCGCAGGCCTTGATGAACCTTACCGTGGTTCCTGCTCTGGTAGGATCCAGGATGACGCAGTCGATCTTAGCACCTTTCTTTGCCAGATCCTCCATATACTGGGTCGCATCGCCTAAGACAAAGTGCGCATTTTTGATCTTGTTGATCACAGTATTCTTCAGGGCATCCTTATATGCGGCTTCCTTTATCTCGACACCTGTGATCTCACCGACATAGTTTGCAAAAGACAATGTCGTCGAACCGGTGCCGCAATATGTGTCGATGCAGACTTCGTCGCCCTTGAATTCGGCGAGTCTGATTGCCTCCGAATAAAGGATCTCGGCCTGGTCGTGATTCGACTGCATGAATGAATCCGCCGACACTCTGAACTTCTTGCCGAGGATGACATCGGTTATATATCCGTTGCCCGTGATCCTCTTTACTTCACCGCTTCCGAGGATCATGGAATCATGTCGCATGTTGACATTGATAAGAAGCGTGGTTATCTCGGGATGAAGCTTTAGCAGTTCATCTGCGAAGATCTGCCTGTTCTTGAAATATTTGCATCCCAGTATGAGGACAACCATTATCTCGCCGGTGGCATCAGCAGTTCTTACAAGTATCCTTCTTAATACGCCGACGCTTTTGACCTCGTCGTAGATGCTGATGTTCAGGCGTTCAGCCAAAGCTGCGCAGTCTCTTATGATCGCAGAGGCAGTCTGGTTCTCGATGAGGCAGGAATCCACTTCGACGATGCGGTGGGAACCTGCTTCATAAGGGCCGCAGATGACGCGCCCGTTCCTGAGTTTCTTGAATGCCGAATGGACTTTGTTGCGGTAATAAAGCGGGTTCTCGCAAAGATGGATGGGCTCGACATCACAGAAGGGCGAGATCAGCCGTCTGACCCTCTTCTCTTTTGCCGCCACCTGCTCGAAATATGTCCTTCCGGCATAGGAGCATCCGCCGCAGTTCCCTGCAACAGGGCAATCGTTGCGCATGGCGATCGCCGCACTGATCCTGCTCTTTTCAGTTCCTTTGCCGGGCTTCATGGCACTTACCTTCCGGCGTTGTCGACAACGTGCTTAAGGAGTATCGCTGTCGTGATGGATCCTACTCCTCCGGGTACAGGTGTTACTGCTTCCGCGATCTGCGATACGCCTTCGTAATCAACGTCTCCGCAGAGCCTGCCCTCCTCATCGACATTCATTCCGACGTCGATGATGATCTGGCCGGGTCTTACGAACTTATCAGTGATCATTTTCGCGACGCCGCAGCATGCAACGATGATATCGGCATTCCTGCACTCTTCTTCAATATTCAAAGTCTTTGTATGGCAGACGGTAACAGTTGCATTTGCCGTCGTAAGAAGAAGCGCAACGGGCTTTCCGATGACAAGGCTCCTTCCGACTACCGTTACCTTCTTACCCTTGGTCTCAATGTTATAGTGCCTGATCAGCGACATAACAGCTTCTGCCGTACAGGGAGCAGCCGCATCAGGTACGCCCGCAAGCACGTTCTCCATATTCCTGATATCCATGAAATCGGAGTCCTTGCCGGGATCGATCGTCCTTCTCATGTGCTCATCAGACAGGCCCTTGGGCAGCGGTCTGAACACGAGAATGCCGTGAACCTCAGGATCGTTATTGATGCCGTCGAAAGTCCTGTCCAGATCCTCCTGGGATATGCTGCTTTCCACAGCAGTAACTTCAACTTCAACGCCTGCAGACTCGAAACGCTTTAGAACGCCTCTCTCATATGCAAGATCATCCTCTCTCTCGCCAACGCGGAGGATCGCCAGCTTGGGATCAATTCCCTTTCCTTTGAGCTCTTCAACCCTGGCCTTGAGCTCTTCAACGATCTTGTCTGCAACTTCCTTGCCGCCTAATCTCTGCATTCTCATTACCCGCCGATCAGAATCTTTTTTACTTCCGCGTAGACCTTTGCGCAGATCTCAGATGTCTCATTCACGAGATCGTCTGTCTTCCTGTTAAGATCTTCCGCATATGTCCTGTCCTTCATGGACTTTGTGTTGATATAAACATTCATAGCAGCACCCTTGCAGGCTGTATCACAAGCCGCAGCCGCCACGCCGACATCGCTTATCGCAAGTCTTGAACCGATCACCGCAAGGCGCTCAAGTACCAGTGCAGTCTCATGTGCCTTCTCAACAACTTCAAAAGGGGCCGTGCTCGCGTCCTTTAAAACACCTTCAAGGATCTCGTCTCTGCCTTCCTGATCCTTAGGTATCGAATATGCTTTTGCCAAGGGCTCGAAAACCTCCTCGTCCTTCTCACCCAAAGCCTCAAACTCTTTAACCAAAACACCGCACTTAGCGATGGTTTGCTCTATCTCTTCCTGATATTCGGCATACTTCTTCTTGCCGCTCGTAAGGTTGCCGACCATTGAACCCAAAGCTGCTGCGACTGCACCGCATACTGCTGATGCTCCGCCGCCTCCGGGTGTAGGTGCACCGGATGAAAGTTCATCGAGAAAACCATAGAGTGTTCTTTCCGCCATTATTCCTTATCTCCTCGCATAATTATCTTCACATAAAGGATTTTAAATCATCGATACATTCAAGTCCAACAGACAAAGATATAAAATGGTGGCTTTAATGTGAGCTTTATGATGTTAATTATGTTAGAAGAACGGTTTTGAATTGAGTATGGGGTTTGGTTCAGCTAGAATGAAAATTGTTAAAAGATATGCGGTTACAGGAGGCTTTGGGGATTAAATGGATAAAACATACATAATTAGAGAAGCTGTTCCGGATGATGCAGAGAAAATAATTCCTTATCTGAATCAGGTAGGTGGGGAATCCGATTATCTGTTACATGGCGAAAATGAATTCACTGTTCCGGTTGAAGGTGTAAGACGCAAAATAGCCATGAGCAAAGACTCGGAGAACAGCATTATTCTGATAGCTGTTGAAAACGATCAGATCATTGCGAGAGCAGAATTAGCCGGATATTATCCGGCAAGGATTCATCATAGGGCTGTATTCTCGATTTCAGTCAGAAAGGATTGCTGGAACCGGGGAATAGGAACAGAACTGATAAAGGCGATTTTCGAGCAGGCAAAGAAAATGAATGTCAGGGTTATAGAACTGGAAGTAATCTCTGATAATGAAAGAGGCATTCACCTTTACCATAAAATGGGATTTGCCGATATCGGAATATATAAAGATTATTTCTATGTAAACGGGATGTTTAAAGACGCCATAGTAATGCAGAAGATATTATAAGAAACATCCTGAGCAAATCACGATCATGCCGTGAAAATCAAAAACAGGATGCAGTGAGTCTAATTCTCGAAATCATAGAGCAATATATCTTATGCCGACGTTCCTCATGACATGCAACAAAAAAGGCGATGTCTTTTTGAGACACCGCCTGTAATTATTTACTGGATTATACGTTTTATCGCTTTGATGCTCATCATGTCGACGTTGCCGTAAACGACTTTGCCTCTGGTACTCGATGCGTGGATTACCTGGCCGTCACCGACATAGATCGCAACGTGGCCGCAGTAGCTTCCGTAGTCGTAACAGATGACGTCACCCGGCTGGATATCGCTTCTCGGAACGCTGACACCTGAATGGAGCCAGATCTGAGTAGCACCGTGAGGCAGTGATACACCGACCTGTGCGTAGCAGTACATGACAAGACCTGAACAGTCGATACCGCTTGATGAAGATCCTGCGAATACGTAAGGTACACCGAGCATTGATTCAGCGATGCTTACGATACTCTCGCCGTTACAGCCCGTGATCTTCGGGAGTGATCTGACATTGCCGTAGCTTCCGCCACCGCCTCCGCCGCTTGAAGAAGAACTCCTCGGACGGGGTGTAGGTGTGGGAGTAGGCGTCGGCGGGGGATTTGTAGTCGTGTAGGACTTATAAACATATCCTGTCTTGCCGCCTGTTGTCTTTACCTTGTACCATTTATCACCTACGATCGCGCTGCACTCGAGCTTTGCGTCCTCGTTAACTACAGTAACTTCCTCTGCTGAAGTGGAAGGTTCTGCTCTGACGATAAGGCTGTCCGTATCTACCCATACGGTTCTGTCGATCTCGATCGAGAGCATCGTATCCTGGATGGAATTCGTGAGGACATAACCTTCCTCACCCTTCTCAGTCTTGATCCTTGACCATGTGTCACCTACGCCGGTCCTTGTAACTTCCTGACCTAAGTGAAGCCTTACGAGGGTCGTGGAATCCATGTTAGGAGTCTCTTTGAGGATAGACTGGTTAGCTCTTACATAGTAAGTGGTGTCATCTGCAGCAAAGAACTGGGGATCCAGAAGCTCGATGGGGAGATTCGAATCGTCGTATTGCTGATAGATAACATACTTGGGTATATCGGAATAGCTTGCGGGAGCGCAGACTTCAGCAAATTCCGTGGGATCTGTACCGACACCAACATCAGCTCCAACATCAACATCTGTCACATTGAAACCGACATCAGCACTGATCATCTCATCAGTACTGCTGACAAGCGCCCAGTCCTCGAGAACGATCTCACCGCTCTCAACGCTGCCTGTTCCGAAAATGGCTTCATAAGCATGTGATACCGCCATTCCGGGCGTCATGCCTTCGCGAAGTCCCAGGGGCAGGCAAATGATAGGCAGGGCTGCAAAAAAGCCTGTTGCAATAACAAGTATATGCTGCTTTCTGTTATGTTTAAGTACTGCTTTCCTCATATCTCCAACGCCTTTCAAGGCTTTCCGACCATTAGATTATACATCGTAAGATGTGTGTTTTTGTGGCAATTTTCAGGCGCGAGGCCGCCGTTTTGTCTGTAAGACTCCCGGAAACGGGCTTTTCGCGCCCGCTGCATACAAAAACACCGGAAGAGAATATACTCCTCCGGCGTCATTATAAACTTTATAAGCCTTAAGTTGCTTTACATTCTCGGGACAAAAAAGTTACTTCTTGTCCTTGTAGCTGTCAACTTCAAGCTGAGCCTCTAAACGGTCCTGCTCGTCGAGAAGGTCATTGCGTGCCTGGATCTGCTCGAGATAATCGTTGGCGAACAGCTCTGTATCGCTCTCTTCCTCACCATACTCGTGGCCTGTGATAAGCTTGCTGTTTGCCTTGATGACAGGAACAGCAGTGATGTCGCTGTGAGCCTTGATACCGGTACCTGCAGGGATGAGCGCACCGATGATGACGTTCTCCTTGATACCGATGAGCGGATCGACCTTGCCCTTGATAACTGCGTCTGTAAGGACTTTTGCAGTCTCCTGGAAGGATGCAGCTGACATGAAGGAGTCAGAAGCGCTTGCGGCCTTAGCGATACCCAGGAGGATCGTCTTGCCGTTAGCGGGCTTCTTGCCCTGCTCTTCGCAGTCTCTGTTTCTGGAAATGAAGTTATACCAGTCAACAGTTGTACCTGTCATGAAGCCTGTATCACCCGGATCGTCGATCTGGACTCTTCTCATCATCTGCTTTGTGATGATCTCGATGTGCTTATCGTTGATGTTTACACCACCACCCGTGTAGTAAACCTTTGTGATCTCGGAGATGATGTACTTCTGAACGGCACGGATATCCTTAACTCTTAAGATCTCCTTAGGATCGATCTTACCGTCGATGATCTGGTCGCCGGCTTCGATTACCTGACCGTCAGTAACTGTGAGTGTAGCGTGTGAAGGTACCTTGTACTCCATCTTCTCGATAGGGTTGCCCTTGATGTCGAGGATAGGCTCAACACCTTCATCGTATACAGGTGTAACTACGATAGTCTTCTGCTTTGTCTTCTCGTTCTCAACGATCTTAACAGAACCCGGAACGGAGGAGATGATGCCGTGACCCTTAGGATCTCTTGCTTCGAAGATCTCGGTAACACGGGGGAGACCCTGTGTGATATCTTCACCGGAAGCAGCGATACCGCCGGAGTGGAACGTTCTCATCGTAAGCTGTGTACCAGGCTCACCGATGGACTGTGCTGCGATGATACCTACGGCCTCACCGACTGCAACAGGACGGCCTGTAGCAAGGTTGATACCATAGCACTTTGTGCAGACACCTCTTCTGGAGCGGCAGTCGAATACTGATCTGATCTTGAGCTTGCCAAGGTCTTCGATCTGCTGCTTTGTAAGGATCTTGCCTGTAGCCTCAGCCTCAGCAACCTTTGCAGCGATCTTCTTCTCACGCTCAGCGAGCTTCTCAGGTGTCTCTGCACCCTTGATCTTAACGGATTCCTTAACAGCCTTTCTTGCTGCCTCAGCATCAGCCTTAGCCTGATCTACTGACTTGCAGATATCCTCTGCCTTGAGAGCGTCGATCAGTTCGTTCTTCTTAACGATGACCTCGCCTGTCTGGTAGTTGATGATATCCTCAGCTGCATAACGGCCATAGAGACGGTCGTTAAGTGACTTGATAACGTTAACGTGTTTGTTGGAAACCTCTGTGATCTCCTTGACCCATGTGAAGTCGTCTGTGCCGCAGTCTTCCTCGGTAACAACAACGGCCTGTGCAACGTCAACGAGACGTCTTGTAAGGTAACCAGATTCAGCTGTCTTAAGAGCCGTATCGGAGAGAGCCTTACGCGCACCGTGTGAGGAGATGAAGAACTCGAGCACGTTCATGCCTTCACGGAGGTTGGACTTGATCGGGATCTCGATGGTGTTACCTGTCGTATCTTGCATAAGTCCACGCATACCTGCGAGCTGCTTGATCTGGTTGTTGGAACCACGCGCACCGGAGTCAGCCATCATTCTGATCGGGTTATAGATATCGAGGTTGTCCATCAACGCCTTTGTGATGTTGTTGGTTGTCTCGGACCAAACCTTTGTGACTTCGTTGTGACGCTCTGTCTCTGTGAAGAATCCTTCTTCTGCAGCTTCGTTGATCTCTTCAACTCTCTCGTCACCTTCAGCGATCATCTTATCCTTGATATCAGGGATGATCATGTCTTCGATACCGATAGAGATACCGGAGATGGTGGAGAACTTGTAACCCATTGCCTTAACGTCATCGAGGAATACTGTTGTTCTCTCGAGGCCGTGGATGGCAATGCACTTAGCAATGATCTTTTCGAGCTTCTTCTTACCGAGAGCAAACTCGAACTTAATTTCCTTATCAGGATCAATTGCCTTTGCTTCAGCAGCCTTTGCCTTCTGGTCAGCAAGCTTCTTGAAGTCGATCTCGAGCTTAAGGTGATTCTCCGGCTTGGATCTGTCAACAAATCCGAGATCCTGGGGAACGATCTGGTTGAAGATGAATCTTCCGAGTGTGGACTCAACAAGACCTGTCTCAACCTTGCCGTTGATCTCTCTGGATACACGGACCTTGATCATGCTGTGGAGAGTGATCTGGTGCTCATCGTAAGCCATCTGTGCTTCGTCGATGGACGCGAAAACCATACCCTCGCCCTTGTCGTTCTCTACTTCCATTGTGAGGTAGTAGCAGCCGAGGATCATATCCTGTGTAGGAACTGTGACCGGCTTACCATCCTGAGGCTTCAACAGGTTGTTTGTTGAAAGCATGAGGAATCTTGCCTCTGCCTGAGCCTCTGCGGAAAGCGGTACGTGTACAGCCATCTGGTCTCCGTCGAAGTCTGCGTTGAATCCTGTGCAGACGAGCGGATGGAGCTTGATGGCACGGCCTTCTACGAGTACAGGCTCAAATGCCTGGATAGAAAGTCTGTGGAGTGTAGGAGCACGGTTCAGGAGTACGGGGTGATCCTTGATGATCTCTTCGAGGATATCCCAGACTTCAGGAACTCTTGCGTCTACCTGTCTTCTTGCTGTCTTGATATTGAGCTTATCGTTGATCTCAACGAGCTTCTTGATTACGAAGGGCTTGAAGAGCTCTAATGCCATCTCCTTAGGGAGACCGCACTGATGCATCTTGAGCTCAGGTCCGACGATGATAACGGAACGTCCGGAGTAGTCTACACGCTTACCGAGGAGGTTCTGTCTGAAACGGCCCTGCTTACCCTTGAGCATGTCGGAAAGTGACTTAAGCTGTCTGTTGCTCGTAGCGGATGTGGAACCCTTGACAGGTGTGCCGTGGCGGCCGTTGTCGATCAGCGCGTCAACTGCTTCCTGAAGCATTCTCTTCTCGTTTCTTACGATGATCTCAGGAGCGCCAAGGTCAAGGAGCTTCTTGAGACGGTTATTTCTTCCGATAACTCTTCTGTAGAGATCGTTAAGATCTGATGTAGCATAACGGCCACCGTCGAGAGGCACCATAGGACGGAGTTCCGGAGGAAGTACCGGAATAACGTCAAGGACCATCCACTCGGGCTTGTTGCCGGAAGCCTTGAAAGCTTCAGCGATCTCAAGTCTCTTGTTGATCTTGAGTCTCTTCTGTGTGCTTACGGAACCGACCTTCTCCTGCTGGAGCTGATCGATGATCTCGTCGATATTGATCTCAGCCAGGAGGATCTTGATAGCCTCGGCACCCATCTTTGCAACGAAAGAATCCTTGCCGCACTTTTCTCTTACGCTCTTGTACTGATCTTCAGTAATGATGTCGAGCTTGTTAAGACCTGTCTCAACGCTGTTGCCCGGATCGATTACGATGTACTTTGAGTAATAAAGTACGCTCTCGAGCTGCTTAACAGTGAGGTCGAGCAATGTGCCGATCTTGGAAGGCTGGGTCTTGAAATACCAGATGTGTGATACAGGTGTAGCAAGCTGGATATGACCAAGTCTCTCACGGCGTACGGTGTTCTTTGTAACCTCAACTCCGCACTTGTCGCAGATCATTCCCTTGAATCTGATCTTCTTGTACTTACCGCAGCGGCATTCCCAGGACTTTGTGGGTCCGAAGATCTTCTCGCAGAATAAACCGTCAACTTCAGGTCTCTGTGTACGGTAGTTGATAGTCTCAGGCTTTTTAACCTCGCCGTGTGACCAGCTCTTGATGACCTCGGGAGATGCAAGCTGAATACTTATTTTTGTAAGATGATTTGTATCATTCATATCTATCTTTTATCTCCTTTACATGTCACCGTCGTCATCGCCGAAATCGTCGCCGAAGTCGCCGTCTTCTTCCTTGATGTTTCCGAGTTCGTCAGCTTCTACGAAGCCGTCGCTGAAGATATCGGAAGGAGACTCTGCGTCTTCACCGTCGAGCGAAGCTCTTGTCGACTCATCCATCTCACTGTATGTGTCGAATGCCTGTCTGTCTTCGACGATATATTCCTTATCGTCCGTATATGTACGGACATCGAGTGCCAATGCCTTAAGCTCGTTAACAAGGACGTTGAATGATTCAGGGATACCCGGATCAGGAATGTTCTTGCCGCGGATGATGGCATCATATGTCTTTGAACGGCCTTCGATATCGTCGGACTTGACTGTGAGGATCTCCTGGAGGGTATGAGCAGCACCGTAAGCTTCGAGTGCCCAAACTTCCATCTCACCGAATCTCTGTCCGCCGAACTGGGCTTTACCGCCCAAAGGCTGCTGTGTAACGAGTGAGTAAGGTCCTGTGGATCTTGCGTGCATCTTGTCGTCAACAAGGTGGTGCAGCTTCATGTAGTACATGATTCCTACAGTTACTCTGTTCTCGAAAGGTTCACCTGTACGTCCGTCGTATAGAACAGTCTTACCGTCCTTATCGATGCCTGCAAGTTCGAATGCATCAGCGATGTCGTTCTCGTTTGCACCATCGAAAACAGGTGTTGCGATCTTCCAGTTGAGCGCCTTGGCAGCACGGCCGAGGTGTACCTCGAGGAGCTGACCGATGTTCATACGTGAAGGAACGCCGAGAGGATTGAGGCAGATATCAAGTGTTGTACCGTCAGGTAAGAAGGGCATATCCTCTTCAGGAAGTACCCTGGAGACAACACCCTTGTTTCCGTGACGTCCTGCCATCTTATCGCCGATAGAGAGCTTTCTCTTCTGAGCGACATAAACGCGGACTCTCTTATCTACACCGTTCTTCAAGTTGCCGTTTGTCTCCTTTGTGGAAACAACAACGTCAACGACTACGCCGGAACCGCCGTGAGGAACGCGCTTTGAAGTATCCTTAACTTCTCTTGCCCTCTCGTTGAAGATTGCCTTGTAAAGTCTCTCTTCAGCTGTCTGGTCTGTCTCACCCTTAGGGGAAACCTTACCAACGAGGATGTCTCCGTCCTTAACTTCAGCACCGATCATTACGATACCGTTCTCGTCGAGGTTGGAGAGAGCGTCGTCACTTACGTTCGGAACCTCTCTTGTGATCTGCTCTGCACCGAGCTTTGTCTCACGTGCCTCGCACTCATGCTCTTCGATATGGATAGATGTATAAACATCATCTCTTACGATTCTTTCATTTACGAGTACAGCGTCCTCGTAGTTATAACCTTCCCATGTGGTGAATCCGATGAGAACGTTACGTCCGAGAGCAAGCTCACCGTTGTCTGTTGCAGGACCGTCTGCGATGGTATCGCCGGCCTTAACCTTGTCGCCGATGGCAACGATAGGACGCTGGTTGATGCATGTGCTCTGGTTGGATCTCTGATACTTGGCGAGCATGTAGGTATCTACAGTGCCCTCTGCTGTTGTAACTTCGATCTTGTCTGATGCAACGAAGGATACGACACCATCGTGTGTTGCAACGATGCAAACGCCGGAGTCCTTAGCTGCACGGTATTCCATACCTGTTCCGATGATAGGTGCCTCAGGCTTGATAAGAGGTACCGCCTGACGCTGCATGTTCGAGCCCATGAGAGCACGGTTAGCGTCGTCGTTTCCAAGGAACGGGATAAGTGATGTTGATACGGATACGAGCTGCTTAGGAGATACGTCCATGTAGTCGACCTGTTCAGGGTCAAGCTGCAGGAACTGGTCCAGGTAACGGCATACGATCTTCTTTCCGATGAAACGGCCGTCCTCATCGATAGGCTCGTTAGCCTGTGCGATGTTGAACTCGTCCTCTTCGTCAGCGGACATGTAAACAACTTCGTCAGTAACTCTCTGTGCTTCCTTGTCGTACTTTCTGTAAGGAGTCTCAATGAATCCGTACTTGTTGATACGCGCATAGATAGCCAGGGATGTCATAAGACCGATGTTCTGACCTTCCGGTGTCTCGATCGTACACATACGTCCGTAGTGTGTAGGGTTGATATCGCGGACTTCCATTGAAGCTCTCTCACGGGAGATACCGCCGGGGCCCAATGCTGAAAGTCTTCTCTTGTTCGTAAGCTCAGCGAGCGGGTTGTTCTGGTCAGCAAATGCGGAGAGCTGTGAAGAACCGAAGAATTCCCTGAAAGCAGCGCTCAAAGGTCTTGTGTTAACGAGGCTTGTAGCCGTAACAACTTCGCCTTCCTTGCTGGAGATCTGGGAGATCCTGTCTCTTGTGTTCTTCTCTACTCTCTGGATACCTGTACGGAGCTGGTTCTGAAGGAGCTCGCCTACAGACTTAACTCTACGGTTACCCAGGTGGTCGATGTTGTCGATCCTGCCGACGCCTCTGTGCAGTCCGATGTAGTAGGAAACGAATGCATAGATGTCGTCAACTGTGAGGTTTCTGGGCATCAGGTCTTCCTTGCGCTCAGCCATAGCTGCCTCAAGACGTGCAGCGATGTCTGTCTTGCCCTCTTCCTTGACCTGCTCGATGATCTCTCTGAGAACGCCTGCTCTAACCTTCTCGTTAATGCCTGTTCTCTCGATATCGAACTTCTTGAATTCAGCCTTTGTAATGCTGTTAGCGATGAAGACCTCTGCGTCAACTCTTCCGTTGCCGATAACCTTGAGAGGTACGTCTTCGAACTCATCCTCGTCAGCTGCGCGGACAAGCTTTCTGGGGAAGATCTGAACGGACATAACGCCGGAATCCTCGATCTTCTTAGCGATCTCATCAGTAACAACAGTATTCTTCTTGCAGATAAGCTCACCGTCGTCTGTTACGACGTTGTCAGCTGTCTTGCTTCCGATGATTCTTGAGGAGAGCTCGAACTTCTTGTTGACCTTATAGATACCAACGCGCTCGAGGTCATATCTCAGAGAATCGAAATATGTCTTGTTGAGAATATTCTTTGCATTATCAACTGTGAAAGGCTCGTTGTTACGTACCTTCTTGAAGAATTCTGCAAATGCTGCAGTCTGGGGGTCAGACGCATTTCTTGTCTCATCCTTCTCAAGTGTCATTCTGAGGCACTCTTCATCACCGAACATGTTGATGATGTCCTCGTCTGTTACGAGGCCTAAGCATCTCAGGAATACTGACAATGAGATCTTATGAGACTTATCTACCACGATGTAGATGAGGTTGTATTCGTCAGGATCGTTGTTTGCGTCAGGAGCGCCTGCAGCCTTAAGTGCTCTCTCCTTGGCATTGAGCTTGCTCTCCTTCTCATCCTCTTCGATAAGGATCCATGATCCTCTGTAAGGGATAAGCTCTGCGGAAAGGAGCCTGTTGCCCATCTTGGATCTCATCTCGCTATAGTAAGCGCCGGGAGATCTTACGATCTGATTGATTACTACACGCTCTGCGCCGTTGACAATAAATGTGCCCTGATCAGTCATGATCGGGAAATTGCCGACGAAAGCTGTCTCATCAGTTACTGTTCCGTCAATCTTGTTGTGGAGTCGGAGCTGAATACTCAAGGGAGCAGCATAGTTGCTGTCGTTCTTCTTGCAGCTGTCGATAATAGCCGACTTGGTAAGCTTAACGGGAGTCTTTGTCTCCTTGCCTCTCTTACCCTTGCCGTCCTTCTCCTTGCCTGTGGGATCACAGGGATTCTCAGAATCGAAAATCTTGCCGACAAAATAGACTTCGTACTTGCCCTGATCGTCTGTAATCGGAGAAACTTCGTCGAAGATCTGCTGCATACCTTCATCGATGAACCACTGATAAGACTGCTTCTGGTTCTCGATAAGGTTAGGCACCTCGATTACTTCTTTGATCTTGGAATACGACTGTCGCTCTGTCTTGCCTTGTTTTACGGAATGGACCATTGTTAACGAATCACCTCACACAAAGCTTAAAAACACATGGTTTAAGCGGTTTCTTGGTTGAAAAGCATTTTTATTT
>JAFWQC010000101.1 GCA_017509245.1 Clostridiales bacterium | reverse complement strand
CACTTCTTCCCTTAATTCATCAAACATCAGCTATTACCCCCAAATACACTTTGCCTAACAACTGGCATTCATCCTTTATCTGCCGTCATATAATTCATAATCAACGAATGTGTTTTTATAAAACCCTGCTCTTGTTCCAACTATGTATCGTCTGGAATCTTCAAAACAAAAAACATGGATTTTATCTTTAGGCACTTCCTTTCCCATTCTTTTTGATATATAAGCTACATCCTTATCTTCAGTGTTAACTAATACTCCTGTTTTATTTCTGCCTAAAGGCATATTTATATATTCAACACCAATGAAATATAGATCTATGTTATATTCACCATTCTTAGCTCGAAAACATGTTTCTCCCATGTCTAATTGCTTCTATAATCTTATTAACTTCATGTCTATTTAGTTCCATAGACCATTCTCCTTCAAAAACGAAATAACTGCATCATCTGTTCGTCCGTCCCAAATATAGTATGTTTTGATTTTACCGCCTGATGAAGTGCCCACAAAAACCTCATTGGTAGAAGGATCAAATCTATAAACATACGCACCATTTTATGCTTCAATTATATCAGAAGAAGGCTTCGTGCCAAAATTCAGTGCCTTCTGCCTGTATATCTGTCAGTATGTCTGATAGAGTTTTTTATATCAGTTCTAGCAAATGTCACTACCATTAATCTCATCAATAAACTTTAACGGATTGTTACAAAACTTGTATGCAGCAGATCGAACTATTAAACTCTTAAAATTTGTAATTGTAGGTTCTATTAAACTATTTTCATAATAGATTAACGCATCTAAATTCGTAATATAATTCAAAACATCATTCAAGATCAAATTAGTTATTGATCGTAAATCTAATCTTATTTCTATTTCAACTACTCTTTGTTCTTCCAAAAACAATTCTATACAGGTACTTTGATCATTTCCGTATTGTATAATGTCATTTGACCAGCTTTCGCATTGGGTCAAAAAAACAATACTTCGAGCGTTAGCGGGTTCTTTCTCCCAATAACAAATGTCTTCATCTTGAATAGTCTTATTTCTCTCAACAGCATAAAAACTAATTTGCCAAATTGCCATAGTATTTCCTCCTTATATTAGCATTTACCAAAACAAATCATTAACGTTATTGTATCCTTTATATGGTAAATGCACTTCTTCAATTGGTACTTCTTGCATATGAAGTCTCTTGGCAACTATCAATCTATGATGCCCATCAACAACATATCCGGCTGTCTCCTATCCTTTATATAGTGCATGATATATTACACCAGTGTCTCCGTTTATTCCTATTTCCCAACCAGATACATTAGGAAAAAATATATATTGAGAGACAAAGGGATTGTCTTTTTAACGAGCTAATTGTCAAACCACAGTATTAATGCTATGAGTTATCTGAATATTCATGATAACAATTGATATCTTTTGCAATTATTTCTATATCAGAATTTGATGTATTTGTATTTAAAGATATTTTATACAAGGGAATAGAAATCTTCCTTTCCGGATACTTGCTGATAAATTGTTCTACATTGATTTTTTCAAGAGAAAAGTTTCTTATAGTATCACAACCACTAATAAACAAATTGCAATCCAACTTTGCCGAATAGCAGTCATTACATTGAATTACCAAAGTACGTTTCTGATACTCAACCAATATTTTAATCATATCAAAAAAGCCGGTGTTTGAACTCATAATAATACTTATAAGCTTTTCATCATGCAATTCTATTTTTCTTATATCCATGATTGTTGCCTCCTAAAAACCTAACGGATTATTATCACCTGGCCTTGAACTAAAGTGTTCTTTCCCCCCGTCAACATGATAATGCGAATAATCTGGTCCCTTTTTCCCAGGCGAAGTCGCCGGGTCAATTCTCAATTATTCAACATATTTACCGTTTTCATCCAATATACCAAAACTTCCGCTTCTATATGGATTGTCTATATAGTTATCCGGTATTCTATTTTTTTCAACAATTCCATCCGGAGTTACATAGTAAACTGTTTCGCGACCAGCAGTCTGTTAAGCTCATCATATTCATAGTCAACAGTTCTGCCCAGTTCCTTAACGGACGTTCTCTCGCCATTAGCACCGATAGTGTACTCATAGCTTGTAAGGAGTATTCCGTTGCCGTCCCTGGTTACCTGTTTAACAAGAACATTAATGCTGTTGTACTGATATTTGACTGAAACTCTTTTTCAGCGTTTTCGAAAAGCAGAAGTTCCCTGTTGCGTGTAGATTTTAGGCACGCTAATGTCACAAAACGTGTCCAATAATAAAGATGCTCGCAAATTGAGATTTTCAACTCGAACTAAAAATCAAACCATAATAAAAAACGCGTCCCCTAAGGAACGCGTTAAGATTGCTTGGTTTAAATCTTACGATCTATTAGCCTTCAGCGATAGCGCCTGTAGGGCAGGAAGCTTCGCAAGCACCGCAGGAAACACAAACATCAGCGTCGATGTTGTACTGTGTATCACCCTGAGAAATAGCTCCAACGGGGCAGCCATCAGCGCATGTGCCGCAAGAAACGCAAGCGTCAGAAATTACATATGCCATAAAAAATATCCTCCTATTCAGATTGATAACTGATTATTTCACAAAAAGGCAAAATCAACAAGTATTTACCGACTTTTGTCGATAACGTGAGGGTTACTCTTCGTCGCCGTCGGAATCGCTGTAAGCGCCGTTCATGTCCGGATAGTCGTTAAATGCAGTATTCTTGCTGTTGCGCTTAGCCATATCATGGTTAAGATCCTCAAGAGCTGCCCATGAGAATTTCTCGATCTCGGTGTCGTTCTCGGTGACGAACTTAACATTTACAGTCTCTTCGATATAGTTAACGTCAGTTACAAGGCCCATTCCGTTAGGTGTTCTGATCCTCGCACCTGCCTCGGGAAGCCTTCTGTGGGCATCGTCATATGCTTCCTTCTCGAACTGGAGGCAGCACATGAGCCTTCCGCACGCGCCGTTGAGCTTGCCGGGATTAAGGGACAGGCCCTGTGATCTTGCGAGCTTTAAGTTTACGGGAGCGAAGCGGTTTAAGAATGAGCAGCAGCAAAGCTCCCTGCCGCACATTCCGATTCCGCCGACGAGTTTTGCCTGGTCTCTTGAACCGATCTGTCTTAACTCGATCCTGGTGCGGAATGTATAAGCGAGATCTTTAACGAGTTCTCTGAAGTCCACCCTTCCGTCTGCAGTGAAATAGAATGTCAGTTTCTTCATGTCGAAGGAATATTCGCAGTCAACGAGATTCATCTCGATAGAACGTGCGGCGATCAGCTCCTTGCACTTGAAGAAGGCATCCTTTTCCTTGGCGCATATGTCGTAGTACTTATCAAGCTCTTTCTCATTTGCGATGCGCTTGATAGCGGGGATCTCCTCTTTGGTATCTTCGACGTAGGGTTCCTGCGCAACAAATGCTATCTCTTCGCCGAGTTCGGTGTCGATCATGACTGCGTCGCCCAGGCTCAGAGCATAGCCGTCGCAGCAGAATCTTAATGTGACGCCCGCGTCTCTTGTACGTAAATTAACGATCTTCATTTCTTAAGCTCCTCATGTATGCGAAGAAGCATGGCGGATGCAGTGGAATCAAAGTTTGAATTGACTTCCAAAGCCCTAAGGAAGGTATTTACCGCTTCAGTGCATCTTCCTAATTTAAGTGTGGTTATATGTTTATTGGTGAGAACAAAGTTCTCGATTGCTTCCCTGTCCTGTTCGTTGTTGATCTTGCGGCATTCCGGGTAGTTGATGAGCCTGCCTGCGTCATCAAGGAATAAAAGGATCGATGAAGCGATTATCTTCGCATCGTCCTTAAAGCCGTTAAGAACTTCCAAATAGTCTTCGAGCACATCAATATATGAGCTCTCAGGCATTGCGATCATTATGCTGTTTATCTCGTGTCTCAAGCTGACACCGGAATCCTCCATTGCAAGACTTATGGCCTTTCCGGGGATCCTTCCGCTGTTATATACTGCCGATTTGATTTTCGAGTCCTCAAGATCGGGGCAGTTGGCCCTTACGATCTGCTCCAATTCCTCTTCGCTGTAAGGATCGAGCTTGATCTCGGTAACTCTGGACATGACGGTATCAAGGACGGCGTCGGTATTGGAGCTCGTGAGGATGAATACGACATCCTTCTTGGGCTCTTCCAAAGATTTAAGAAGAGCGTTCTGGCTCTCGACGCCAAGATAATCGAAGTCGATTATGAACGTCTTTGTCCTTGCGAACTGAGGCTTTAAGTAGGACTCCGCGACGACATTGTCCTTTATGAAGTCGACCTTGATCATCTTGGTCTCGGAAGGTTCGTAGACTCTGGTAACGTCAGGTGTCGTGAAATTATCGAAATACTTACAGTTAGTGCACACTCCGCAAGCGCCGTCAGCGCCGGCGTCAGAGCACATCAAAGCTTTGGCAAATTCCTCTGCAATGAGCCTCTTGCCCATTCCCACAGGTCCTGAGAGCATATACGCCCCGCTGCCGCGCCTCTGGGCCTCTGCAGCTAATCTGAGCTTGATCTGCTTCTGTCCTGTGATATTGGAAAATGCCATCAGATCTTTCCTTCCAAGCTTTCTTTTACCACTTTGAATATCTCGTCTATGCCGAGCGTCGCGTCTATCGTGACGATGCGACCGTCTGAGTCTTTTGCGAGCTCCAGATAACCTTTGCGCACGTCTTCCTGGAACTTCAAGCCGGCAAGTTCGATCCTGTCAGAGGCTTCGCCCCTCTTGCCGCGCCTTGCAAGAGCTTCTTCCGCGCTGATGTCGAAAAAGAATGTAACATCCGGCTTAAGGCCGCCCGTTGCCGCCATGTTAAGCCCTGCAACGAAATCCATGCCCATGCCTCTTGCCATTCCCTGATATGCCGATGAGGAATCAAAGAACCTGTCGCATAATACGATCTTACCTTCTTCAAGAGCCGGCTTGATCACTTCATCCGTGATCTGTGCTCTGGCTGCCTCGAAAAGAAGCAGCTCGGTCCTTGCGGTCATGCGGGAATTCTTCTTATCGAGAAGGATCTCCCTGATGCGCTCGCCGATCTCCGTGCCGCCTGGTTCCCTTACAAAGATGAAGTCCTTGCCGTTGTCCTTAAGGTAGTCCTTAAGGAGCTCGCACTGCGTGCTCTTGCCGCAGCCGTCAATGCCTTCAAAAGTGATAAATATGCCCTTCATCGTCAGTTGAGATTGATATTCTTGAGTGATGCAATCTCAAGATATATTTCCTTGGTTATTCTGGCGTTGTCGCTCCTGATGTCGTCGATAGTCTCGACCTTCTTAACATTCTTGGCGACTTCTTCATTTATCTCTCTGCTGCGCTTATTCTTCCTGGGGTTCTGATTGAACTGCTGGCTGCGCTTCTCATTGCCCTGGTTCTGCTCGCGCTCACGCTTGAACTGTTTATTATTGTTATTCTCGCGTCCGCCCTGCTTCTCGCGGTCGTAATTGCGCTCTCTGTTATCACGGTTCTTCCCTTCATTCTGGAATTCCGCGTTATTCTGTCTCTTATTCTCGTTACCGCCCTGTCTTTGGCCGTTATTTCTTCTTCTGTGATTCTGATTGCGGTTCCTGTATCTGGGGTTGCCCTGCTTCTCCGAATCAGATCTCTGGCGCCTGTTTTCTTTGTTAAAGCCCTGTTCGTTATTGCGGTTATTCGACTGCTGAACCGGTGCGCCCTGGTTGTTTTCTGACATAAAAACCTCCAACTTTCTCTCTAGTGGCAATTAATTATAAACTTTGGTACCTGATAACTCAATTATCAGCGCTTCCGATATAGGGACACTTTTTTGTCATCGGGGTGATCAATGTCCACATCTTTGATCTCCCTGAGCGGTACGGTCACAAATGACCTGACATTCCATCTCGGATGAGGAATTGTTAGTTCAGGCTTCATTATGACCCTGTCACCGTAGGAAATAATGTCGATATCGATGGTCCTCGGACCCCAGTGAACTTCTCTGGTCCTTAAGAGATCGTTCTCGATCACGTGGATCTTATCGAGGAGTTCAAAAGGCTCAATATCTGTATAGAACCCGACGCAGGTATTGAGGAAATAAGGCTGATCCTCAAGTCCCACGGGTTCTGTCTCATAGATCGACGCGAACTTGAAGCCTTCGTTGCCGTCTATGGCCTGGAGCGCCTTCTCAGCCGCGAGGATATTGGCTTCCCTGTCGCCCATGTTGCTTCCGAGGGAGACAATGACGAACTCCTTTCGGTTCCTCTCTATCGTGACTTCCATAGTCTCGAAAATTCCCTTTACCGGCGCTTCGGGCTTGGATACGTTCACCCTTACCTTCAAGATCCGCTTATCTGCCTCAAGAACAGCATCAGCGATCTTCTGGGCAAGGCGCTCTATAAGATTGCCGTCATCACCTGTAACGGTCTCTTTTGTGACCTCATAGATATTCGAATAATCAACGGTATCAGCCAGGTCATCCGTATAGCAGCCCCTGATCCTGTCAACGAAGAGGTCCAGCGACACAATGAACTTCTGGCCGTCCTTCTTCTCGAAGTCAAAACAGCCGGTATGTCCTTCAAATTCCATTTTCGAGAGCGTGATCTTATCCAATTCCTCTTATCCTTTCGAAAATCACAAATTTGCGAACGCGTAGAACGTTTCGTCAAAAGAGTTCAGAGCCATTCTCGACGCAGCGACATTGTGGACTCTCACGATTGAAGCACCGACAGATGCTGCCGTGAACGAGAGCCCTGCGGTGGCATAGTCGAGCTGGGCCTCGGTAGCGGCATCACCGCCTGCAAATATCCTTGCATAGCGCTTTCTGGATGCGGCATAAAGGACCGGATGTCTGCCCTGCATACCGAGGGAGAGCAAAGAAGCCGTAAGCTCAGCATCTTCGATTCTTGTCGTGCCGAAGCCGATGCCTGGATCTGTCATGATCATGTTGTCCGTCATACCGGCTTTCCTGGCAATCTCAATGCTTTCGGTAAGTTCTCTTACACATCGTCTGCTGATAGGCTCGAAAGCCGGGAAATCGTCGCCTCTGGTCCTTCTGTTGAACATGAGGATACATCCGGCGCCGCTGTCTGCAACAACCTTTGCCATATCAGGATCAACCAGGAATCCGTTAACGTCATTAATGATGTCGGCACCTGCCGTAATTGCCTGTGCTGCCGTACCGGACTTGTAAGTGTCCACTGACAAAGGGATATCGAATCTGCTCCTGATTGCGGTAAGAGAAGGAATGAGCCTTTCAAGCTCCTCTTCTTCCGTGATCGGAACCGCTTTGGGACCCGTTGATTCAGCACCGATATCGATGCAGTCAGCACCTTCTTTGATCATGCGCGCACACTGGTCAACAGCCGAATCAACATCTGTATATCTTCCGCCGTCGGAGAAGGAATCCGGTGTGAGATTTAAGATGCCCATAATGAGCGTCTTCTTACCGAACTCGAGCGTTCTGTTGCCGCACTTGTATATTCCTGAGAATCTTCCGTCTGTTGAATTCATTTTCTGATCTCTCTTTTAAATTCCGGAACGCTGCCTGTTGATGAGTGCAAGAGCTTCGTTTCTTGTTCTGATATCTGAACGGCAGCCGCCTCTCATTGCGGAGGTGACGGTCTTGGAACCCGGTTTTCTTATGCCTCTCATGGTCATGCAGAGGTGCTCTGCTTCAAGAACGACGCAGACAGATCTTGCGTCAACCGCTTTCTCGATCGCATCGGCGATCTCTGATGTGAGCTTCTCCTGAAGCTGGGGCTTTCTGGATAATGTATCGACGATCCTAGCAACCTTTGAAAGGCCGAAGATCTTGCCGTCCTTGGGGATATATACGACATGAGCCTTTCCGTGGAAAGGAAGAAGGTGATGCTCACACATCGAATAGAACGGGATGTCACCTATCAGGATCATCTCGTCATTGCCTTCGCCGTGGAAAGTCTTGATGTCCTTGTTGATATCCCTGTGAAGTCCCAGGAAGACTTCAGCGTACATTCTCGCAACTCTCTGGGGAGTCTCCTGAAGGCCTTCCCTTTCCGGGTCTTCGCCGATCGCTTCGAGAATTTCCCTTACGGCATTCTCGATCTTCGGGAGGTCCATGTTCTGACGGCTCTCCTCAGGTATGGAATTGTCATTTGCGTAATCGTACATCTGTTACACCTTCAATCTCAAAGATATTTCTTCCTGTATTCCATGGGTGTCATGCCCATCTGTTTCCTGAATGCGACATTGAATCTTTGCGGTGATGAGAATCCTGACTGCAAAGATATCGCGGAAACCTTTATCTCATTGTTCTGGAGAAGCTTGCACGCCTTCTCGATCCTCTTCTTCATGAGATAGTTCATAGGGCTTATTCCTGTCTCATCCCTGAAAGCACGGGTGAAATAGCCCTGGCTTAAGAATACGTATGAAGCGGCCTCCGATACGGTGATTCCCTGATCGAAGTTCTCATCCATATACTGCTTTGCGATAGCGACAAGTTCTTTAGCCTTGCCGTTCTTAACTCTTAAGCTCTCCTCCCATTCTCCGCGCAGAGCTCTTGAGAGGATGATCATGAGCTCGACGGTAAGCGTGTGGACCATGAGGTCCTTTGCATAGCGGTTCTCCGAATTCTCGATGACTATGCGCTCTGCGAGCTGGTCGATCTCCTTCTTCTCGTTGCCCTTGATAACGAAGAAGGGCTGTCTTGTGATCTCGTTGTCTTCAGTGATGCCGAGGTCTGCAAATTTAAGGAAACTCTCGAGTGAGATTTTCGCGAGCGAGCCCGGAATCGAGACACTGGGACCCGCACTGTTGGTCTTGACCTGCGCATTGCTGTTGATCTTGCTTGTCTCCTTGGTAAGCTCAAGATCAGTTGTATCGTGAACAAAACCGAAGTAGAGATTAAGCATGTCAGCCTTGCCGCTCTTGATGACAAGTTTATGCCTTATGAGAGGTCTTATTACGACAACGGAACCCGTGGTCAGCTGAACTGTCTCACCTCCGATAACCGCCTCGATCTTACCTTCACGGAGATACAGGAGCTCATGCGAATTATGCATGCTCTCGTCGGGCAGTGAATCCTTTGTATCGTAGGAATGCTCTAAGCCTTCAATTACTATCGGCACTGAGCCCTCAGATAAGAAGACATCATCCTCGATTGCAGAAAGAAGCTTGTTGGCCATGAATTAGTCCTTTCTAATTAGATAAAGTTGATGGCATCGATATAGATCTCGCCATTCCTGTCCTTGTCTTCAATATATATTCTCAGGCTGTTAAGTCTGATGGGCCCGTCTTCGGAATACTCAAGCGTGATCGTCTGCCACGTCAGCTGCTGCTTGATCTCAGCCTCGCCGAAGTCCTCAACGATGAGCTTTTTCTTCTTCTGGTCAGGATTAAATATGGAAAGTTGGATCCTTCTTCTTCCGTATATCTCGATGGGCGCGAAAAGTGATGCGTACTCGAGGCACGGTTCGAATCCGTAAAGTGACTTGTCGGTCTCATAACGGATCCTCAAAGAAGCGCTGCCTGTAAGTTTGTGGATGTTGTCCTGTGAAATGATTCCCTTGCCCTTGAACGTCCTGTAGATCTCCAGAGTCTCAAACTCTGACTCAGGAGTCCTCTTGCCGACAAATTCAAGCTTGTCGCAGTGAGTGAAGCTTAAGTCAGGTGCGAAATATGCAGGATCCCTGTCGAATCTGAAAGGCAGGATCGGAAGGTCCTCACCGTTCTTGAGCGTTGCGTCATGCGGGAAAGGCGTGAATCCGTAAGTGATGGATGCGGGCTCTTCGATATCGTCTCTCCATACCATTACGCACATGCCGTAAAGACTCTTTGCATGCGCGGGATAGAAGATCCTGTCCTCGCCTGCTACGGCAAATCCGGTGATCTCACCGGTGGCATCCTGGATATTAAGACCGGATCCGAGATTACTGAACTTGATGATCCTCTTGTTGCCTGCGATCTCAATATCGTTAGGCTCAGGTGAGGACTTACTCATCTTGGGCGAGAAATGTGTGCCCAGCGCGATGGTCGCAAGTCTCATACCGAGGATAAAGCTGATCGTCTTATCGGGAAGGAGCATGTCGTGCATGCTTACGATTCCGGAAGGCATTGAAAGGAGCTTCGTAAATGCAGTGAAATTCTCGTTGAATTCGAGAACGCTGTAGGGATTGTCGAAGTCAACATCGTTAGGATGCATCGTAACGAAGAGTATCGAAGGCATTACGGTCTCATCGTATACTTCCTTGGGCTCGAAAACCTCTGCAAGCGTTGTAAGAAGTCCCATGAGGAAGAGGTCGTATCTCTCGAAGAGCAGTTCGCCCTTGTCAGGTGAGAAACAGAATCCTCTTACGGAAAGGCTCTTCAAAGGAACGAGCTTGGTCCTGTATAGGATAGCCATTCTGTACTTGAGTCTTATGAACTTCTTCTCGTCTTCAGCGCTCAGCTTGCCGGAATCTTCCTTCTTCTCGGGTATCATGCCGAAATCGAGCTGGCTTGCTGACGAGAATGAGATATTCTCCTTGTGGCCCTTGGATGCATTAAGTGAACTGTCATCAGATGTCGGGAAGTCGATATCAAGAGGCTTGATGTCATCAGGATCCTCACCTGCAAGGCGCTTTATCTCATCCTGCATTGAGATGTCGATATCACCTTCATCAATCGTCTTCTTGTATTCTTCCTTGAGTTCGGCGGCCTTTTTCTTCTTCGCGTCGATCGCAAGAAGATTCTTATAGCCTTCCTCATCAAGGTAAAGGCCCATGCCTGTGACAACATCCTTCAAAGCTTCAACTCTGTCCATCGCAAAAGGCGCGATCCAGTTAAGGATCGTCGAGTCATTATAAGCAAGATCCACGATTCCGACAGGATATGAGATCTGGTCGCTCAAACGGTATGCAAATGCGAATGCGGAAGAAGATACTTCTGCAAGCTTAGCGGTCTCAGTGACCTTGATCCACTCAGCATTCCTGTAATGGGATTTGTCTTCAGCAGGATAGATCTCCTCGCCTTCCTCAAGACCGTTTCTTACGGGCGAGAAGAATCTCAGGTAGTTCATAACCTTGCGCTTCAGAGGAGCCTTTGTCGCATTGGCTTCCTTCATCGGTATCGAGAGGAAATCAGAGCCAAGGAATACCCAGACGTCACCGCATCTTATGTCGGTCAGAGTGGTCTGGTCGGTAAGGCACTTGAAAGTGAATGTGTAAGCGTCACTTGATGCCTTGTAAGGCGGGATCGTAAAACTGAACTTACCCTTCGAAGATGTCGTAGCTTCACGGCTTAAGATAACACCGTAATCGGTATCGAGCTTACTGACCTTCCTTCCGTCAGTAGGGTCTTTGACGATCTCGAGCGTAACAGTTGCGCTTGGTGCCGCCACACCTTCGATCTTAATCTCAACGCCCTGCTGGAAAACGCATTTGCTGGTAAGCCAGCTGGGCAAAATTATCGGATTTATCTGCATTCTTCTAACCTCGGTGAAAAGAAAATGACTTCATCCGAATATTATACATTAAAAGAAAAATAAATAGAAATTGTTAAAATAGGCAACTTTGAGACTCCCGCCATATCAAGACGGGGTGCCCCCGCACCTTGCGTTCATTTACAAGCGGCTGCTTTGGATCTCAGACCTCTGCTATGAGGACTTCAATTCCCTTTGCGCGGCACAGCGCAACGCTCTCGGGAGATGCACCCGAATCCGTGACCAGGTAATCGATCCTGTCTGCCGGAATGAAAGAAGATGCAGAATCGGCGCCTAATTTGGTGGAGTCGATCAATGCAACGATCTTCTTCGCGCGGTCGGCACAAAGTCTCTTAAGTTCGAGCTCGAAAAAATTATCACCTGAAAGTCCGGCCTCGGCTGAGAACCCGTTGCCTGAAACGAAATAAAACTCCGCCGAAAGTCTTCCTATCATTTCCTTAGATGAAAGCCCCTCGATCGCACCCGAATGCGGCCTCAACATGCCGCCCAGGATGATGATCGACTTGAAGTTGGAATTCCTCTGAAGTTCCATTGCCGTATGGATTCCGTTGGTTATTACTGTAACGTCCTTGGCCTTCTTCAGGTAAGGAATCATATGAAAGGTAGTCGAGCTCGCGTCCATGAAAATGGTATTTCCGTTTGCAACCAGGGTCGCGGCCTTCGCGCCTATCGCATTCTTAAGGTCAACGTGCGTAACGGCTCTGACCATGTAGTTCTCGCCGCTGTATGAAGACATCTTGTGGGGAAGCTTGATCCCTCCGTGGAATCTTATGATAGCGCCCTCCCTTTCAAGCGCTCTGATATCCGTCCTTATGGTGGCGCCCGTGACGCCAAGCCTTGTCGAAAGAACGGTCGTGTTGATCTCGCCCTCTTCCTCAAGAATGTCCAGTATCTGTTTTCTTCTGTCAGGATTATTCATTCCAAAATATTATCAAGTGAAAATCAGATAGTCAATTATCTTTCATTTACCGCAAATTCGAAAACGCTTCTTTTAAGTCATGTTTTCGGGCGCGCGGTATAAAAAGCGCCGCCGCACGCTCACTTTCAAAAGGCTTAAGACTTCTGGAAATGCTGGTAATCCTTAGGGCTGTTCCAGCTTCCGCCCCACGTCCATCCGCGCTCGGTAAAGAGCTCATACGCCCTGTCTGAAGTCGTTATTACGTGCGCCGTGTCAGACGATCTGTTGCTTACGTACTTCGACGCATTGTCATGTGAATATTTGGGGCTTCCGTCCGAATTATAAGTGACATAAGGATTCTGCTGCGGGTTGATATCAATAGCCTTGCCCAGAGCATGCTTCGAGAGATTACCCGAACCCGTCGCCGGACGGTAGCAGAAGCATGAAGTGTTGTTGTCGTCGATCGAATACCAGTCTGACGACTCGCCGTCGCCTGCCCAGTAATTATCTATCAGGTACATCGAATGGATCTGGTATCCTTCCGCGCACAGTATCTCGAAAATCTCTAATACTTCTCCTGCGACGCTCTTATTTACTATCATCTCGCCGACCTGGTAATCGCCGTCGAAATTGATATGCAGCATCTTAAGATATCTCAGATCGCTGAGCGAGATATTGCTGTTGCTCACATAGGATTTGCCGTTGATCCTGTTATAGACGCTGCCGCCCTCTTCAATAGTCGAAGAAGTGAAATAATCCGACAGATTATCCCTGTCGATCTTGCTCTTGCTGATAACATCACCCGGGCCGTAATCATTAAGATTCTTGAGCTTCTGCGGAACAGGTGTGGGCGAAGGAGTCGGTGTGTCCGAAGGCGTCGGGCTCGCCGTAGGTTCAGGCGTCGGCGTATCTGTCGGAACCGGAGTCGGTGTGGGTGTATCAGTCGCTGCAGTCTCTGTAACTGATTCTGAATTCTCTCCGGAGTTCTCAGTAAGGATCCCTGTTGCTTCCGTCATTCCGGGAGGCAGCTGAAGATCCTTGTTATCACTTTTAGAATACTTAACGACAAAGATGATAGTGCCGCCGATAACAATGCACATGCCCGCAATAAGCAGTGCGGTTATCAGGTTTTCCTTGCGCTTTCTCTTGTCAGACACCTTATCAAAACTCCTGAAATGACATGCAAAACGGTCTTGAACTACGTTGTAATCTTAACATAGCTTTGTTTTACGAATATTACATCGGCATTAAATATGCTATTTGACCGCCGAAGTGTTATAATACACGGGCAAATGCGCCTGTGGTGAAATTGGCAGACACGCCAGATTTAGGTTCTGGTGCCGTGAGGTGTGCAGGTTCAAGTCCTGTCAGGCGCACCATTATTTGTGGCTTTCCATGTTGGTTCATGGGAAGCCATTTTTGTAGTATTTACAAGGGTTTGGTGAACATTCACCTTATTTATGACATTTCATCATTTTTCGTCTTTTACACCCATTTTCAAGGCTTCTGCTAGTAAAAGTGCTAGTAATAATAATAGAAATTAATGCATCCTTTACTAGAATTGGATGTGTTGCCGATAAGCTTTTTAAATGCTTAAAAGAAGAAGTCATGTTCTTAACCTCCTTAATTGTTCTGGACAAACTAATTATACAAGGTTAAGCCACACGGCTCTTTTATTTTGAATTTACACAATTATATGGGCGCGGCCGCCGCCGGCGTATCTTAAATCCCCGATTTTTTCGATTTTAAGATACTGGCAGGCAAATCGGACATTGATAGCGGGGGCAAATATCATAAAATCCTTAAATTCAGGCTTTTTGTGATACCGGAAGAGTACTCCAATGCAACAAAAGCCCTTGTTTTTGCGATTTTATGATACGCGCGCGCTCGAAAATATAACAAAATCCTTAAATTCCGGCATTTTATGATACCGGAGAGGTTCTTCAATGCAACAAAAACCCTATTTTTTCCAATTTTATGATATCAAAGGTGCAACTATCGATTTTATCGAGTAAATATACCGTCCAGTTCGCTTTTTCCCCATCGATAGTCTTAAAGACAGGCATCTAAGATGCAAGGTCGGGCATCCGACCTCTTGAACACTAAACAAGCACCTGCAAAGGCAAGCGGTCAATGGTGCCTTCAGGCAAGTTTACGTCCATTGACGGCGCAGCTTTCAGGTGCTACAGCCTTGCACCAGCATTAATTGCTTAGCGTGGATATGGATATAAATCTGCCCTGCTCTTCTGACCCTTTACTCACCACTCATGCATTAAACTTATACAGCGAAGCATACACTCCGCCCTTTTGCATGAGTTCCTCGTGAGTGCCGCTCTCCTCAATGCCGTTCTCAGTAAGGACCAATATCCTTTCAGCATTGCGGATCGTGGATAATCTGTGAGCGATGACCAGAGTCGTTCTGTTCTTTGCAAGGCGCTCTAATGACTCCTTGACGATATTCTCGCTCTCGTTATCAAGCGCAGATGTGGCTTCATCGAAGATCAGCACCGGCGGGTTCTTTAAGAACACGCGTGCTATAGAGATGCGCTGTTTCTGGCCGCCCGAGAGCTTGACGCCGCGCTGGCCGATATCGGTGTCGTAGCCGTTTGGCAAAGATGTGATAAAGTCGTGCGCGTTGGCAAGCTTTGCAGCCTCAATTATCTCCTCTTTGGTTGCGCCCGGTCTGCCGTAACTGATGTTCTCGAGGATCGTTCCTGCGAACATATAGACATCCTGCTGGACGATTCCGATGTTGTCCCTGAGGCTCTTTAAGGTAACATCCCTTATGTCCTTCCCGTCCACCCTGATGGTTCCTCCTGTGACATCATAGAACCTCGGAATAAGGCTGCAGAGCGTTGTCTTGCCGCCGCCGGACGAACCTACAAGCGCGACATAGGAGCCAGCAGGAACATCAAGATCGATATGGCGGAGGACCCTGTGCGCACCTTCCTTATACTTGAACGAGACATCTTCAAATGTGATGTCACCCTTAACATCGCTCAAAACCTCTGCGCCTTCACTGTCCTTGATGTCAGGTTCGATGCTGATCATCTCAACGAATCGCTCGAATCCGGTGTAACCGTTCTGGAACTGCTCGGTGAAATCAATGATCATCCTGACCGGTTCGGTGAAGACATTTATATAGAGCAGAAATGTAATGAAATCAGGTACTTTGACCAGACCTTTGACCATAAGCACGCCGCCTGCAACGATAACGATTATGTTGATAAGGAGCGTGAAAGCAGTCATGCCTGAATGGAAGATTCCCATGTTAAGATAGCTTGCCTTCTTGGCACGCAGGAACCCGTCGTTGCCTTCCTTGAATTTCGCGTTCTCGATGTCCTCGTTAGCAAACGATTTAACAACTCTGATGCCCGAGAGATTATCTTCTATCTGCGTGTTGATCTCGGCGATCTTTACCCTGTTCTGCCTGAAAGCCTTGCGCATACGCTTGTTGAGCACGTATGCAAACCAGAACATGAACGGCAGCAAAACAAACGCAGCAAGAGTCAGGTATCCGCTGATGCCTGCAAGTATTATAAATGCGCCGGTGATCTTGATCAGCGCAATGACTATGTTCTCGGGTCCGTGGTGCAGGAGCTCCGTGATCTCAAAGAGGTCGCTCGTGATCCTGCTCATGAGCTGGCCGACCTTCTGGTCATCGTAGAACGAGAATGAGAGTTTCTGGTAATGCGAGAAGATCTCTGCTCTCATGTCATATTCCATTTTCGCGCCCATGACATGACCATAATAGGAGATATAGTAGTTCGCAAAGAACTGAACAATGACGAGCACTATCAGGATGCCCCCGATCACGAGGATCTTCTGCATGCCCGCTTCCGGCGTCATATCAGGAATCGTCGAAGTGATATTCCTTACCGCGAGAGGGATCACCAGAGCTATCGCTGATGCCAGTACCGCGAAAAACATATCCAGGAAGAAAGTTCCCAGATAGGGCTTATAGTAACTGATCATTCGCTTAAGGTTATCTCTCATAAGGTTCGGAATCTCCTTTCTGGATAATAGTAATGAATGATACCATTATAGTTAGAGAGAATAAACACCAATTTTTCATGCGATTCCGGTCATCAGAAAGAGGACTAAACCTATGGCTAAGCAAAAGAACAGCAAGATCACTGAAGCGGTAACCAGGATCCAAAAGATGGAAATGATACTGGATAAGCTCCTTGATACCATCTCCCTGCTCGAAAACTGTGAGGATCAGGCCGCGTCTTCAGAAAGACTTTCTGCCATCCAAAAAGATGTCTCCAAACTCGAGAGATATTACGAAGGCAGGAACTGGAAAGCCGATTTTGCGCTCGATGAAAAGGGCCTTCTCCCTGCAGATCTCAAGCGCGGTGTGCTTTCTGAGGACGGCATATATAATGCGCTGACAAGATACGAAGAACTGCTCGATGAGATGGGCACTGAGGAGATCTGAGATTCAGTGGACAATGAGGCTTTGCGTCTTATGAGTTTTTGTAGCCAATGATGATCTGCGTTCCATCTTGTTTTGCGTCACATGATGATTGCGGACCGTGATACTATGCGGCGCATGATCTGCGTTCCATCTTGTTTTCGCGCACGGGATATGATATTTTGACATCGTAACAGGGTAATTAGTTATTCGCGCTCTGTTACCGCGACGCCTTATGGCGGGGTTACCAATGATAAGAACCTTAGAATCTCATCATGAATGACACCAAGGGCCGTGATAAGCGGTCACTATTTGTTGTTCGTGAAAGGAGGTTCTTTTTTTATGTCACAGAACAACGTATTCGATTACTTCAACAAGCAGGCGAACTGGTCGTTCGACCAGTATGGAATCGTGTCCGAAAGTCTTACGGACTGGGACCTTATCGATCTGATCAAGAGATTTGCCACGCCGGATTCACGGATCCTGGATCTGGGCACGGCAGGCGGCGAGAAGGTCATTGCAAACTACCCGGTATGCGCTGAGATACTTGCCACAGACTATTCACCCGAGATGATCAGGACAGCATGCAAAAACCTTGAAAAAAGCGGAAGGACAGACATTACTTTCAAGGTCATGGACAACCTTAACATGGATGTACCTGATAATTACTTTGACATCGTCACCGCCAGGCACACGATAACGGCGCCTGACCAGATCATCAGGTGCTTAAAACCCGGAGGACTGCTTCTTATCAGAGGCGTCGACAAGTACGACTGCCATGCACTGAAGATGGTATTCGGGCGCGGACAGGGATTTGACGATCCTGTTCCTGTGAGCATCACCGACTATGAAGCCGTTCTCGGCGCAGGATTTGCCGGTGTCGAGCTCGTTCCGATCCATGAGCGCGAATACTTCAAAGACAGGGAGTCTTTCAAATCATTCCTTCAAAGGGTTCCCATTCTTAATGTTTGCGACGAAGACAGAACCATCGAGGATGACCTGCTTGATAAGTACATCAGAGCCAACACGTTTGGAGGCATGATAAGGCTGCTACGAAGGTGCTACGGGATCACAGCGCGAAAGCCGGAGTGAGGCCTTAATCCTGCCGCCTGCTCACATAACAGGATGAGGTCTATGGCATTCCTTAGGGCATCGCTATCCGGACAGGAAGGATTAACGAAGACAGGCCGCAGAGCACATACCGGCCGTCCGGTTTTCGAGCGCGCGGAATGGGTCAATTATAATTGACAAAAAATCAGAGGTTATTGTATATTTACCTATAGATTTTTATATCTAAGGGGTAGATTGATATGGCAATTTGGGATCATCCTGCAAACAATGCAGGCGGTTTTGGCTCATCCAAAATCAGGACTTTCTCGGCAGACTCAGTTAAGTGTCCTAACTGTGCGTCTAATCTTGTTTACGAATCAAGCCACGGCGCAATGATCTGCAGGGGCTGCGGCGGTCTTTTTGACCCCGAGACACTTGATAAGGTCGGTTCTTTCGGCATCGTGAATCCCGAGAAGAATTACGACGGCACCATCGAAGTCAGCAAAGACGACGAATCCAGGGTCGAGATCGTATGTAATTCCTGCGGCGCGGAGATCGTAACCGATAAGAACACCTCATCAACCTTCTGCGCATTCTGCGGTTCGCCCGCACTCGTCACGAGAAGGCTCACAAGAGAATTCAAGCCCGACTACATCATTCCTTTCAAGCTCGATAAGGAGAAGGCTATAAAGATCTTCGAGGAATATTGTGAAGGCATTGATCACCTGCCCAGAAACTTCAAGTCCAAGAAGGCCATTGCCAAGATGACAGGGCTTTATGTACCCACATGGATAATATCCACCGAAGTTGAGGTCTTTGTCGCCGGCAAGGGAAACATGGGCAAGATGGTCGACTCCGTTTATGCCGAAAACTATACAGCTTCAAGCGGCAATTATTCACACTTAACCTACGGCAAGGTCAAGTTCAGACTGAAGAACGTTCCTTTTGACGGTGAACTCAAGATCGCAAACCGTCTGATGGCAGCCGCTGAACCGTTCGACTATTCCGAGCTTGTCAGATTCAGACCGGAATTCCTGCAGGGATATTACGCAGAAAAATACGACGAACTGCCTCTGGACATGACAGACCGTATCTACAAGCGTCTGGACAGATATGCGCTGGCAGTATGTGATGAGGTCACTTTCGGTTACGATGATTTCGTTCCTGAATCAGATGCGAGCACAACAAGATATAACAACCAGGACATCAAGTACGCACTTCTTCCCTGCTGGTTCCTAAGCATCGACTACGACGGCAGAAAATACCAGTACATAGTCAACGGCCAGACAGGAAAAGTATCCGGCGAATTCCCTTATGCCAAGGGCTGGGAGACAATCGAGCGCACCGGAAGACGTGCGAGAATGGAAGCAATAAGCATTAACACGGGCCTTCGCGCATGTCTTTATGCCATCCCCATGATCGCCATCGGTCTTATCAGAGGATTTGGCAATTCCAGGAGCAGCCTGTCCTTCATCAGGTTTATCTATGACCATCCCGTTGAGCTCCTGCTTATCGCATTCACAGCCGGCGCGGCATTATATTTCATGGCTGAGATCCTGCCTAAGATCCTCCGCGGAAGAGAAAAGAAGGATCTCGAGATCCTATCACGTGCAAGCTCACACGACATAGCGCCTGAACAGGGTGTCGCTGCATATTACGATCCGTCATTCCCCATCTCTGCCTTTGAGACAACAAAGGATTTCGTATCCCTTGAGACAGGCTGGAAATATGGCGAGAAGCAGCGCTTCGACTTTAAGACGGCAAAACCTGAAGCTGAGAAGTTCGAAGAGAACGAGAATGCTACAGAGTATGAGAAGCAGGGTATGGACCGCCGCATGATGCAGTAAGGTCTGATGCCGAATGCTTACGAATGTGGCTGGATGCTGCCGGCCGGGGTGAAATCTCGAAAAGTGCTGAATTTGGGACACGCTGTTACAAAACGTGTCCAAATTCGATTTATTTATTGATGCTCTAATTTTCGAGCACACATGAACATGGTGAAAGAATACGTGGTGACTAAATGGTGACGGAAAGTCCTGTATTCGTTACCCAAAAGTGGGTGGTTACGAGACAGCAACTTATTGATCCGTCATCGGGATTTGGCACTCTTGCGAAAAGTGTCCGCCGGCAATTCGCCATGAGGATTATTCGTCATCAAGTTTGAGTACGCTCATGAAGGCTTCCTGCGGTACTTCGACAGAACCTACCTGTCTCATACGCTTCTTACCTTCCTTCTGCTTCTCGAGGAGCTTCTTCTTACGCGAGATATCACCGCCGTAGCACTTGGAGGTAACGTCCTTGCGGTAAGCCTTGATGGTCTCTCTTGCAATGATCTTGCCTCCGATCGCTGCCTGGACAGGGACCTCGAACTGCTGCCTCGGGATGTTCTCTTTGAGCTTCTCGCACATCCTTCTGCCTCTCGCGTATGCCTTGTCGGCATGAACGATAAACGACAAGGCGTCTACCGCGTCACCGTTCAACAGAATGTCGAGCTTAACAAGCTTGGATCTCTGATATCCTGCAGGCTCGTAGTCCAGAGATGCATATCCTCTCGTGCGTGATTTCAGCGCATCAAAGAAGTCGTAGATGATCTCATTCAACGGCATCAGATAGTGGAGCATTACACGCTTCTCATCAAGATATTTCATATCCGTATATTCACCGCGGCGCTCCTGGCAAAGCTCCATGATGTTGCCTACATATTCCTTTGGAAGCATTATCGTAGCCTTTACGATGGGCTCTTCCATGTAGTCGATGGATGCCGGATCAGGCATGTTCGTAGGATTGGAGCAGTCAACACAGGATCCGTCAGTCAAATGGATCTTGTAGATAACGGAAGGCGCAGTGCTTATGAGGTCAAGATTGAACTCGCGCTCAAGTCTTTCCTGGATAACTTCATAGTGAAGAAGGCCTAAGAATCCGCATCTGAAGCCGAAGCCCAGAGCAGCGGAAGTCTCAGCATCAAAGGAGAGCGCTGCGTCGTTGAGCCTTAACTTCTCCAAAGCATCCTTAAGGTCGCCGTATCTTGCGCCGTCCACAGGATAGATTCCGCAGAATACCATCTGCTGGATGCCTTTGTAACCGATAAGAGGCTCATCAGCCGAATTGTCAGCCAAAGTGACTGTGTCGCCCGGAGCGGTATCCCTGACATTCTTGATCGAAGCGCAGATATATCCAACCTCACCTGCCTTAAGGCTTTCGGTGGGCACGAGTTCGCCGGGATGGAACATGCCGAGTTCGGTAACCGTGAACTCCTTGCCGGAGTGCATCATCTTGATGCGGTCGCCGGTCTTTACCGTGCCGTTCTTGACTCTTACGCTGACGATAACGCCTTTATATGAATCGTATTTGGAATCGAAAACAAGAGCCTGCAAAGGCAGTGTCTCATCGCCTTCGGGCGCCGGCAGATATTCAACGACCTTCTCAAGGACTTCTTCGATGTTGATATCACTTTTCGCTGAGATCAAAGGAGCATAAGAAGCATCGATGCCGATGTCGTCCTCGATCTCCTGGCGGACCTCTTCAGGTCTTGCCGAAGGAAGATCGATCTTGTTGATAACGGGCAGGACCTCAAGATCAGCATCGACAGCCAGATATACGTTTGCGAGGGTCTGAGCCTCAACGCCCTGGGATGCATCGACCACGAGAATGGCGCCGTCGCAGGCAGCAAGCGACCTTGAGACCTCGTAATTGAAGTCAACGTGGCCGGGAGTGTCTATGAGGTTTAAAAGATACGTATTGCCGTCAGAAGCTTCGTAGGGAAGCCTTACAGCCTGTGACTTGATGGTTATTCCGCGCTCGCGCTCGATATCCATGTTGTCGAGTATCTGGTCCTGCATCTCGCGCTTTTCCCTTACGTGGGTATGCTCGATGAGACGGTCAGCCAGCGTGGACTTTCCGTGATCGATATGCGCTATAATGCAGAAGTTTCTTATGTATTTGCGGTAGCTATCACTCATTTAAGCTCAATTCCTTTGTCAGAGCACTTTAATCTCACTTACAGGGAAAACTCTGATAACGGCAACACCCTTGATCCTGTTAACGGTAAAGGGTCCGAGGTTTCTTGAATCGTTGCTGACAGGCCTGTTGTCGCCCATGCAGAAGTATTCATCGTCAGCCAGAACGACCTCGTCGTAGCCCTTCCTGAGACCTGTATCCATAACATATGTCGTGACTCCCGCAGGAAGGTAATTCTCCTGCAAAAGGTAGAATTCCTCAGAATCAGAAGGCTTGATATAGACATTGCCGTCCTTGATCCTGATAGTCTCACCGGGAAGGCCGACGATCCTCTTAACAAGATACTCAGGATTTGAATAACCCTCCATATCGCTGCCGTCCAGGATAACGATGTCGCCTCTCTTATAACTCTTGACATATGTCGATATCTTTTGCGCGAAAATAACATCTCCGGAGCTCAGCGTCGGCTCCATGGAATCGCCGTTGACGTTGTCTCTCTGGACAAGGAAAACAACGATAAAGAGTCCTGCGAGAACGCCGATGCAGATGGTGCGGAGCCAGTCGAAGATCTCATACGCGGTGCTGCCCTTTTCGAGCTTTCTGTTGCGGGAAGATTTCTTGCCGGACTCACTCTTGCTGTCCTTGTCGCCGTCCTTGTCGCCGTCCTTGTCAGCCTTATCTTCCTTCTCTCCGGATTTCTGCTCCGCGCCGCTTTCTTCCTTCGCTTCACTATTCTCTGCTGTTTCCTCAGCCTCAGAAGTTGCCGTATCGGAAGCCTCCTCTGCAGGAGCTGTATCTACTGCGGAAACTGCCACTTCCTCAGGGATTATCTCCTCTTCAGGAACTGTCACTTCTGCGTGAGCTGCTTCATCTGCAGTAACTGCCTCTTCCGTAACGATGGGTTCTTCTGTCAGCTTATTCTCTTCGTCTTTCATTAGTTATCTCCGCCTGCTTCTTCTGATGATTCAGTTTTGCTGATAGTTATGTGTAATTCCTCAAGCTGCTTGTCTGTAACGTATCCGGGCGCATCCATCATGATGTCCTGTGCGTTCTTGTTCATCGGGAAAGGGATTACCTCACGGATCGTCTCTTCGCCGGACAGGAGCATTACCATACGGTCAACGCCGGGAGCGATTCCCGCATGCGGCGGAGCGCCGTAGCAGAATGCGTTGTACATTGCAGGGAATTTCTTCTTTACGTCCTCTTCGCCGAGTCTTACGAGCTCGAAAGCCTTGATCATGATCTCCGGATCGTGGTTACGAACGGCGCCTGATGAGAGCTCGATGCCGTTAACAACGAGGTCATACTGGTCAGCCATGATGGAAAGAGGATCGATCTCGCCTTTTTCTGCCTTAAGGAGAACATCAAGTCCGCCGGAAGGCATTGAGAAAGGATTGTGGCAGAACTCTAATTCGCCGGACTCCTCGCCGATCTCATACATCGGGAAGTCAACGATCCAGCAGAATGCGTACTGCTCCTTGTCCATGTGGCCCGGAACCGCAGCGCCGAATGTCTTAACGAGAACGCCTGCCATCTTCTGTGCCTGGCCCTTATTGCCTGCTGACAATACAACGAGCGTATCAGGCTTAAGACCGAGCTTTGCTATTACTTCGTCCTTCTTGGGAGCTACGAACTTGGAAATGCCTCCGACGATCTCGCCGTTCTCATCCATTCTGAACCAGTAGCCCTTGCTGCCGGACTGGATCTCGCAGTCAGCCATCGTCTTGTCGATGAACTTGCGGCTCTCGTGGAAGTCAGAGATAACGACTGCCTTGATCTCGCCTTCTGCGAAAGGTGCAAACTCTTCAGTTCTGAGGAGCCCGGTAACATCTGTAACTGTCAGGTCGATTCTGAGGTCAGGCTTGTCCGTACCATACTTCTCCATTGCCTCAAGATAAGGAATGCGCATGAACGGAGAACCTGACGCTCTGTTGTACTTACCGTACTTAGCGAAAACAGGAGGCAATACGTCTTCGATGATAGCGAAGACATCTTCCTGGCTCGCGAAAGCCATCTCCATATCAAGCTGGTAGAACTCTCCAGGGCACCTGTCGCCTCTTGCGTCTTCATCTCTGAAGCAAGGTGCGATCTGGAAATATCTGTCGATGCCCGAGACCATCAGGAGCTGCTTGAACTGCTGAGGCGCCTGCGGCAAAGCATAGAACTTGCCGGGATGCTTTCTTGCGGGAACGAGATAGTCTCTTGCACCCTCAGGTGAAGAAACTGTAAGGATAGGTGTCGTGATCTCCATGAAGTTATGCTCGATCATGGCATTTCTCAAAGCAGCGATAACGTTGCTTCTCAGGATGAGATTCTTCTTGACCTCAGGATTACGGATATCGAGATATCTGTACTTAAGTCTTGCTGCCTCATCAGCTTCCCTGCTGTGGTTGATCTCGAAAGGAAGCTCGTTGTAACGGCAGCGTCCGAGTACTGTTACCTTCTCGGGAACGACTTCGATATCACCTGTATCGAGCTTGGGGTTCTTAGAGCTTCTCTCTCTTACGACGCCCTCTACGGAGATCGTGGATTCCTTAGTGATAGCCTTGAATGTCTTCATCAGCTCGGCTGTCTCGATAACAACCTGTGTTGTTCCGTAGAAATCACGGATAACAACGAATCCGAGCTCAGCTCCGACCTCACGGAAATTCTCCATCCAGCCTGAGAGCTGAACCTTCTTACCCGCATCTGTGATCCTTAATTCTCCGCATGTATGTGTACGTGACTGCATTATATTACCTCCGGCAAATGCCAACTTTTTCTATTATTTTCCGGCAAGGAACTCACCGATGCCGCTGAGCTTAACGGGTGTCTCAGATCCGTCAGCCATGTTCTTGACCTTAACTTCGACCGAAGCGAGCTCGTCATCGCCGATAACTGCAAGATAAGGGATGCCCTTCTTGCCGGCATATTTCATCTGCGCTTTGAACGACCTGCCTGCCATATCAGTCTCGCAGCCGATACCATCATTTCTCAATGCGTAGCAGATCTTAAGCGCTTCGATCTTCGCTGCTTCAGACATTGAAGCGATGTAGAGCTTAACGTAGGAAGGTGCTTCCCTGAGAACGCCCTGTGCCTCGGCTTCGAGAAGGAGTCTCTCAACACCCATCGCAAATCCGATACCGGGTGTAGCCGTTCCGCCGCAGTCCTCTACAAGTCCGTCGTACCTTCCGCCGCCGCAGATGGTTCCCTGCGTTCCGACGTTCTCTGATACGAACTCGAAAACCGTTCTCGTATAGTAATCCAAACCTCTTACGATGTTCGGGTCGATTGTGTATGAAATGCCGATTGCCTCAAGTCTTGCCTTAAGTCCCTCAAAGTGAGCCTTGCAGTCATCGCAAAGGTGATCGATGAGCCTTGGTGCATTCTTAACGATGTCCTTGCCGCCGTCGACCTTGCAGTCGATCATTCTGAGCGGATTCTTTTCGAATCTTGCCTGGCAGTCTTCACACATAGTGCCTACGTGAGGTCTGAAATAATCCTTGAGCAATTTGTTGTATTCGCCGCGGCAGTTAGGGCAGCCGATCGAGTTGATGTGGAGTGCGATGTTCTTAAGGCCCATCTTCCTGAAGAAGACATCAACAACGGAGATGATCTCCGCATCGATATCAGGACCTGCCGCACCAAAAGACTCAAGACCGAACTGGTGGAACTCACGCATTCTGCCCTTCTGCATCTTCTCATAACGGAAAGCGGTGATGTTGTAGAACATCCTTACCGGAGAAGGAAGACTGGACATTCCGTTCTCGATATAGCTCCTGACGACACCTGCCGTGCCCTCAGGTCTTAAAGTGATGCTTCTGCCACCCTTGTCCTCAAAGGTGTACATCTCTTTTGTTACAACGTCCGTGGTATCTCCGACGCCTCTCTGGAAAAGGTCAGTCTGCTCAAAAGTCGGGATCCTTATCTCCTCATAGCCGAAGGAATGGCATACATCAGCGAAAGTCTTCTCTGCGATCTGCCAATTGTGTATTTCTGAAGGAAGTATGTCCTTCGTACCCTTCTGTGCTGCGTATCTCATCATAGTACTCCTAGCATAATCTTATAAAACACGCGATATTATAATATTAAAAGGGTCAATAAACAACCTGAAAGACAGTGTTTTGACCCCCGGTCTGCTAAGAGTTGTGATTTTTGTCCGTATGTCCTCGAAAAAACAGCGGCATTCCGGCCGCCGTTAGAAGAATTGCACTAAATTTGGATGTTCCGCCGCCGGAACGCGCATAACAATTACGCCTGCAGTCTCAAGTATCCCCTTCACTCCAAACGCGCAAATCATTTACGCTTGCGACTTCCGCACAAGCGAACGGAGTGAGCGCGGAAGCCTTACGCAAGCGGGATATCATTTGCGTTTTGCTATATATGCCATCCAATCATTCTTTGACTGCTCTGCAACGATCTCCATGCCTGCCTTTTCGAGCGCTTCAATGACGCGGTCTTTCTTGGTGTTGATGATACCGGAGCATACGAAGATTCCGTCCTCGGCAAGGTCTGCGGGGATATCGCATGCAATCTCCGCGATGACGTCTGCAATGATGTTTGCGACGATCAGGTCATATGGCGCATTCTTCACGCTCTTGAGCTCGCCCGTGTAGCAGTTAACGTTAGGGCAGTCGTTTATCGCACAGTTCTCCTCTGCGACCTTTACGGCCAGGGAATCGATGTCGACAGCGTCGACGCTCTTAGCGCCAAGCTTGCTGGCAATTATCGCGAGGATGCCCGATCCTGTTCCCAGATCAAGGACGGATGTGTCAGGCATTATCACGTTATCAAGGATCTCAGCGCACATGGAGGTCGTCTCGTGTGTGCCCGTGCCGAATGCGGAACCGGGGTCAAGGATAACCTTGATGGCACCCTTTTCGAGCTCGGCATCGCCTTCTTCGATCCATGAGGGACATATAACTATGCGATTGGAGAGTTTGAACTCCTTATAGTAGCGTTTCCAGTTGTTGGCCCAGTCCTCGTCATCGACATAACGGAAGCTTTCAAAACCCTTGCCGACATCAAGGAATTCGCCGATCTCAGCAAGACGGGACTTGATGAAATCCATTGCTTCAGCGGTGGGAAGCTCTTTGTCCGTTATCGAGCCGTATATCATGCCGACTCCGTCAGGATTTGCGAACTCCTCGCTCTTTGCGCCCATGCGGATAACACCGTCATCAGTCTCGGCGAAATACGCCTTGATGACCACATCCTGGTCATAGCTCTCGATAGTGCCGTCATCGCAATAGCTTAAAGGGTCGTTGTCTATGGTGTTCCTGAACTCCATAGGATCCTGCGAAGCGATGCCGTCTGCGCCAACCTGCGCAAGCATCTCACAGATAGCTTCGGAAGCTTCTTCGGTTGTCTTGATAGTTATCTCTGCCCATCTCATTGTCTTATCCTCTGAATAAAAACGCGGGAACTCAATAGAAAGAATTCCCGCGTGAATTTTGCGTGTTGATTACTTAAACAGGTTCTTGATCTTCTGGAAGAACTGACTGCTCCTTGCGTAGTTGCGCTCCGTAAGAGTGTTGTTAAACTGCGTGAGAAGCTGCTTCTGCTCGCGCGAAAGCCCCGTCGGGACCTCCAGAACGAACTTGACCACATGGTCTCCCTTGATATTAGGGTTGCTCTTGCTCGGGATGCCTTTGCTCCTTAAAGTAATCGTATCACCGGGCTGCGTACCCTCTTTCAGGGTATATCTTTCCTTGCCGTAGATGGTCGGAACTTCAATCTCGCCGCCTAAGGCTGCCTGGGCAAATGTTATCGGTATGCTGCAGGATGTGTTGTTTCCGTTGCGCTCGAAAACATCGTGCTTCTTGACCTTGAACTCGATATAAAGATCACCGTAAGGTCCGCCGTTTGTACCCGGTTCGCCTTCATTTCTTACAGGGAGCATATCGCCTGTGTCGACGCCTGCCGGGATCACAACCGTAAGGTTCTTAACAGTCTTGAGCCTGCCCTTGCCTCTGCACTGTGAGCAGGGAGTTCTTATAACCGTTCCCCTGCCGTTACAGGTAGGACAGGTCTTTGTGACCATCGTCATGCCAAAGAGGGTCTGTGTCTGCTGCTGGACTCTTCCTGCGCCACGGCATGTGGAGCATGTCTCAGGTGTGGTTCCGGGCTGTGCGCCTGAACCGTTACATGATTTGCAGATGTCTTCCTTAGTAAGCTGAAATGTCTTGGTGCAGCCAAAAGCAGCTTCCATGAATTCCAATGCCATGTGATACTTGAGGTCGGCGCCCTTCTGGGGACCTGTACGTCTTCTTGAACTTCCTCCGAAGCCGCCTCCGAAGAATGAACTGAATATATCGCCGAGGTCAACATCGTAAGCGCCGTTGAAGCCGCCGCCACCGCCGCCGAATCCGTTGGGATCGACGCCTGCGTGACCGAACCTGTCGTATTTAGCTTTCTTGTCAGGATCAGACAGTATTGAATACGCTTCGTTGACTTCCTTGAAGTGAGCCTCAGCCTCCTTGTCGCCCGGATGCAAGTCCGGGTGATATTTCTTGGCCTGCTGCCTGAAAGCTTTCTTTATCTCGTCATCGGAAGCACCTTTACTTACTCCCAAGACCTCATAGTAATCTCTTGCCAAAGAGGAACCCCTCCGATCTTATTTTCGCGCCCTTCTCGAAAAGCGCTGTCCTTAACATACATGCATCCGGCACATCTAAGATCAGACGTGCCGGACTATTGTATCAGATTTTAATTCAATTAGAAGTCGCCGCCGGCATTCTTGAAGCCGTCGCCGTCAGCGCCCTGATCAGGGTTAACGGACTCTGAGCCGTAGCCTGCGAAATCCTCAGGATTGGGCTGAGCCTGAGGGCCGGCACCCGGAGCGCCCTGTGCAGGACCTGCTGCCTGATAGATCTTCTCTGAGAGCTTATAGAGAGCCTGTGTGAGGTCTTCTGTGCCCTTCTTCATTGCTTCTGTGTCATCCTTTGCGATGGCATCCTTGAGCTTTGTGATCTGCTCATTTACGGGGGCCTTGTCTGCGTCAGAGATCTTGTCGCCGGCATCCTTCATGGTCTTTTCTGCCTGATAGCAAGCAGTCTCTGCCTGGTTCTTGACTTCGACTTTCTCCTTGTTTGCCTTATCCTCAGCTGCGTGCATCTCTGCTTCCTTAACAGCCTTCTGGATATCTTCCTCGCTCATGTTGGAAGAAGACTGGATCGTGATCTTCTGCTCACGGCCTGTGCCCTTATCCTTAGCGCTTACGTTAACGATACCGTTAGCGTCAATATCGAATGTAACTTCGATCTGCGGAACACCACGGGGTGCGGGTGCGATACCGTCAAGGATGAAGTTGCCCAATGTCTTGTTGTAAGCAGCCATCTCACGCTCACCCTGGAGTACGTGGACCTCAACCTGTGTCTGGCCGTCAGCTGCCGTGGAGAATACCTGGCTCTTCTTTGTAGGGATCGTTGTGTTACGCTCGATCATCTTTGTGCATACACCGCCCATTGTCTCGATACCGAGTGAAAGAGGTGTAACGTCGAGAAGGAGCAAGCCCTTAACGTCACCTGTGAGAACTGCTGCCTGGATAGCTGCACCGATAGCAACGCACTCATCAGGGTTGATGCCCTTGAAAGGCTCCTTGCCGAAGTAATTCTTAACAGCGTCCTGAACTGCAGGGATTCTTGTGGAACCGCCTACGAGGAGGATCTTGTCGATGTCTGAAGGAGATACTGAAGCATCGCTCATGGCGCGCTTAACAGGATCCATCGTCTTCTGAACGAGGTCAGCTGTGAGCTCATCGAACTTAGCTCTTGTGAGAGTGATGTCCATGTGCTTAGGACCTGTTGCATCAGCTGTGATGTAGGCGAGGTTGATGTTGGAAGATGTAACACCGGAAAGCTCGATCT
>JAFWQC010000012.1 GCA_017509245.1 Clostridiales bacterium | reverse complement strand
TGATAGAATTGGCTAAAAGACGGCAATCACAATATGCAAAACAAATTGAATTTTGTGTGGCGGATGCGACCGATAGAAAAAGTATATTAGAATTAAAAAGAAATCGAGCCTTTACGAAAGCAGTTTCTAATATGGCAATTTCGGACAGTCACTAATGCTTCGTGATGCTTTGCAGATATCAAAGCCAGATGCACCAGGGAGCATAATATCTAAGATCATAAGATCGTAGGTCTCTCCTGTTACCTTGGTCATGGCATCATTGCCATTATTAGCAATATCAACTGTCCAAAGACCAGACCCTTCCTCGCAAAAGAAATTGCTCATGATCTCGAGCAGTTCAGGTGAATCTTCAACAATCAACAATCTATATAACATATCTTAAACCTCCACGATTACATAATACACGAATGGTATGACACCAGTATGACACAGAAAGAATATACAAAACGGGAAATCCATTACGAGTTAGTGAACAGTCCGCGTTCAAAACTCATTGAGTTTAAAACACGGACCGATTCACAACTCTCCATTACTGCACGTTTCTACTCCTTCCGCGCTACCGCTTGGATGGCCGATTGTGGCTTGATGGGACGTAACCCATCATCGCCCCAACCGGCGGGAATAAGAAGGGAATGTCACCTGACCTGCACTCTCTGCCTCTGCTTTATGAGCTCATTACGCTCAAGTGTTACCTCATTTCTGAGTCCCATACACTTTGCCATCAGTTTCTCATACTCTCCTGTGATTTCCTTGCAAAACCTGAGTTCCTTCCTAAGCGAGCGGATCTCTGCATATTTGTCTTTTGCAGCCATTCTATAAAGATGTGCATATGCTTCAGAGCCCTGTTTCTCTTCGTGGGAAGCTCTGATATAGAGATCTTGTTTTTGCTTGGTTAAAAAAGAGATCTTATCTTGTAAAGATGCAGCGTATGCTACAACATCTGCCAGCGACTCAAATCTATGTGCAGACATGAAGTTCTGCTTTTCTACAAAGCGCTCGAATTTTGCAATATCTTCCCTCAGATAATATGGGACCCTTCTAACATAACCTGGTCTTGAAATATGAAGTCTCATGAAACGACCATAATACTCATATGTTGAATACACCGTTCTAGGCTTATGGCATCTGTAATTGTGACGTATCCTTTTAGGCGGCTGAGGAAACAATCTACAATACTCTCTATCCGGAGAGCGAAGTCTTTCCTTTATATCCGGGATATCGTAACCATCACCAAGCTTGTCAAAACGAAAGCATTTCTGTGTTCCATAGGGCTTAAGCTTAGGATGAACTAACGGTTCACCACTACTGCTATACAGATATATTTCATATCCTAATTTCTTCATGTTATCAAAGAAATTATTGTTAATACCTGCAGCTGCGATTGCCCGGTCAATGTCCATTCTGATCGTGGATCTAATTGTAGGTTTTCCATCTAGATCAGCCTTATACTCTCCGTAATTTCTCTTCTTTCCATCAGGGTAGATTATAGTAAGACCATATTTCATGCAGAGCGCATCACTGTAGCCACGCATATCCATATAATCCTGCTTTGTTCTGCAGAACTTGTTGCTGCCGTCAATAGGAACTGTATTGATCACAAAGTGATTATGAATGTGGTTTTCCTTGTCAAGGTGAGTGGCAACGACGACTTGAAGTCTGTCACCCCATAACGCCTGAGCAAGTTCCATGCCGATCTTATGCGCCTGCAAAGGAGTGATATCGTCCTCCGGCGAGAAAGACTGATATCCATGATAAGCTGTAATCCCGCCGGTCTTGCCATAGTACTCCTTAAGTGTGTTCATGTCTTTGGCAGCATTCTTAACAGAACAATTAATCGAGTCAACCAGGGAAAGGACAGTCTCGATATTCTCAGATTCGGCAACAACTTCCGGCAGAATACCTGCCGGAAGTGTTGTCTTTTTGGGATTCTTAATATACTTGATCACCGCTGTAACATTACCTCTTATGCTCCACAAAGATGTTGTTGCCATTATGAGATCACCTTCTTTCTGATTTCTGTTATCAAGTCATAGATTTCATTCTTCAAGTCATACAGGAACTCTAACGAGTAGCGGTGACCTGAATTCTCCTGATGTGCTATCTGATTCACGTTATTTCCCAGATGCGAGAGTTCCGTCAACAGATTGATTACTTCGGTCTGAGGAGTCTCTCTGATCACGGCACCTTTAAATGCTCTTCTCAGAAATTCACTTCTGCTCAGTCCGGTCTTTTTAACTCTCGCATCCAGTTCCTCTTTCTCTTTGGGTGTGATAAAAAACTTAATTTCTACGTTTCTCTTACGGCTACGTTGTACCATCAAATCCTCCTTCTTTTAGGCAGCCCGGGGTTTAAGGGATCTCCCTTAAAGTGTCTGTGTGGCTACACAGACGATGCTTGCTAAACAAATACATAGGGTTATTTACTGAATTGTTCTTATGACTCTTCGACGTTCAAAGTACGAGAGTTTTATATATCTCTCCCGGTTACCTTTACCGACATCGAAGGTGATATTGTTCGATTCAAGTCGCTCAGCATTACACCTGAGTTTTAACCCGATACGATATGGTGAAGTCAAAAGATTAAGAGTCTCACAAAGGCAGGTTGCCGTTCCTGACCACTTCGCATTCATGGGGTTGATAAACGTGATTATCTTCTCTATGTCCGGATCAAGCGGAGTAAGAAGCGGCTCAACATCACACTTAACAAAATCCCACCTGAGAGTGTTCTTGTTACGCATGACTTCGATCCTACGCTCTTCCTGATCTCTGCCCCTTATCTCGATATAGGCCGTCTTGGCATCCTTACTTCTCGTAAGTGCGATCGCTCCATCGGCAGCTCCGAAGATTCCGTTCGTACCGGAAATGCGGTCAAAATTGTTATCTGCCGTTTCCTTCCTGAAGTGGTGAACCAGGATGATGCTGACATCCTTATCTACGGTCATGGCCTTAAGCTTGCGGATATCATCATAGTCGCTCCCGTAATGAGCATCTGTCGTGTTACGGGTCGTCTGGAAGGTATCGATTACTATAAGACAAGGAGAATCATCCTTGTTGATGAAGCCTGAGATGAACTTCTCCAATCCGTTGTCGAGCTTCATAGCTTCGGTCGAGAAGTAGAGATCATTGCTCATAGCATCCGCACCGAACATCTTCACGGCTCTGTCTTGGAGTCTCTGCATACCGTCCTCGTAAGCAAGGTAAAGGCATCTACCCTTACGGACATCAAGATTCCATAAAGGCTCTCCCCTGCTCACCTGATACATGAGCTGAAGGACAAGGAAGGATTTTCCTACCTTCGGATCACCGGCTAAGACATAAACTCCCGGATAGATGAGGTTCTCGATGATAGCTCTCTTACGCGGGAGATCTGCTTCCATAAGCTCACCAAAACTGAAGAAAGTGTTGGAAATCTTGTCTTCTGAGGGGTTTTCATTTAAAATAGAGGTGCTAACGTTTGACTGCTCCTCTGCTGCGCCAACAGCATTTACGGGGGCAGTTATTATTTTGTCTTTATTCATTCTTATCGTTTCCTTTCATTAATTCTAATGTCTTGATCATCAGGAGAATGGTAGCCTTCAATTCAGGCTCGATCTCCTTCTGCTCTGCTAAAGCTTGCTTTAATTCCTTAACCGCATACTTCATATTCTCCAGGAGTGCCTTATACACCCTTGGATTAGGAACTACAGTAATATCCCGGTTAAGAACCCTGCTGATGAGATAGTCCTGTTTCGTAAGGCCTGAAACAGCTACAGCCCTGTTAAGTTCCTCAGCTTCTTCTTCTGAAGCATGGAACGTAACATGCTTGCTTCTCCATCGACCGTGACCGTCATACACTTTCTGCGACATATTGGAACTTCCTCGATTCGTTAAGTTTCTCTGCCATCTCCGACTGGACTGTCGGGAACAGGTGTGCATATCTGTAAGTGATGTCTATGCTTTCATGTCCGACTCGTTCTGCAATCGCTACCGGAGTGAAGCCCATATCGATTAACAAGCTGATATGACTGTGACGGAGATCGTGAATCCTGATGCGTTTTACACCTGAGATCTTGCAGCCTCGCTGCATCTCCTGGAAAAGGAAATGCTTTGTAACCGGGAAAATCCTTGCAGTCCTATCAAGCTGATAAAACATTGAAAAATAGTCCTCCATCTCATCACACAAGAACTGAGGAAGCTTGATTGTTCGATTGCTCTTTACTGTCTTTGGAGTTGTGATCAGATCCTTGCCGTGAAGCCTCTGATATGACTTGTTTATCCTCAAAGTCTTAGTTTCGAAGTCAAAGTCTTCAGGCGTAAGTGCCAGCAATTCTCCTTCGCGGATGCCTGTCCAATACAGAACTTCAAAAGCGTAGAAGGACTGTACCTTATCCATGATTGCATATGAGAACTTTCTGTACTCTTCCTGAGTCCAGAATGACATTTCCTTCGTACGCTCTTTACCCATATTGCCAGCTAAGAAAGCAGGGTTAGAAGAAAGGCCATAGAACTTGACAGCATAGTTGAAACAAGCTGAAAGCTGGTTGTGTATGGTCTTAAGATAACAGCTCGCAAACGGCTTACCATTATGATCCTTGAGCTTAAGGATCTCGGTCTGCCAGTCCCTAACATTCTTCGGAGTTATCTCTGCAAGCTTCCTCTTTCCGAAATACGGAATGATATGATGCCTGAAGATGTTTTCCTTGGTAATGAAGGTGTTCTGCTTGAGCCTGGGGCGCATCTCATTCAGATACTGTTCTGCAAATGTCTCAAATGTCATGCTGACATCGCAGGTGTCTGCTAAAAGGAACTCTCGTTCCCAAGCCTGGGCTTCCCGCTTGGTTATAAATCCTCTCTTGCACTTCTGTTTTTTCTCGCCGGTTACGGTTGTATATCGTGCCATTACAAACCATGTCCCGGTCTTAGGGTCTTTATGCACTGACATCTTCTGTACCTCCTTTGTCGTTCTTCGAAGTATCATCCGGCATTTCACTAAGTGAGATTCCATATCTTTCTTCAAAGTATTTCCTGTTGATTCTTCCGCTCTTGATTACGAAGCCTTTTTCCTGAAGTTCTTCGTTAAGCAACCTGATGATCCTATACGCTGTCGGTATGGATACGCTGATGATCTCTGCTACATCTGTGGGTTTTAAGAATACTGAGTAATTCTTCATTTTGATTTTTCCTTTCTTTTATCATTTGTTTTTGTTTTTATTGTTCTTTAGTGTTTCTCGTAACTATCAAGCGGCATATCTGCTTCATATGCTCCATGGGACTTTGGCCCCGGGGATTCCCACCCCGCTGCGCTCATTGGGTGCGACGGCTCACGGGTGGACTATTTCCCGCTTCAACGCTCAGCCTGTGACTACGCAGAAGTATCTGCCCTTTGCATCCGTTGTCGCCTCCCTCAAGGTGCAACCCTGATTCTGACTCATCCCCTTTATCGCTCTCTCCTTGCGGAGGTCATTGTGAGGTCGGAGTCAACTTGGCTCGGGATACAAGGAACGTACCTGATAGTTTGTCTATTCAGTTGTCAAGGTCCGAGAAGGTCGTATTTTGTCCTTCACTAACTAGGAATGGGAGAGGTCTTTTTTTAACGGTCTGACTGCACAAACTTTTATGAAGTCGTTTGTGCATCCGGCTAGCGAAGAAATACATAGTCCTTTCACCTGTAAGGAATGGGAAGGTTCAAAAGTGAAGACTAGTGAGCAAAATGTAATATTACATTTTCATCAGTCCATCACTTTGACCTGTTCAAGAGCTGTTCTTGAAACTTGATCTATACATAAAAAAGCCCCTTTCCCGGATTCATGGGAAAGAGGCTTATGACTTACGAGTTAGAAAAAAACGGCGGCGTGAGAATTAAATAGCAGAATATCTCTCGATATCCGTTTCTATCTAACTCGCACGTCGCCGGTGTCAATCCCGCGCTACTGGGACGCCCATTTATCCGTAAGTTATGTCTATTCATTATGTTCGTCTTCTATCTCCCTGCGGCGGGAGATACAGGGTAGGGCACTTAGAGAAGTTGCCTCTTGTGAACTATCCTGAAGTCTTTGATTTATAGTGCGGTACTCAAAAACACTTCGTGCAGTACATGGAAATGATCCCTAAAGATAGCTTTACCAAGTGCTGTTTTTAATTGAGTCATTCACTGTTGTAACTCATCACGATTATCCACGACTTCCTTTCTGTAAATCTGTGAATTGTTCGAACATTTGTTCTTGTTTGGTATTATAAAGGTGAGAAAAATGATTTGCAAGTACTATTTTTGAGAATTTTCAAAAAAAGCATATCGTGTCCCAAAAATGGGACAGTTGTTGACAAGGACATACGAGTCAGATATCAGGTTGTCAAGGATCAGCCTTGCGTAAAACCAATGCTGAAACACAAAAAAAATACACATTTCCTGCTTGTGGAAATGTGTATTAATTGATAAGACTCACTCGAAAGCCACTGAGTACCTAAGAATAATTGACTCCGACCTTCTGTTATCAAAAAGTTATCAAATTCGGTAACCAAGTCTCGAAACGCCCGTATTTATTACGTTTGCGGAGCCGTTTACTTATTCAAGCTCTATGCGAATGACCATATATTGATTCCTTTTTGTTTAAAAACCACAATATATAGTAGTATTATTCCATCCATTATTCTCATTCCGTTTCTTTTCCGGACTTATTGGGAACAATTTGGGAACATTCCTTTTTTCAGACAGTACCTGCAAAATAGGAAATCTCATATGGATTATTGAATAGCATAAACCTTGCGCACCTATTTGTGTGTATCAAGGTTTCTATTCAATTTTCAAGGTTCAATATTTTTTATACACCATCGTTTGACGTTGGTATCATCAAACAGATCTTGGTTCGATTACTTCACCATTTAACATAATATAATGTATGGGGTTTAAAATCGTCAACCCTCATTCTTTGCCTATCATAATACTGTAAACATTCTCCGCTGTTTGTTTAATAATATCAAGTTTTTGTTATTATTATCGATATATTCGCTCCTTGGCATTACTGCAATGTATGTTTATTGCACCTAATTAATTAGATTGTGAATATTATTTAAGAAATACTTCGGATATTTGTTCAGCGTATCAACCACTATTTCTTTATATCGTTGAAGGATGGATATCAATTCATCTTTGTCCGAGCAATCAACGGAAATCAAAGATGATAATTCCATTACTACTGACCGATCATTTATTCCTATCTCGTATAAAAGGATATCCTTCAAATTAGGCAATCCATACTTTAACTGGGCCGCATATTCTTTGATTCGAGTTATGATCAGTTGATTGGAATCTGAACGAGAATCCAACAACAGTAGTATTGAATTGATAACAATTGTAGAAGAATAACCAAACCCACGATCACATATCTCAATTATCTCTTCAAGTGTAAACTGTCCTGGATTCTTTCTCTTAATAATCTGATAATGGTTTTCTTGACAGTGTTTTAGAATCGCAGCATAACTGCATCCAGAAACCCATAATTCTGCTATTTTAACCAGCACATTTTTATCGACCTTCCTTATTACTTTTGCCTCTCCATACTGGATTAACATATACAAAATCCATTCATCAACATTCATCATATTATCTGACACAAAAATATCTACATCTTTAGCTACAGAAAGATATCTTTGAACATCCATGAGAGATTTTGAATATAATTGTCTTGATTCAACACTAATCAATGCTCTGTTTACATATGAATAAACAGAACTTATAACCAGATGAAGCCTTTTTGATTCATCAGTATTAAGCCTTTGTCCAGCCAATGATTTATTTATAAAATCCGGAATATAGTCATCCGACTCAAAAGAAGCAACGAATGATTCTAATCTATTTAACACATCCTTGGTCTGCTCCCAAATATCTGTCCACTTCCCCTCATATGCCTTGTGTTCAGAGTCGTACAATCTTAACTGTTCAATGATTCTCTTATCATTTTTATCGTTCTCATAATAGAACAAAATGTATGATGAAAATATAATTGTTCGGTCTCCAATTTTTTGCTCCTTGCACAATCGCCATAACTGGCTGGTACATATACTGTTATTGGTTGTCCAGAGTGATTTAAACTTTTTCCATCTATAAGATTTTTTGTTGTAGGCAATATAATCCGTATAAAAAACATTGCCTTCGATATACATTCCCGGACGTCCGACTCTACCGATTAAATTTTGGAAATCTCGCTGTGATATCCATCCATCTCCTAATTGAAGACTGCAGATAATCATATGCTTTATTCGCATATTGACACCCTGAGATAGCGTTGAAGTGCAGATCAAACAAGAAATATCTGATTTTTGAATTGCATATTCAAGACAAGATTTTATTCCATCAGAGATTTGGGCATGATGAACAAATACGCCGTCCCTAGCAGCCTCATAATAATTGCTTGTATTGCCATACTCGAGCTCTATCAAACGCATTATTTTAGTTTGCTCATCACTATTATTTCGCTCGGAAAGAGCAGAAATATCGAGTCCTAGGCGTTTTAATGTAACGATTCTTTCCATTAATTTATTAGCTCTATTACGGACTCCACAAAACATGATGCAATTGTCGTTGGTAACAAGTCTTAAGGCCGTTGCAATAGAAAGATCTTCGGGATTAAATGGAAACAGTGTACCATCCGATAGTTGAATCTGTTTGATAACTCTGGGTACGTAATATTCATAATTATCCATATTATCACGATTCAAATAATCAAAACCAAAGTAAACCTCACGACGTAGGTTAGATAATCTCAAAGCAACTGCATTTTTCTTTGTGGTTAAGAAGCTATCGTTTTCAATAACACTACCTGTTCCTCCGGTTAACCACGAATTAAGCGAATCAACCTCACCTATAATCGCTGAAATAAGGATTCTTTGTGTAGATGCAGGCGTTTTCGTCAACAATAAACTAATCAATAATTCATAATTAGTCCCTCTCGTATTATCCTCAAAAAGATGTCCTTCATCGAATATTATTTGACCAATTGATGATGCTATATTCTCATCTTGATCCAGAACAAACATCAACTTCTCGGGTGTTATTACAACCACATTCCTCTTATTATTCCCAAAGAATATCAGATCATCATAGTCCTTTTGTAACAAATCGGAAATTTCTACTATTTCGATGTCAGGGGAGTAACTAAAGGCACGTTTTAAATCGGCGCTGATTTCTCGGCACAGAGCTCTAAAAGGTGCAATTACAATTGATACACCCACAGTATTGGCAAATAAAAACGAAAAGATACAAAGCGAAATTGACTTTGTTTTTCCAGCACCCGTTGGCAATTGAACTATGCCTGAACTGCCTTGAAAAAAACCATTCCTTGCAAGATATGTCTGTGCTGGCCAAAACTCAGTGATAATTGTCTTCGCACCAATCATCTCTCGAATACTATCTTCGGGGACATCAGAATAATCAGATAACATTTTATATGCAGAGTTTTTGCTCTTTAATAGTATAATGCCACAGATTAAATCAACCATCAAAACATCTCGATCTGATCCTTGTTTATATACAAGACTCCTTAGTATATAGATTGTCTCATCGTCAAAACTCATGGTAGAATAGACGGATGCTTTAAATGAACATATGCAATTCTGGAGTTCCTTTGCATAGTACTTACTTTCATCAACCGAAAAATCAATGTCATTATTCAAAATTTTCTTTAAAACTAACGACAAATAACATTGATTAGCAAGATTGCCATCAGATACCATTCCCGACAATACTTGTGAACTCCCTAGCTGTTCAGAGAAAAAGAAAGCAGCGGCAGCTAACAATTTAATATATTCATCGTGTTCTGGTAAAGTATGCGTTTGAAAAAAAGCATAAAAATAACCAGCTACAAAATTCAACGCATCTTTTCTGGCTAATAATTGATTATCATCCTTGTTTAAAACTATGTTTGCGGTTCTTGAAAGAAGTGCAATAGTATATGGCACAAGATCCTCGAAACTTACATCTTTATCAGATCTAAACTCGTGTGGAACTTCAAATTCTTCTTCTCGAGCTGCTGCTTGAGTCCTTTGTAAATAATAGTCAATTCGTCTCATCTTAACAATCTGCCGCCATTTCGTACAAACTATGAATCAGGCCCATTAGTTTTTCTTTTTTTATGATAATTAAAGAATTAATACCACTTGGATGTGTAATAGGCACTTCGCATGCTTTTACCAACTCTTCTCGGTAGACTGCGCTATCAAAAATCGCCGCTACTCCATAGGACATGATGTATGGATCCTCAACCTCATTCTGAAATCGCATTATCAAGTCTGCTTTTTCTGTGTTATTTGATTCAATAGCTCTCTGACGTATGGCATTTAATGTTTCACCCTTACGAACTGGATCTTTTACAGAATCCGTTATGGCATCGCATAGACGATTTTCTGGTTTACCCGCAGAAGCTTGACACTTTACCTCAAAGACTATCATTTCGTCATCTTGTCTAGAATTTCCCATATGCATTTTCAACCCAATAACATCTGTTCCTTGTGAGGAAGTATTGGGATTAAATTTATACTCATATCTATCCTTAGGAACATAAAAATGATGAACGAATTCAAGATAGTCGGAAATTAACAACTCAGCAAAATCTCCGGACCGTGTACCCGGTCCAAAGCCCAATCTGTCACTCGGAAATTTATACGTATTTAAATAGTCTTTTCGGCTCAACCCAAATCCAGCTCGCAAAACATCTAAAAGCGTGTCTGAACAGTAGTTTTGTCGAAAATGATCAGCCCATTCTCTTAAAACGTTTACATCAGAAATTTCATTTAACTCATAAATATCTACTGTTTCGCCCGAGCGTATAACCACGCTTCCAACATATACTAAATAATTCAAATACTTCATTTTTTGAACAAATATAATCTTTCTTAATATCACCTATTATAAAACATTGAAACACTCGACAATGTCATCAACTCCATCATGACCCATATCGGCATCTTATCTGCATATTTATTGTAATGATGTTTTACAATAGCACTATCTTTATAATATGCTTTTTCCTTGCTGAAATTCTGCAAGTTCTTGATTATTCCGTTCTTGTCATAGTAGTTGTTTACATCATAATGTTGATCATAGAGGGCTGTGTTACATTTAAGTGCTGCAAAGGTATTTCCGATTAGGTCTTTGTAGAAAAACTCAGCCTTCTCAATATACTTTCGCAACAAAGCTCTGAGTTCTTCATCAAAACAGTATGTCTTATAGATTGTTTCGAAAGGGATTCCTTTAACCATCTCATGGCTATCAGATGAAATCCTATACTGCAACATATACCCAGAGAGTCTATAATAACTTACTTCCTGCAAAACTTTTCTTGCAAATGCTTCATCCGCTAAGACGACACCATGATCACGCAGTTTCTGTATTTGCTCAGTTAATGTATAGGGTTTCTTTAAGTCCATAAAAACTCCATAAAAGTAAAAAAGCCAAGCTCACGCCCGGCTTGGTCCCAAGTGTTATTCGCACCTAGCAACTCTGTTGAGAGTATTATACCATCAATTCAAGCATTTTCAATTGTTTCTCATTATGTAACTCTTAGCGATATTAATAGCCTTTTCTTTTTCTGACACAAAATGTATTATGGTCTTACAATCAGCTTTATCATAATCATATTGCTTACATTATCATATATATACATAATATAAAACATAGGATGGATTTCCTTTGGAATTACAGTCTTTTTATAATATCATATTTATATGCCGCCTCTCTCTTTTGTGATGCGATTTCAATGTACTTGCCAATATTCTTTGTAAACTCAGACCATTCAATCAGTGAGCAATAAGAATCGTAATCCCTATCGAATATTCCCGGATTGGGATTTTTCTTATACTGAGGTTTCACATTCATCATGTTTCTTCTGAAAAGATTGTCAACATTATTAACGGATACTGTTCCAGAAGATCGAGCATTTACAAGCAAGTTTGCAGCCTCAGGTGTATATACCGCCACAAGACCGTTTGTGCAATTTCCTTCTCTACTTTCGAGTGAGAATCTTATTTCGTCATACATCCAATCGTCGTAGTCACCCTGCCAATCCCTTTTATGATTTACTGCAGACGGAGTCAATAGAACGATGGTTACACTTGATCTGCGGAGCTTTCTATATAGATATTGCTTTATTGTAACATCAGACATTTGAGAACGATCCTGATTCTCAGAATAATCGATAGTATCACTATACCTATCAAATAAATTCGATAAGTATTCCTTATATCTGTTTCCATCACTAAACCGGAATGAAATAAAAACATTTTTTGCCATGGCAGAATCCTCACTGTGGCGCTTTGTTATTCAAAGCATCTTCTATCAGATCTTCAATATTGTTCGAAATATCATCGTAAACATATTTGCTTGTCTGATAATTCGAATCAAAACAAGTTACATATTTAGACAGCCTTTCACCATCATTGGTATATACAGAATAAAACGGATTTGCGCCCTTGTCTGTTTGGTTCCCGTCTTCATCTTTTAGTTTGTGGATATAAATCCCCACAATTCCCTTATTAAACTCATATGCCTTTTCGATTTCGTATTTTACCCATTCGCGTGTAGAAGTGGTTTTGCCAATTAAAACGACAATACAAGACCTCTTAGCCATTTGATCATCAATCCAAGCCCTAATCTCTTTGCTGCTCTTATTATTCACTTCTTCCCAATCATTGTCCGAAAAAGTTGATGATTCACTGACTTTACCCATATTCCGAACTTGAGAGGCTCTCCATGCGTCCTTCCCATATTCAAAGCTGAAAAACACTTGTCGTTTTGCCATTATTCTTTCCTCCTTAGTTTTGCTGTTTTTTTATCACATCCATTACGAGAGCAACAATACTATCAATATCGTTTTCCGTCTCTAATCTTTCAATGGTGTCAGACAGATAAGGATAGTCTGATATATTGCATTTCACCTCGTCACTGATTGCTTTTGCGGCATACCCGGTACTACCAATCGGGATTATAAGATTACCTTTAGCCTTAGCTATTTCAAATTCTTGAATGCAGCCATCAGCAACAACTGTTTTCCCAGCAGTGGAGTCATATTTATTGCCAAACAAGAAAATCGAAATTCCTGTTTCGTCAATAATACTTTCTCGGTACTCTTTCCAGCGCTTTGCCCTATCATCTGGATCAGATATATTTAACGGGAATGGTCGTAGACATAAATGTTCGTCAATATGTCTATACTTTTCACTATAGATAATATCAAGAGCGCCATTTATAATAGCAGAACCCAAGCCACGTCCAAATCCGGATGTTATACGACACTCCTCATGTACCAAAGCACCTGCAAGTTTTCGAGCCAATTCTTCTGCACGCGACTCGTTCCACGGAGTTGTGTATTCATCAGCACTTCCAGAAATAAAAACTCTATACAGCTTTGATACTCTTTCAATTTCCCTGAGGATATTCGTTATCTCATCATAGGAATCCACAAAAACCGTTTGAATACCATAATTCCGTAGATTTTCTTCTTGCATATCTTGTCTTGCTTTGCTATACCCGTATTCTGCTAGATCGCTAAATTCGTCTTCTTGAACCCGTTTAAAGAAGCAATAATGATTGGGGACACACTCGCCAAGAAGAGAGTGAATTTGCCCCAATATATAGTCCAAATTGGGATCTTCAAAACTGAATCCGATAAATAAGAATATTTTCGAAACCAAATCGCCTTTCAATGCTGTGCGGAACAAAGGACGATGAAGCTCGTAAAGTTCATAATCTTCTTTTGTTAATACCGCCTTTGCTGGGTGATTAACATCTCCATGCATTTTATACACAATTGCATCTCTATCCCTCTTCATGTTTGAGAGTTGGTCTGATTCCGATTTGACATCAGGATTTCTGTTTGCTTCTAGAATGCCTTTTTCCAATAATTCATCATAGTTTGTTGTCCAATATGTGAATATTGGTAACCGAGAGATAATCCGAATATTTTCATTTATCTGAGCATCCACTGAAAAAGCATCAAGTATTGATTGATTAATACCAGTTCTCGTTCTCCTTTGGTTTTTATAGAACTGAGCAACGGAAAGCATGTCAGTCTCTCTATCTACATCTAAGCCAATATCAGATGCCAATGGACGGAGCAAGCCTTTCCAATCTACAAAACCAGACGGTCGTGACAGTCCTGCGCCACCAAAGATAGCTGCATTGCCTTCGCGTATAGCTTTAGCGTAATTTCTTATTAATTCTTCTTTCTTTACTGCCAAAAGAATCACCTCGTTCCTCTTCTGTATCGTTAGAAAACCTGCCTGATCTGCCTCCAAATGACAGCTGTCATATCACTTGCGAATATAGTCGAATATTATTATCATAGATTCTATTTTCAGATTCGATATATCCCTTCCAATTGCTCATACCAGAAATTATATTTTTTACAACCAGTTTTTTGAGTTAGTCAACGATCAGTTATACCATGTGATTTCCTTTTTCTAAGATAATCTTTGACTCGGAGCATCATCAAATATATTATATATCACCCATAATTTTATATAATTCATCTAAAGGATGATGCCATTGATTATGAGTTTTGCTCCACTCAATAAGTTGCTTATCACCTATGGTTGGTATATCATCAATGATTTTAGAAACATCATATTGAATGTTTATTAAATCACGTTTTTCATATTCTGCATGTGAAAGTATGCTTTTTCTTCTATCTGGTTTCATTCGCTTTATTTTAGAAATCATAGTTAATTCATAGAATATCCAAGGCGACATTGTTTTTTTAGATTCTTTATTAGAGATTAATGACAGTTCCTTTTTCATGACTATCGAATTTGGAGTGTTAAAAAATAAAATACACTCAGAACGATTCATCGTTTCTACAAGAGCAGTAGACAACATCATATGAACATGACTTGTTGTATAGTTTCTTAGACTATAATTATATGTTCCACTTTCCTGTTGATAGCAATATTTCTTATCTATTTCATGCAACAAATCATCACAATATCCCCAAACACAAGAATCTATAAACGATGTTAGTCCAAATCTATCATAAAGCCATCCGGCGAATGCCTTTACTTTACTAATATCTTTATGCGAATGAGAAATAAAGACATCTGTGGTTTCTACAGAGAACCAATTCTCACGCAACTCCGATCCATTAACAATTCCATCAGAAGATATAAACTTTGAGAGGCAATTTCGAACGGTCTTCTTGTGTTCATTATATAGTTCTGTTCCTTTTGTCAAATACGGATTTAGATTGTTATTGTAAAAAAAATCCGAAGGTGAATACTTATATGCAACAAACATTTTTCCTCCAATACACAACACTTAAACCAATAATCTTATATTAGTTTGCTGTTATCATAACTATTACTGTAGAAAAGAAAGCCAACGGGACATAAAACATAAATACCGTTTTAGAAAACAAACATTTAAAATAATCCATACTCTTATTAAACCTGCTTGTATTCATGCCAAAATCTATAGAATCATTTTCTTTATTTCTAACCTCATCAAATAAACATCTATATAACCTTTCCTGCCATAAATAATATGCGTCGAGAAACCAGAAAATCAAAATAGGAAGATATGCAACAAGAAAGAACATTTTATCTGCATCTTTAGCAGACAACGCAAATATGCCAGCAACAAGAGTAACAGTCCACCCCTTCAACATAAAAGAATTACTTGACATTCTATTAATCAGTGTCTGTATCATTTCTAAATGCTTTATTTTATTATCCATACATTTGCCTCCATTTGATATTTTCTCTCTTCAGCAGGCTTTTTTACTCAACTCATGGGTTCTTAACAATCTTATACTCGGGTGTATTCTCTTTATGGGATATAGCAATTTCAAGATCAGTATCTGTATACTTTATAAAATCCTGCCATTCGACTAAGTAGATATAACCATTTTCAATATTATCTCGGATAATTGGAAATAGCTCGTCTTTATTATAATAATTATAGCTCCCAAATTTATTTGGAAGTATAACTGCCAGAATAGCGTTTCGATGGCTTGTACGATCTCTCCTTGTTGTTTCCCTCAAAGAATAAGCTATTTCCCATGGTATCCACTGCGAACGCTGCCACTTTCCAGGTTCTTTCATATTCGGAGAGATGAGAACGATTGTGATTGAACTATCAAAAATTTTATCTTTAAGATGGTTCCATATGTAGCATTCATCCTTGTCAGACAAATCTTCTGTATTATCTTCACCTTTGTAGATATGACCATCTTTTATAAGATGATTCGCAATGTAATCCACATAGTCACGAACCCAAGTAAAATCTCTTACACCAGAAAGCGGCTGCACATCCATATCCTTATATTTATATGAAATAAATATTTTTCTTCCCACATCTGCCTCCCAATAGTTGTTTCCTACTAAATATAACCTGTTACCGCACTATCCACGTTCCAATTCTCTTTGACCCCACTCTTTCCACAACACCTTCATCCATCAGCTGTTTCATCGTTAACTGAACATATCTACGCGACTTCTCCATCATTGCTGCCAATTCTGTTTGCGTTATAGATGGGTTCTCTCGCAACAATAGCAGTAAATAGTCACGATCTGATAAAGCACCACTTTGCGCTTTAATTTGCGCTTTGGATTGCGCTTTAGCATTAGCGTAATTCAGATTCCACAAAGTAAGAAAGAAATTGTATCCGTCAGTAAAAAATTCAGGCTTCAACTTCTCCGAATATCTTTCCTCAGATTCATATGCATCCAATATCTTCTTAAGACCGCTTCCTCTACGCTCCATAAGACGAAGCCGTCCAAACACATCAGCCAAAATAGGATTTCTTAATTTAGACGGAACATGTCTAAGATCAAGGTTTTGCACTTCAGATCCATCATACATGCCACCGGGATTAGTTATAACCATACGATCATCATATATATCAATCTGGCTATGAGCACCAGTTTGTAGATAACTCCTGTGTATTAATGCATTCACAAGACCTTCTTCAAGCGCTCTTTCAGGATAGTCGGGCAATTCTATCCTCTCATCATTTTCTTTCCTCCATCCCTTTTTGGTATTTTTCTTTATAAAAGACATTGAATCATCAAATAAATCCAGAAGACTTCCCGTATATTCTGCATCATCAAGAGCATCTTGAGCAGAATTCGCTTTTTCCAACCCATTCCATCTTGTACAAAAAACTCTCGAATGATGGATATTCCATTGGTCCGCAAACAATACTCCGGCATTTGTCATTTGTCCGTCTTCCAGCATCAACTTAAAACTTACAAGATCGCTATCCAGATCAAGCTCATTATGAGTTGCTTTCACATATCTTTTACTAAAAGCATCATAGGTCAGTTTGTTCCTATTTATATCGGAAATCATAGCATCATAAGATGTTCCAGTGCTTTTTATTATGAACTCTGTCAATTCAAATCCTGATATTTCTTTTTTTACACTACCGGTACGATAATAGTACCGGCCATGTAAATTAAGTGGCAGCTTTGATTTCTTTACTACAATCTGTATGTACTTTTTCTTATTCTTACTTCTCTGATTAACATCACATGTGATACCAAAAGCAGCAGTGATCTTGTTAGGTATATCCTCCAAAAGTCTCTTGACTATTTGAGGATCCAGCCCCAGCACTTCTCCACTATCATTTATTCCAATGTATAAAGTTCCACCCTGAGCGTTGGCATATCCGCAAATCCACTCAAGATATTTATCATGCCAAGATTCCTTCCATTCAATAACCTGATTCTCGTTATCTTTCGAAATAGCATCAATGTCGCTCATAATGAATCCCCTTAACCTTTTTCACCACAATACCACATTTGCGCTTTAAATTCAAATTTAAAGCGCACTTGTTTGCGCTTTAATGCGCTTTAAACTAATCACCCTCTCTCGGCAACCATAGTACCGACCCTGCTGTTGATCACACCTATTACTTCATCCAGGCTCTTCTGTCCCTCAAAGTATGCAGGCATTTCTTCAGAGATGATCATTGTTATGGTGTAGTCCGTTGAGTAATAGAAAGAGGCATTTTCTATGAATGTACAGTAATTATCTATAATATCCTGATTTAACGGTGTACCGTCCGTCATATTCACGGCTGAAGAAATAAATGCATTTCTGCTCAGCGGAATTCCGTTAGCATGCCTCAGTACTTCATCATTGATCATTGAAGAAATCAATTCCCAGCACCCATCCTGGCAAGACGAACATGCTGCAATCGAAGCAGAAGAATTAAAAGTACAATATACACCTCGTCCGTCCGGAGTCGGCTGTCCTATCAGTTTTCTGTTTCCCAGCGAAGGTCCGTATTCAGTATAGGCAAAAGATACATTTCCAAGGCTTGCCACTCTCGTCCTTCCTTCATTGTATGTGATCAATTCAGGGACATTGTTATATACATACTCTGCTAAAACCCTAAAACTCTGATTATCAAAGTTTATGGTTCCGTCATCATTCTCATATAGATCAAAAGATAATCCGATCAATTGATTAAAGTAATCTATCCTGCCGGAATAGCAGTACATCGGATCATTTCCGTTGCACACATTGGCAACAAAATCGCCGTAATCCTGTATCTTTATTCCCGCTCCAAGCCCGGAAGCATCATCGTTATTGATAATAATACCGCTTAAAGATACATCATAAGGAAGTACATATTTCCTTCCGTCTCTATCGGCTGCATCTATAAGGCTCGTAAAATATTCACCGGAACTCAGGGTAAGATCCGATATCTGAGGGGCGATATTTACCAGATATATACCGTTCTGGATCTCCCTGAAGTCAGAAGCTCCCAATATCACATCAGGTCCCTCTCCGGATCTTATGTCAGTCATGAGTTCATTGATCTTCTCACTTCTTGCCCTGTTTCGTTCGGCATTATAGTTTTCTTCAGCAGCATCCCAGTCGAATATAGTCCAATAGTTGTATTCTTCATTGTTTATTACATAATACTCTTCACTGGTTCTATTAAATGCACATATTCCCTCTGCTTCCAATGCGGTTATCGGCTCCAGATGTGCTGCCTCGATGATCTGTTTGCCGGCATTGGGATTAGTGTTTGCCTTATCCATTACAACTATTGTATTCTCCCAGCCATACATATTCGCTTTTATAACAATCCTGTCAGCGCTTACTGAAACGATCTGACAAGCATCATAGATATTGTAAGATAATAACGAATTGTTAAAATCCAAAAGGATAGTCCGGTCAGTATCTGAAGCGCCCTCAGCAATCAGACAGTGTCCGTCCACTTTGACTTCTCCCTGATAATCTGATATCTCGCTAATAGAAAACGTTTCTGTATTAAGAAGCATATATGCCTGTCTTCCGAAAGTAGTAACAGACATTACTATATTGTTGTCATCGTACTTCTCGAAAGTATCAATATAGTCGATATTGTCTGTTCGCACTCTATAACAATTGTCATCTTCCAGCGCATAAACACAGTATCCGCCTTCTTCTGCCGAACCACTGACGTAGCATTTCATAAATGCTGTGCCATTAACACAAACAACTGAATTGACAGTGACATTATCGACATCAGAATCCGAATCAAAGTCTATCTCGGCCAGTTCTCCGACAGTACCATTTTCGACATTCACATCACATATATATGACCTGAGCCCACGGGAATCAGCATGCTGAATGGCAACAATCATCTTAGTCTGTCCATTATCTTCGTAGATACCGCCAACATCATTCACAAAACCTTCATCTGACGATATCAGGGAATTAAGATCGAATATTCCCACCAGCGTCCCTTCGCTACCGGAAGCAATACTGTAACAGGCTATTTCATTGATTCTTCTGTCAGACCCATCCACATATTCATATCCGCCGAAATATATATATACATTGTTTTCTGTTATAGCCTTAAGATTACTGTTTACCATTACATCAGAAGAATTGACATCAAAAGATAATTCGTCCGATATGACAGAAAACTCTGTGCTGTCCCACCATTCATCATCAGCTACGATATACTTTGGTGTATTAAGGTTATGATCTATATCAGCGTAGGGATCTTTCTTTCCGCAGGAAGTAATCGAATTCAACATAAATAATAATACTAATGTCAGTGATAATATCTTAGTTAATCTTTTCTTGTTCATTTGAGGTCTCCTTCGTAACTTTGTGTTTATGTCCTTGCACAAGGCAAGTAATCAGCAAACATATAAATCCAAAGTATAAAAATGAATACCACAACGGGAAAACACTTCCGATATAAATAGCTTCGTAATGTTCGGCAAGATTGGCATTAGACAACGGCAAAATCCACTTCCAAACATAACCTTTATAACACGAATATATATTTAAAGCCGATATTATAGCTATCATTGTTATTCCATATGTTCTTTTATTTATAATGGTACAAAATTTTACAACAAGAGAAAACATGTTTATCAAAGCATAAACCAACAAAATACTATATACAAAGGATACCACGGGTGTCTTTTGTGTATATAAATATACTGGTATGCCTATCCTGTTTTTTATACAGGAAAAACTCCATTTGCGTCCCACATAAGCAACAGGAATAACAAATAAAAATAACAGAATAATAATGACTACAACAAATAATCCACTGTACACGAAGTGACTAAACATATCCCATTGATTTCTTCTTACATCACCTTTTCGCTTGAACATTATCGTATTAAAGATTGTCCCTGCAATAGTTAAGGGTATTATTTCCCAAGTGTTAGCAATTGCTATAAATGGCTCTAAACAATTGATAGAGAAACCATTATCAAAGAAACTACAATAGCCCGCCGATACCGTCTTAAAAATCGACACTAACACCAAGCCAGCAACTAAAAAGTATATGGGATCGATTCTTTTGTCTCTTACATTCATAAATCAATACCCCGGATTTATCGTTCGATATTCATTAAGTTCTCCAGTAGAAGGATCTACGAAAAAAGAATGAGTTTCTTCCGCCTTAGCATCATATATATTAATCTTCCACATTGGATATAGCAGATAAGCATCATTCCATTGAACGGGTATCTCATCTAAATATAACCCCTCATACAGTTCAATCGGGTAATATGCATAAAGGAATTCAATTTTATAAACGACAAATAGTTGTTTTTTCGGAAGGTGATCGCTTACTATTTGCAATACCTGTTCAACATAAAAGTTTATCGATATATCCTCAGAAACAGAAATATTGTTGATTCCTCGAAAAATATCAACAACATCTATGACACCCGGTGCAACATAAAAAGTCACACAACGCCAAGAGGAAGGGATAACATCTGTTTGATCCGAGTAATACCCGTTCTCATTGTCAACAGGCATACCTGCTACTTCCGCCTGAGAATAACATGCTATAACCTTTTTCCCACTTCCAATCCCGAATACTTTGATTTTCTGAGTATAAAGATCAATATTTTGATCCATATATGGAATATGAATACTATGAAGCACACTATTGTTATATGCAATAATATCAGATATAACTACCTGTCCATCAAGCAGTTCATAGCACTCATTTTGGTGCTCATCAAATTCATTTATACAGAATTCTTCATCTACAGATTGAAATTCTGGAACAAAACTAGGTCTAAATGCTTCTCCTTTAGCAGAAGCAATTCTACCTGTATTAATATGCACAACCGAATGAAGATATTCGCCACATATCGTTCCATCATCATAATTTAACACTAAAGTGTTGCTTTCTGAATTCTTAGCAATATATTCTCTGTTTATATTATCATATATCGATTCTAAGCATCTATAGTACTCATCAATATCAGTTTCAGATAAAGGAACCAGCGGTATACCTTCCGCCCTATACGAGCAATATGAACTATCAAGATTCTGATATAACTCTACTGTATGAGACAGATCCAAATTATCATATAATGTATATATGTAATCTGAACTTTCCCCCTTCACCACCATTTTGTCAACTAAGGGACCTGGACGACAAGCTGTGATAATAACAGAAAGAATCAATAATATTATTGTTGTTAGTGTTCTTTTATTTATCATATATACCTTATCAACCTTCATCTTAGTTATAAATCAAGAGCAACCATAAGGTTGCTCTTGACAAAGTTTACTCCTCTGCTATTCATTAGCACTTTGATACTGTCCCTCGTGCTACAGCAGTTCCATTATTAGGAGTATAGTTCAGAGTAAAAGTGAATGTAACATAATTCTGTCCAGCAGGAGCACCATTATAACCAAAATGCTTTGTACCTGTAGTTGTGAATGTATATGGTGTACCTGTCGCATATGGGCATGATACTGTGACTGATCTGTATGTAGCAGTTCCAGATAGTTCAGTAACAGTTACATCGTATCCAGCACCGGATACATAAATGTCCCTCGATACACTTGTAATGTTGTTGTACGAAGAATTTGTGTACTGCAAATGGAAATTTGCCGAATTTGATGCTGCACTTGAAATTGTAAATGCAGATCCAAGAACAAAAATCGCTGACAATAAAACCAGTAGCATTTTCCTTGTAATACTTCTCATAAAAACCTCCACTATGTTGTGAATAGTGTTTTTCAGGCTGATGATACAATCACGATTCAACCCAGGAAATATGCTTGTCCATTCAGCCATCAAAGATCCTTCATTATTTACTAACAAACTATCTACCACATGGGTCTGCACCTCCATAAACAAAGCCACGGCAATTCCTTGTTTACACTGATCAGAGGTGCTATACTTCAAATATAGAGAGCACTCGATCAGGAAACTCCTACTCGATGTTTTCTTATTTTCTTAACGAGTTGCCCGTCTGGTCGCCAAACTTCGCGGGCAACTTTTTATGTTAAGTGGTAGTTCCAAACTGCCCGGAATCATTACACGTTAGTCTAAGTGAATAACTAATGCTACTAGATCCACTTGTCGCTGTACCTGAGATTCTTGCATATGCTACTGAAGGACTTAGATTTCCCGAAGATATGGTAGGTGTACTTGTCCATGTACTATAAAACGGTTTCGAAAAAGATCCGCTTGCAGTTAATGTAGTGCAAGAGCCTGTCGAATACCTAAACTTACCAGTAACACTTATCGTAAAAATTTTTATAGAAAGATCGTTATAATACGATTGTGAAGCAGTATTGCTTGTATCCGTAGAGGTAATAATCGATTCTCCTATAGTTGTAACAGATACAACTCGATTATCATAATCAATATCGATGCTAAAATCTGTAACAGAATCTGGATCTATATCATCAACAGACTCCGGTGAAACTGAACGAATTACCTCCTGGAACTCCGCGTAACTATCAACCTCGTGTGTCTCAAGATATTTGATAAGGCTATACTCACCCTCATCTGAATTAGTCTTAGGGTTAGCCCACCCCCCCCATAACACACAAAGTTGCAATTGTCAATAGGATTGCCAACATCTTCTTCATAATAGTTACCTCCTGGCTTTAATAATTTGAATCTAATGAAGTCTGCTCACTAATAACCGGTGTTCCCTCTATATATTTTCTGTTTGACAGCCCATGATTTACTATAAACAGCCATGTCAGGATTACTATTATCAAAATAATAAGACACGTAACAGCAATAATTGTCGTCCTAATCTTTTTGTGCCGGAGTTCTGCGACACTCAAATCTAATTCCTTCTTGTATGATTCAACCGCTTTTGATTGTTCATCGAGCTTGGACAATAATTGCTTATTCTGCGCCTGTAATTCCTTTATAAGTTCATCCTGTTTCTTGCTGTATTCATCATGTTTCGACACTATTGATTCATTAATAGTCTCCTGCCCCGATACAAGGTTATCAACGCTGTCAGATATCCTTTCGAGAACATTAGTAGAACACGCTGTGTCATCTTCGCTTAAAAGTTCTTCCTCAGAGACACCGATAAATTTAGCAACTCTACTTAGTTCATCAGCATTGGGTTTCGACTTATTTTGCTCCCATCTAGAAATCGTGCGTCTTGTTACACCAAGGAATCCTGCTAAATCCTCTTGAGAATAATTATTGTTCTCTCTGTATTGTTTAATTCTCAAGCCTGACAACTTAGACCCCTCCACGAATTATTATGTTTTCAGTCTATGGTATCAAAAACCAGTTTTCAAGAGACACTTTCCTGTCCCATATGGGACAACCTCTAAAAGTAAACCGCGCATTTTCAATGCTTAGAACTTGTTTTTCTATGGGACACACCATTTTTCTCCACAAAATATTTTTCATCAAATTCTTCACCACTATTCAATTTATTCATGTCTACAAACTATCAACATCCGAAGTAATGAATACACTATAAATATCAATATTTGAAGCGCAGCCAGATTCAACGGTAATATATTTCTGATCTCTTCCACAAGGAAAAGTGTTACAGCAATATCCGCAGTGATCGCTATCACCGTATGTCGGTCCCACTGATTCTCCCGAACATAACTCCCATAAAGGAAGAGCACGAATCCCAACCCAAAGAGAATCACTCCGATCAAAACAACAATAACCACGATTAATACTATCCAATACACAACACCGGATGCTGTCGGGGTATCTATAAAATATGCCAAACCCGCTGCATTGCGACCGAGATTTTCTATAAGACCATAGAGTCCTACGATGCATTCCCATATTCCTGTGAAGAAAGTTACAATATCCTCTTGTATTATCGGCGTTGTTATTGCCTGTAATATCGATGATATCAGTCCGTATATCAACACCGTCATAAACTCAACCTGATATGTTACAGTCATGATCTTGTACTTCTTAGAAAGTTCCTCCTGCTTTGACTTGGTCTGGCGATCATTATCCTGTCTGCGAGATTTATATTCCCACTCAAGTCTGGTACGATCTGCTTTTATGAGATTTTCCGCTTTTGTTTTGATCTCCAGGTCAAGGCAAGCTTCCTTTTCGCGCAATCTGCGTTCGCGGTCAGCAAGAACTGATTCTTTACGAATCAGTTCCTGTCTATCCGCCTCACAAGCTGACCTGATGGCCTCGGCTTCGCTTCTGGCATTCAGCCCTGCCGCCATCAGTTCTTTGCTCTTTTGGAGCTGAAGATCGCTCTTGCTGAGTGTCTCGATCTTTTCGTTCAGAGATACTATTGTCTCGCTTTTCTTCAGAAGCTCGTTCTTTAGTATCAAGACCTCTGATGAAAGATTCGATATCCTCTCTTGTGCTTTGGAGTTCTCCGCTATTTCCAGTTCCAACTGCGCCTGAGCTTTCTCCGCTATACATAAGAGATCTTCTATCTTTAAGTCGTTTGAATCGTTCATTGATAGTTTCCTCCTTTGCCGTGATCATTTGCTTTAATTGCTCAATTCGCTTATCTGTTTTTGCAATGTCTTGTTCTGTCTCATCAGCTGCTCGTTTAATTGCAGCAATTCGTCCAGCTGTTCTCTCAAGGAATCGTTTTCCTTGTATAATTCCTCGATCTCCGCCTGTTGTTTTTCCAGGATCTCCTGCATCTGCTCCTGCAACTTCAAGATCTCCACGATGTCTTCTAAATTCTTTATATCTGTCATATATTGTCCTCGCTTTCTCGGTGATCAGTTTAGTTATCTCTGATACCGTTTTTCTTATCTGTTCTCTTATGGAATTGCGTTCCTTTATTTCCCTGTTGATCTGGCATCTGTCGGCAATCTTACCTTCGCCTTCTATCTGTCTTGCAACTATCCCTTCGTGTATCGTCGGTTCAATATCTAAGCCCTGTCGTTCGTAACTGCGGTGATCTATTTGTTTATCTTTATCGAGATATCTGTTACAGTGTTCCGCCCATGATGATCTCCACTTCTCAGCCTTGGAATGTTCGTTCCAGTCGTTTGCCGGAATAGATATCTTCTCCCAAAGGTATTCTGTTCCTTTCCCTTCGCGAACTCTGACTTTTTGCTTTCCGTCTTTATCCAATTGAGGGATACGATATTGTGATGTTTCTTCTTTCCGTTTTGAATCATAAGACGGAATAGAAGGATCATATATCGGTCTGCCTTGTGCATCTCTGCTGTTAGCAAAAACTGTTTTCTGCTTCTGTAGCCATTTCTCATGCTCATCTATGCCGCGAAGTGTCAGCATGATGTGTGCGTGCGGATTTCCGTCACCTTTATCGTGAAGTGCCCAGTCTGCGATCATTCCCTCTTTGACAAAGTTGTCTTGAATAAAACTCCTGACGCATTCGACCTGTTGTTCACGTGTCATTTCGTTAGGGAGAGCGACCTCGATCTCGCGTGCGAACTGTGCATCGGATCGTTTCTCGATCTGCTGTACTTCATTCCAGAGCACTTCGCGATTCTCGTACCGCTTTGGCGCGTTAGGCGGAAGGACGATCTCATTCATTACTACTCCGCCTTTACGCGTGAAGTCGTGCGTCATACCGGTCTCGTCGTTGTACAACTTCTCGCCTGACCTGTATGCGGCAGATGCTATAACGGATCTGCCACCAGCACGACTGATGATCTTTATCGAGCAATGGTATATTGACATCTGTCGGTTCCTCCTTTCATTGCTAGATAAATAGCCGTCCGCAGGACTCCATCCAAGTGAAACTTGGTCAAGGTCAAGGACTGAAAGATCCTTGTAGGATTCCACAAGGACAAAGTCCTTTGGTGCCGGCTGCATAAGCCCCCTCGGAGAGCGCGCTGGATGTGGGCTCCGCCCACATATAAGTGCGCCCTTAACAAGTTAAGGGATGGGGTAGTGTACGCCTTAACCTTCAGCATTGTTTTCATTCTTGGGTTCCTTTTCATTCATTGCTTTTGTGAAAAATTTGCCGTTATTCTCCTGCTTCTTAAGGAAATTCAGGAATCGGGTCTTGTCTTCATCAACGGTGGGCCTGCCTAAAACAGACTCTACGATTCCGCCGAGTTCGATAAGTCTTCTTGTGCGCTTCTTGCGTTCCTCAGCGTTCTGTCTCTTGATCAGGGCTTTCTCCTGCTCCTTAAGCTGATCACGCTTTTTCTGAAGTTCCGCAATACGTTCGTCGTAAGTTCTCTGTGCCATGGTCTGTTACCTCCTTTCTCCGAACAGGTAGTTTGTTATTTCCAAGATCGTCTTCAGTCTCTCCGCATCTGTCGGATCGAGCTGAGTCAGATCAGGCTTTCTGTTAATCTTCTCTGTCAGGTCACGAAGTGTGTCTTTCATAGCAGAGAAGGTACGGATGTTTCCCTTTACGAGTATCTTCTGGTAAAGACAGCTCTGGATGAAGAAGGTGCTCTTCTTCATTCCTGTAACTGCAACTCTCGCTTCGATGATCTCCTTCTCTTTCGGTGAAACCCGGAAGTTCAGGATCACATCTCTGTGCCTGTTATGTTCATTCTTTTTCTTCTTGGGCTTTTTCTTAACTTCAACTTTTCCGTAGATCTTTCCCATGTTGTTAATCCTCCTGTGATGTGATAAATGTTTCGTTCAACTTGTCAGCCATGTTTCTCTGAACTGACGGATAAAGATGAGAATAACGTTCTGTGACAGTGCTGGTCTCGTGACCGAGTCTGTCCGCGATCTGTATCGGTGAATATCCTAGTTCGATAAGGAGCGCGCAGCTTGAATGTCTCAGGTCGTGTATCCTTATGCGCTTCACGCCGGCTGCCTGTGATCCCCTGTCCATTTCGTGATGAAGAAAATGTTTTGAGATTGGGAAGAGCCTGCTCTTCGGGTCGATCTTATATATCGAATCGAAGTAATCCTGCATCTCATCACAGAGAAACTGAGGGAGCTCAACCGTGCGGTTACTCTTCTCGGTCTTTGGAGATGTGGTCATCTCTTCTCCGTTTACGACCTGATATGTCTTGTTAATCCGAAGAGTCCGCTTCTCAAGATCGAAATCCTCTCTGGTGAGTGCCAGAAGTTCACCGGAACGGATTCCCGTCCAGTAAAGGATCTGGAATGCGTAATACGACATTGGCTTGTCCTTAATCGCATCCGAGAATTTAAGGTATTCGTCCTTCGTCCAGAAGAGCATCTCAGGTGCTGTGGACTTACCGAGCTTCTTAAATGCGTAACAGGGATTCTTCGGAAGATCGTAGTACTTGACCGCGTGGTTGAAGATAGCCGTCAGCTGGTTGTTGATACTCCGAAGATATGTCTCGGAATAACCTTTACCGTCAGCATCTCTCTTACGGAGAAGTTCGTTCTGCCACTGAAGGATGTGTGTTGAAGTGATCTCCGCGAGGCTGAAATTTTGAAAGTAAGGTCTGATGTGTGTCTCTATGAGTTGCCCCTTATTGGCGAGGGTGCTTTTCTTAAGATGAGGTTTTACATCTTCCATATAGATATCGATAAAGGAGCCAAAGCTCATATTGATATCTTTGGATTTCTTGGCTAAGAAGATATGCTCGTATTCAAGTGCCTCTTTCCTTGTATCGAAGCCCCTCTTAACGTGTCTTTTACGTTCGCCGGTCCAGTCGGTGTAGTAGCAGGAAACTTTCCATTTCCTGCCGTCGTATCCGTTACCGTTATCTTTTGATACTGCCATCTTTAATCACCTCCCTTCAAACAGGCCTCTTCGTACCAAATGCGATTTACCTTCCCCGCGACGACTATCGCCTTGGGGTGTTCTTTCTTAAGTTCTTCATTAAGCTCTCTGATCACGTCGTACGCCTTTGCTCTAGATACGCCGAGATCAAACATTACTGTGTCTACTCCTATAAAAAGGGGTTCTTTTTCTTTATTCATTGTTTTCTCCTTCCTGTCTGCCCTACCAACAGACATATTTTTATATCGGTTGGATGAATAATACACCCTTGAAAATTGTCTGTCAACACTTTTAGTCATATTTTTGTGTCTGTTTTAATTAATCTGGTCTTCCTATTTAGGTCTGATGTGGTATAATGAGGACATGATTTCTACACAAACGAGGTGCTTTCGGATATGAAATTAGGTAACAAGATCAGGAAATACAGGCAGCTCCACGATATGTCCCAGAAAGAACTGGGAATGAAGGTCGGATTCTCTGCTGCTACAGCCGATTCGAGGATGAGAAAGTATGAGAGCGATGCTATGGCTCCTAAGGCGGATATCCGAGCAAAGATCGCTGAAGCCCTGAATATAGATCTTGAAGCAATCTCTGATGTGGAGATATCTTCCTTTGCAGACATAATGTATGTTCTTTTCGAATTGGAAGAGAAATATGGTCTTAAGATTGAAAAGAAAGACGGTAAGACATCCATAGTCTTCGATGATTCCGACAGGGATCTGGAAACGTTAATCAGCTTCCTGACTGCATGGAAAGATAAGAAGGATGCCTTATCGGAAGACCCGAAAGATGTACACGATTATGAGATATGGAAGTCTCACTTCGTAACCGATATTAATGATTACTATGCTAAAAAAGAGGAAGAGATAAGCAGTTTTTATAAGAAATCAGCATCTTCTTACAAGGGCTCTTATTCGAAGACGACTTCCGATGTCGTAAGACTCCTGAGAAGAATAGTAGAGGCAGGATTTTCTCTTTCTACAAGGACAAAGCATATATCTCAGGGAGTGCTTGCTAACGGATTCACATTCAAGGTTAATGAACTTCTGAATCCCCAGACAGATGAAGCCAAGAAGTTGTTTGCACAATTCCTCGCTGAGTTTATGTATTGGGAGAAGCTCGGCGCAAAGACATATACCGACATGCAGATGCCGGACGGATCATTCTCTATTACATATTATGTAGAGGTAAGTTCCTTCAGTGTAATCGTTAGTCTCATTAATGACTTTATAAGACATTATGAGTGCAGAGAAGGTCAGAGCGAATTTGCAATTGATGCTTTTGAGAGAAACTTCGAATCCGATCTTAAGACATACAGCAACGACATAGAAGACGAAATCAAATTATTCTCCCACTGACCTCAAGTTCAAATATTGGGAACATTTTGGGAACACAAAAAAGCGAAAGCCCCATAGATGGGGCTTTCCAAGGTTTATAGACTATTCGTACTCTATCGTTGATGGCGGTTTGCCCGTGCAGTCGTAGAAGACGCGGCTGATACCCTTTACTTCGTTTACGATCCTGTTCGTTACCTTGTTGATAAGTGACCAGGGAAGTTCGGCTGCTTCAGCTGTCATGAAGTCTGTGGTCGTTACAGCGCGGAGAAGGCATGCGTAATCGTATGTTCTCTCGTCGCCCATGCAGCCTACGGAACGCATATTTGTAAGCGCTACAAAGTACTGGTTAGCATACTTGTCGAAGCCTGCGAGCTTCATCTCTCTTCTGAAGATGGCATCTGCATCCTGAACAAGCTTAACCTTCTCGGCCGTAACCTCGCCGATGATGCGGATGGCAAGTCCCGGACCCGGGAACGGCTGACGGAATACAAGATTTTCGGGAATTCCAAGCTCAAGACCTGCCTTTCTAACTTCGTCCTTGAAGAGAAGTCTTAAAGGTTCGATGATCTCTTTGAAATCAACATAGTCAGGAAGTCCTCCTACGTTGTGATGAGACTTGATAACGGCGCTCTTCCCGAGGCCGGATTCAATGACGTCAGGATAAATGGTGCCCTGTACGAGGAAGTCGACGGCGCCTACTTTCTTGGCCTCTTCTTCGAAGACTCTGATGAATTCCTCGCCGATTATTTTTCGCTTTGTCTCAGGATCTGTAACGCCTGCGAGCTTTGAATAGAAACGCTCCTGGGCATTGACTCTTATGAAGTTAAGATCGTAAGGGCCTTCAGGTCCGAATACTGCTTCAACTTCATCGCCTTCGTTCTTGCGGAGAAGTCCGTGGTCGACGAATACACATGTGAGCTGTTTGCCGACTGCCTTTGAAAGGAGTACTGCAGCAACGGAAGAATCGACGCCGCCTGAAAGAGCGCAGAGGACGCGGCCGGAACCGACCCTCTCGCGGATCTCCTTAATGGATGTCTCGACGAATGAATCCATCTTCCAGTCGCACTTGCACTTGCAGACATCCTTAACGAAGTTTGCGAGTATCGTTGTGCCTTCGACTGTGTGAACGACTTCCGGGTGGAACTGTACGCAGTAGAGATTCTCTTCGACATTCTCTGCAGCTGCTACCGGACAGACCTCAGTGTGAGCTGTGATCTTGAAGCCGGGAGCGGGTTTTGCGATATAGACTGTGTGGCTCATCCAGCAGACTGTCTTCGGGAGAACTCCTTTGAAAAGCTTTGCTTCTGTATCAACATTAACGTCAGTGTGGCCGTATTCTCTGACGGGTGCGGACTTAACTTCGCCGCCGAGAAGATAATTCATGAGCTGTGCGCCGTAGCAGATACCGAGCACCGGGATACCAAGCTTAAAGAGCTCCGGTGAGCACTTGGGCGCGTCGTCTTCGTAAACAGTGGAAGGTCCGCCGGTAAGAATGATTCCTGTAGGATTGAGTTCCTTGATCTCTTCGATGCTCATTGTGTAAGGTCTGACTTCACTGTAGACCGAGAGCTCTCTTACTCTTCTTGCGATCAACTGGTTATACTGTCCTCCGAAATCGAGGACGAGAATCATTTCCTTGGCCATAGGAAATCCTCCGGGAATCTGACTGGATTAATATGGACTAATTATACTCTGATACATGCGGAGCATAATCAGTTTTTTAATTGCTTATTTGCTAAAACATATTCCTTCATTAGATTTCTGTTTTGACAAGTTTTACATACCCGATGAGGTGCTCTTTGCCTTCTTCCCACAGATAGAATGCAAGCTCATTGTCATCAGTTACTTCCGCATCTTTTATCGTGAATTCGAAAACCTTCTTTCCGTCCTCAGCAACGGTATATGTTCCTGATTCGAGTATGGTCTCATCGTTGTAATTCCATTCGTACTCGAAAACCGTTCCCGCATCAAAGCTGCGCTCAAAAAGGAGCATGGCGGTAATGCCGTCCTCATCAATGCAGAAGCCGGAAGTCTCATTCCAGCCGGGCGCCTTGCTGTAATATAAGCGAATGCCGTTGTATAGCTCACGGGACATACCGTAGAACAGTTCACCATGAGATTCGTCGAATATATATTCAATAACAGTTCCGGACAGGTTCTTATGGTTCTCTGTGCCCTCCCAGTTAACATCGTGATCCGTTATCAGGAAATCGTATCTTGTGTCTCTGTGGGGATCCCTGTCTCTCTTGATGGCAACCATGAATCCGTCATGTTGGGATTTAGTGATCTCTCCGTCGTTATAGAGTTCCTCCACGGCAGTTTCACCGTAACTGAAATTCTGGTCAGACAACATCAGGGTGTCATAGACATGAGTTTTCGTAACGGGATAGATATCCTCAATGATATCGATCCTGGGGTCAGCACTTTCCGTATCGATGGTGAGCTCAACATAGTAATTGTCGATATCCATATCAGGGATCTTGGCTGCCATATCAAGATGCGTATCGATCCACTTCTGATTCCACATATCATCGTAATCGTATTCCCACGTCAACGCCTTATAATAAATCTTATATGCATCGACAATGTAATCTTCGTCCGTGAAATAATCAATGATCTGGTCCGTGTAAGGTGCAAAACCGGTAACCGTTACCCTGTTATAATCACTGGTTGCACCGACCGTGATGCCGTGGTTAAGGATGGTCTTGAAATACGCCGTGGCATACTTGTAAATCGCCTCGCATGTTGCAACGTCACCATAGTAAGCACTTATTGAATCAGTAAGGCTGAAGCAGTCTAAGTAGTATCCTTCATATAAACCATCACTAAATTCGCCGTTTGCAAAGCCCTCGTAGATATTCATGACGGTTGTAACCGTCATCAGGGATGTATCGATGAAACGCCTCTCGTAATCGTTCGCGGATTCATTTTTGAGAGCCCAGCATTCATCGTACTTATCGTAGGTATAATTCAGGCTTATCGTTTCCTCGTGCATTTCATTGAATGACTCGATAATACTCATATATTCATCCATGGAATGGACTTTTATATTAAGAGCCGATGCGAGCCCCCCCGCGTTGACAACGGAGAGAACGACCTCAGCTTTTGCAGTAAGGCTGTCTTTGTCTACTTCAACGCTGTTGAACTTCACGATCTTTGTTTTCGATGCGGCACAGATAAGACACTTATTGGATGCGGCTTTAAATGGAAAACTGCCGTTTACGTATTCTGCAACAGCATAAGTATCGCCGGCTCCGTATGCATCCACAAAGCCCTGTGTGACTTCCTTGATCTCCTTGATGTCCTTTTTCGAGCTTGAACAGCCAGTATTTACAAGCGAACTAAACAGCAAAGCTGCAGTCATTAAAATGACTACAGCCTTGTTAATTGATCTTTTCATCGTAAATTACCCCCCGATATTACGTGAAAGTCTTATCTGCGGATGATCTCGTCTCTTACCGGTCCTGTCGAAACGATCGAGACGTGTACACCGATCTCCTTTTCGATAAATTCGACGTAATCCTGAGCTTCCTTGGGGAGCTTATCGTATTCCGTGACGCCCCTGATCTCGCCCTTGCCCTTCCATGAAGGCAGGTATTCGATAACGGGCTTGCATCTGTCGAGCTTTGTGGGATTAGGGAAATCCTTTGTGATCTCGCCGTCGACCTCATAAGCTGTGCAAACGGGGATCTTATCCAGATAACCTAATACATCAAGGTTTGTGAGGGCAACATCAGTACCGCCCTGGAGTCTTACGCCGTAACGTGTTGCTACGCAGTCAAACCAGCCGACTCTTCTCGGACGTCCGGTTGTGGCACCGTATTCGCCCTTGTCGCCGCCACGGTCTCTTAATTCCTTGGCAACTGCCTCATCAAGGATCTCGGAAACAAAAGCGCCGCCGCCGACTGATGAGGAATAAGCCTTTGTAACTACAACGATCTTCTTGATCTCATAAGGCGGGATGCCTGCGCCGACGCAGCCGTAGCCTGCAAGTGTGGAAGAAGATGTAACCATCGGGTAGATACCCATGTCAGGATCCTTCATGGTTCCGAGCTGGCCTTCAAGGAGGATCTTCTTGTCTTCCTTAAGAGCTTCGTAGAGGTAAGCCTGTGTGTTGGTAACGAAAGGCTTGATGAGTCTTCCCTGCTCGAGCATCTCAGCTAAGAGCTCGTCAGCATTGATGGGATCCTTGTGATAAAGGTTTACGAGGAGCGCGTTCTTGATCTCGAGAACTCTGTTGATCTTTTCCTTCAATGTCTCTTCATCGAAAAGCTCTGAGACCTGGAAACCGATCTTTGCATATTTGTCTGAGAAGAAAGGTGCGATTCCTGACTTTGTCGAACCGAAAGCCTTGCCGCCAAGTCTCTCTTCCTCGAACTTATCGAAATCAACATGGTAAGGCATAACGACCTGAACCCTGTCAGATACGAGGAGCTGGGGATTAAGGCCTCTCTCCTTGATCTCGTTATATTCCTTGATGAACTTTCTGATGTCCAAAGCAACGCCGTTGCCGATTATGTTCACGATATTGTCGTGGCAAACGCCTGACGGCATAAGGTGAAGAGCGAATCTTCCGTGATCGTTGATTATGGTGTGACCTGCATTTGCTCCGCCCTGAAATCTGATTACGATGTCGGACTCACTTGCAAGAAGGTCTGTGATCTTGCCCTTGCCTTCGTCGCCCCAGTTAGCGCCAACTATTGCCGTTACCATTATTATTTCCTCCAAAAATATGTCTTTTTGAATTATTCTTATTAAATACCGCGCCAATTATAACAGACTTGTGAGCAACTTGCTCGCAAGGGTTGTGAAAAAGTCTGTTATATCCTGAGCGAAGCGAAGAAATATAACAGACTTATGAGAAACTTGCTCGCAAGGGTTTCAAAAAGTCTGTTACAGAAATAAATAAATTATAGAAATCAGCCTTATTCCTCGCCGGCGTCTTCTTCCTGAGCCCCAGCAGGTACTTCAGGCTCTGTTTCCTCCTGTACGGCAGGGGTATCTTCAAGTATCTCCTCCGTTACTTCAGGGGTGGGCTCTGCAGGGGTTTCCTCCGTTGAAACAGTGGGCTCTGTGACTTCAACAGGCTCCTCAGGTATGCATTCATCCGATAATTCGCATATAACTATCCTTCTCCAGCCTTTTGCACCGTATTCGTAAGTACATGTAACGAGCGTCAGCTGCCTGCTGTCGGTAATGTTCCCGAGTGCATAGTCCAGAATGTCACTGGCACTGATTATCTTGGATTCCTTGGCATAAAAGATCCACTCTTTGCCGTTCAGATCCTTGAAGACAACCTTGTCACCGACCTTGACCTGCCCTAATTTGTGGAACATTGAGCCATCCCTGTAGTTATGACCCAGGATCGTAGCGTTTCCTATCTCTCCCGGCATGACGGAATCGACATAATGACCCAGACCGTACCTTAAAGAAACCTGGTTTGCGTCATCCCAGACGGAATATCTGATGTTGATACTGCCTATGCTGAGGATTCCTATGGACGTGAGGGTAACATCTCCGCCGTAACTGCCTTCTTCCTCAGTCTCCTCAGTCTCGCCGATAAAGTCGAAATCCTCGCCCTCGACCTCGTTGCCCCTGGCAGGAACTATATATGTTGCCTGCGGCACTTCCTCAGAAGCCGCCATTTCGATCTTCTGTTCTATCGTCTTAAGGGCATCTCCGGAGATCTTTCTTCTGTTAAACCGTTTTATGGGTTCGATCAGCAGGAGAACTATACCCGTTATAAGGAGTAAAACACTTATTACGATCAATACGGTATTGATCGTTGATCTCTCTGTTCCTGTTTTCTTATTACGTCCTATCCTTTTCATTATCCTGCCTGATTTTTCGAGGAAATCTTATATAAAAAGCTTATTCATTATACCCCCAAACCGTGATATTATGTTACTCGCACGTCAATTAAATCGGAGGGTTCATATGGAAGGTTCTATCTGGAATAATGCTCTTAAGCTTCTTAAGTTCGATTCCGATATTGACATGATCACTTATGAATCCATTCTCTGCAAGATGAGCGTTGCCCATTGTGATAATGACGTGCTCGTGCTCGCTGCAAGAGACGAATATTCCTTAAATCTCGTTAAGGGCCAGAAGCTCAGCAAGAATATCGAGAATGCCATCAGGACAGCAAATGACGGCAAGACCTGTGCGGTCAAGTTTATCCTTGAAGGCGATGACAATGCCCTTAATTCTTCTGTAAGTTCGGAAAAGAAGGCCGCAAGACAGGCCAAGACCGAGATGACCACTGCAACGGGTCTTACGGGCGAATTCACTTTCGCGAATTTTGTCGTCGGTGACTGCAACCGTTTTGCCCACGCTTCCGCCGTATCAGTAGCTGCAAAGCCCGGCCAGAAGCAGAGAAACCCTTTCTTCCTCTGGGGTAATTCCGGACTCGGCAAGACCCACCTCATGAAGGCCATAGGCAATGCCGTACTTGAGCAGCATCCCGACAAAAAAGTTATCTACACTACCTGCGAAGCATTCACAAATGCCTTCGTAGCCTGCATCAATAACAATAAATATGAGGATTTCCGTAACAAATACCGTACGGTTGATGTCCTTTTGATCGACGATATCCAGTTCCTTATCGGCAAGGAAGGCGTTCAGACTGAATTCTTCAATACTTTTGAGTCTCTCATTGAAGCCGGCAAACAGATCGTTATTACATGCGACAAAGCCCCTTCAAATCTTACGGAGCTTAACAGCAGACTTACATCTCGCTTCCAGGACGGCATCATGTTTGATGTTCAGCCCCCGGATTTTGAGACCCGCAAGGCTATCTTCCTGAGCAAGCTCGATAATGAGAGCTTCACTCTTTCAGATGAGATCATTGACTATGTTTGCGAGAATGTTACGACTAACATAAGGCAGCTTAACGGCGCATTTAATACCATTTCCTCTTATGTGACACTTGCCAACGGCGAACTCTCTTTAGATGATGTCCAGAAGATCCTTTTGCCTATCATCTCACCTAATAAGAAAAAGTATTTAACGCCTGAGATCGTAATCAATGCAGTTGCCAATTATTATGATCTTACTCCGGATAAGCTTACTTCCAAGCTCAGAAGTGCCGAGATATCCACAGCACGTAATGTCGCAATGTTTATCTGCAGGGATTATCTCGAATTGAAGCTTGAGAAGATCGGTCAGATCTTCGGAGGACGTAAACATACGACTGTCATGCACGGCTGCGATAACGTTAATGACAGTTCTGATCTCAAAGCACAGGCTGAAGAGATATATAAGATCATCACCTGATTTGAACAAAAATTGTTCTTAAGTGCAAAACTTTCCGTAGATTGTCTGTAGACGGTTTGTATACAAATGTAACAATGTTCAAAAAGGTATTTTTTTGAACATCAAAGTATTCTGTTATATACATGGTTTGTTAATGTAAATCTCTCGAAAATAACGCTTTTCGAGCACGTTATGAACATTTGAACAGGACATAATAAAACGAATACAAACAAACTTTAAATACTACATGTACAGCAGACCGGGATTCGTAAAAATGTCCGCAAAATCGATGTTTGTAACACCGTTAAACTATACATTTTTAATATTTTTGAGTGTATAATGTTTGAAATATTTTATATTAAGGAAAGGCGGCACTCTTCAGATGAAGTTTACATGCAGCAGAGATGACTTGGTCAATAACGTATCCATAGTTCAGAGAGCAGTTACTGCTAACAGCACAGTTAATATCCTTAACGGAATCCTTATAGAAGCATCAGATGATAATAAGATAAAGCTTACAGGCTACGACCTTCAGACAGGTATCGAGGCTGATGTTGAAGCAAATGTTACGGAAAAGGGTGCCGTAGTAATTGATTCAAAATTCTTCGGTGACATTATCAGAAAGCTTCCTGAACCGGAAGTTGATATTATTTCAGATTCCAATTTCCAGACAACGATCAGATGCGGTCAGGCTGAATTCAAGATCGCAGGTCTTGATCCGGAACCTTTCCCGAAGATCCCTGAGATCGAAGAGAATGAGGCAGAGAAGATCGTTATGGGTCAGAAGATCCTTAAGAACATGATCAATCATACGATCTTTGCCGTATCAAGAGATAATTCACGTCCTGTTCTTACAGGAAGTAATGTTGTAAGTGACGGTTCTGTTCTTTCAGTTGTTTCAATCGACGGATTCAGAATGGCTATCAACCGTGAGGACATGGGCAGCGACTTCCCTAAGATCAACTATATCGTTCCCGGTAAGGCTCTTACAGAGATGAGCAAGATCTTAAGCGATGATGAGGATGCGGAGATCAATATCTATACATCAATGCAGAATCTCTTATTCGATATCGGCAACGTAAGAATGATCTCACGCCTTATCGAAGGCCAGTTCATTAATTTCGATTCGATCATAGCTAAGAATCCCAAGACAGTTATTACTATCAACCGCAAGCAGTTCCTTGATGCTGTTGACAGAGCTTCACTGATCATTATGACTGATGACCGCAAGTGTCCTGTAAGATTCTTAAGCAATAATCCTTCAGAGCTTACTGTTCAGGCTACTTCAGCAAGAGGTAATCTCCAGGAGAATATCGATATCAGCCTCGAAGGCGATCTTATCGATGTTGATTTCAATTCAAGATATGTTATCGACGTTCTTAAGAATATTGAAGATGATACTATCAGAGTTGAAGTAAACGGCGGTCAGGGACCTTGCATTATCAAGCCTGTTGAAGGTGACAAGTACATTTATCTCATTCTTCCTATCAGAAGATAATGTTCATAAGAAGCATACATTTAGAAAATTTCAGAAATTACGGAAGGCTCGATCTGGATGTCGGGCCTTCTGTTAATATCTTCTATGGTGACAATGCCCAGGGAAAGACTAATCTTGTAGAAGGTGTATATGTTGCTTCAGGTATTACTTCACACAGAACGAGCAAGGATTTGGACCTCATAAAGTTCGGTGAGAATGAATATAAAGTAAGTCTGGATCTTACGGATGATGACGGTTCAACACCTTCTCTATCATCATGCTATTACAGCGAAAAGTCTTCTTTAAGCAAAAACGGCAGGGCCGGAAGGATCCTTATAAGAGATAATGCTCCGGTGGACAAAATCTCTGAATATATAGGCGTTTGTAACATTGTTATTTTCGCTCCCGAGGACCTTAATATCGTCAAAAACGCACCCTCCTACCGCCGTAAGTTCCTCAATACACTGATATCCAAGATCTCACCTTCTTATTTCAATCTTTTGAGCAACTACAGCAGGCTCCTTGCACAGAAAAATGCCCTTCTTAAGAGCATCAAGTCTTCGGATAACATGCCGGATATTATTGATGAGCAGCTGAATTTCTGGGATTATTCCCTGGCAGAACTATCAGCAGAGATAATCCTTAAGAGATACAGGTTTGCTAAGCTGATTTCCGGCATTGCTTCAAAGCATCACAGCAGCATTTCCGGAGGCAAAGAAAACCTCTCTATCGAGTACAGTACCATATTTGGCGTTGTAGGGGCCCTGGAAACGTTTCTGACTAAAAACAGTAAATATGACGAGTATATGAGTAAAGGCCTCTCAGAGGGCGATTACGGGCGAATTAAGGGTATTATCTCTGATCTGGTCCTTGCGAAGCTCAAATCGGTCAGGAATTACGACATAGATAAGCACATTTCATCCATAGGCATTCACAGGGATGATCTCGTGATCAAACTGGATGATCTTGTAATGAAGAATTTCTCCTCACAGGGCCAGCAGAGGACGGCTGCGCTGGCTCTTAAGCTTTCCGAGCTTGAGATAATCAAGATGTTTGTCTCCTCTACCCCGGTATTGATCCTTGATGACGTATTCTCTGAACTTGATAAGACCAGGAGAATGAGCCTCGTATCGGCCATGAAAGACGCCCAGATCTTCATCACATGCACAGACAAGAACATGATAGGCGAAGAAATAGACGTTATGGGAGGCTTCGATAAAGCTGAATTCTATTGCGTAAACGGCGGTAATATCATCAAAGAAGTCCGCTAATAGGACAAATTGCGCTAAAAAGCGGGCATTTTTGCCTCATTCTTATATTATAATAAACATATTATTTCCCTTCTTTATGTTATAATTTATTAGTTAGTAGAAGGTTCAGAGCATTCCTGGAGGCTTTTAGACGTGTTTATCCACATCGGCAATGATCTTTCGGTTCTTAAATCTTCGGTTACTGCGATTGTCAATCTTGAGACCGTTCTCCCTTCCCAGAAGGATGTTGCGGATTTCATCAACAGTGAAGACGATCAGGGAAGGCTGCAGTATGTGACGGAAGACATACCAAAGACATTGGTGATAACTGATGATAAAACATATGTTTGCTCACTGTCATCAAATCTGTTATTAAACAGACTGATGTCGCAGGAATCCTTCTGAGAACACACGGTTAACAGTGTTATAAATGCAGTATTTCCGGGCATTTGCGGGATTTACTGCCAAGAATAGGAGTTTTTACGATCTATGAAGGAAAACGACGAGAAAAATTACAATTTTGAGGAGAATTCCGCTCCTGCCGAGCCCTCTTCCCGCCCTTCCGGCGCGGTCGACCTTTACTTCCAACCGGTCGAAGAGGGTGATGATGACGAACTCAAGAACCTGGCTGAGAACCCCAGAGCTTTGACCGAGGACTTCAAGGAAGAATCCATGGCTGACGTCCTTGCTGCAGAGGGAGACCAGGACAGCTTTGATACATCCAACAGCAGCGAATACAGCGAAGATGACATTCAGGTCCTGGAAGGTCTTGAAGCAGTCAGAAAACGTCCGGGTATGTATATTGGTGATACGACATTAAGAGGTCTTCACCACCTTATCTATGAGATCGTTGCAAATTCAGTTGATGAAGCTCTTGCGGGACGCTGCGATACTATCGATGTTGTACTTGAAAAAGACGGTTCTGTTACTGTTACTGATAACGGTTCCGGAATTCCTGTCGGAAACCATCCTAAGCTTGGTATTCCTACAGTTGAAGTCGTCCATACGGTGCTTCACGCAGGCGGTAAATTCGGCGGCGGAGCATACAGTATTTCTGGCGGTCTGCACGGCGTAGGTGCTTCCGTAGTTAATGCTCTGGCAGATCACATGAAGGTCCAGGTACGCCGTGAAGGCAATATCTACGAGATCGAATTTGAGAAGGGTAAGACAACAGTTCCGCTTCATGTAGTAGGTACATGCGATAAGGATGATACCGGTACGAAGACCAATTTTATTCCGGATAATTCCATCTTCCCTGATATAGTTTTTGACTTCGATTCAATGATCACACGTTACCGTGAAATGGCATTCCTTAATAAGGAAGTAACCATTGATCTTTGCGATAACAGAGGTGCTGAGCCTGTTAAGAAACACCTTCATTATGACGGCGGAATCATCTCATTCGTTGAGTATCTGAACAGACATAAGGAAGCGATCAATACACCTCCCATTTACTTTGCAACAAAGCAGGGAGATAACTTCGTTGAGATCGCGCTCCAGTACAATGACTCATATCAGGAAACTGTTTATACATATGCAAATAACATTGCAACACCTGAAGGCGGCACGCACCTTGTAGGCTTCCGTGCAGCCATGACAAGAGCTATCAATGATTATGCAAAGAAGTATAAGTATATTAAGGACGGCGACGTAAAACTCCAGGGTGAAGATACCAGAGAAGGTCTTGCAGCGATAATTTCCGTTAAGCTTCCTGATCCTCAGTTTGAAGGTCAGACGAAGAGTAAGCTCGGAAATGCCGAGATCAGGCCGATGGTAGACAGCGCAGTTTATGAGAAGCTCGAGATATATCTTGAAGAGCATCCTGATATTGCGAAGCTCATCATGGATAAGTGTCTTTCTGCTTCCAGAGCAAGAGATGCTGCAAAGAGAGCAAGAGAACTTACAAGAAGAAAGACAGTATTTGAGAATAACGCATTGCCCGGAAAGCTTGCTGACTGCCAGAGTGACGAGGCAGAGTTCTGCGAGATCTTCATCGTTGAGGGTGACTCCGCAGGCGGATCTGCTAAGCAGGGCAGAGAGCGTAAATATCAGGCTATCCTCCCTCTCTGGGGTAAGATGCTCAACGTAGAGAAGGCAAGGATCGACAAGGTTTATTCCAACGAGAAGCTCCAGCCTGTCGTTATGGCTCTGGGCGCAGGAATCGGTGATGAGTTTGATGAGACAAAGCTCAGATATCATAAGGTAATCATCATGGCCGATGCCGATGTCGACGGCTCCCACATCAGAACACTCCTTCTTACATTCTTCTTCAGATATCTGAAACCTCTCGTAGAAGGCGGATATGTTTATATTGCCTGCCCGCCGCTCTACAAGGTCTATAAGGGTGATGAAGCTTATTATGCTTATGACGACAAAGAAATCGAACAGATCAAAGCTGAACATAAATGGGAGAACCCTCTTATCCAGCGATTCAAGGGTCTGGGTGAGATGAGTTCTGAGCAGCTTTGGGACACAACAATGAATCCTGTAACAAGAAAACTCTTACGGGTTACGCTCAAGGATGCACAGGAGGCAGACGAGACATTCAATCTCCTGATGGGTGATCAGGTTGAGCCCCGTAAGGAATTTATCCAGGAGAACGCGAAGCTCGCCAACATCGACAACTGATAGTTATATACAAAAGATTGCGTGATAAACGGGTGCTTCGGCACCCGTTTTTATTGTTCTCCGGCAGATTGTTCCACGTGGAACAATGGTTATTTATGAAAATCTGCATTTCGATGAATACGGAAATGTTCCACGTGGAACATTTGTATTAAAGTTGACATATTATATTCGGAATTACAATGTTAGAATTAGCATATGACTAATAGGATATTTATTAAAAGGAGACACATATGGCGACAGTAATTGCACTTGTAAACCAGAAGGGCGGCGTCGGAAAGACTACAACCGCGGTAAATCTGGCAGCTTTCCTTGGAAAAAGAAAGAAAAAAGTACTGCTTATAGATATGGACCCTCAGGCGAACGCCACCAGCGGTTTGGGGATCGATAAGCGCGAACTGGAGCAGACCGTATACGATGTTCTCATCAACGAGACACCGATTTCAGAGGTCATCTATGAGACAAATGCGGAAAACGTAGACATCTGCCCTACCAATATCAATCTTGCAGGAGCGGAAGTCGAGCTTGTCACCGTGATCTCCAGAGAGCAGATTCTTAAAAATGCGATCGAACCGGTAATGGGCACATATGATTTCATTATCCTTGACAGCCCGCCGTCACTGGGCCTTTTGACCATCAATGCGCTTACCGCAGCAGACAGACTGATAATCCCCATCCAGGGCGAATACTATGCGCTTGAAGGACTTTCCCAGCTCATGGATACGATCAATATCGTACAGAAAAAACTCAATCCGAACCTTGAGATACTGGGTGTTGTGCTTACGATGTTCAACATGAGAACACAGCTGTCCAGACAGGTAAAGGAAGAGACAGATAAGTATTTCGGCGGTAAAGTCTTTAAGACCGTAATCCCCAGAAACGTAAGGCTTGCAGAGGCTCCGAGCCACGGCCTTGCAATCTGCGACTATGATAAGAATTCCAAGGGTTCCAAGGCTTATGAGGCTTTGGCAAAAGAAGTGATCAAGAGAGCATAAGGAGATTCAGATATGGCAAACGTAAAGAAATCAGCAAAAGCAACCGCAGCTAAGAAATCAGCTGCTAAGCCTGCAAATGTTAAGAAAAGCGTTCCCGCTAAAAAGGCACCTGTAAAAGTAACAGCGAAGAAGGCTCCGATGAAGAAGCCTGCCCTTGAAGCACCTGCAAAGAAAACTCCCGTGAAGACTACAAGTGCACGTCCCATATCAAGCGTTAAGACTATCTCAGAGAGCAAAGCTATGGGCAGAGGCCTTGGTGCGCTCCTCTCATCTGAGGGCATTCCCGAGAACAAGAGAGACTCCGTCGTAGATCTTAAGATCAACGATATCTCTCCCAACAATGGCCAGCCCAGAAAGAACTTCAATGATGAAGCCTTAAATGAGCTTGCTTCCTCAATCGAAGAAAATGGTGTTATCCAGCCCATCATCGTTCAGCGCAAGGGCGACGGCTACAGGATCGTAGCTGGTGAGCGCCGCTGGAGAGCAGCAAGGATTGCAGGTCTTTCCGTAATTCCCGCTATCGTAAGGGATCTCTCAGACAAAGAGACTATGGCTCAGGCCCTGATCGAGAACATCCAGAGAGAAGACCTGAATCCCATAGAAGAAGCTGCAGCAATGCAGAATCTCTTAAGGACACACAAACTCACTCAGGAGCAGCTCGCTAAGAAGCTTGGAAAACCCAGAGCAACTATTGCTAACACCATCCGTATCCTTAACCTTGATGAATCACTTCAGGATTTCGTAAGCCGCGGAGACCTCTCTGAAGGTCATGCAAAGGCTATCCTTGGTCTTAAGGAAAAGGACGATCAGCGCAAGGTGGCTGATATTATCATAACCAGGGATCTGAACGTCCGTCAGGCTGAAGCTCTCGTAAAGAAGTATCTTGAAGCACAGGATAACCCGGCAAAGAAGCAGGTCATCGAGCAGCCTGACATCCGGCTCACACTGAGCACAAAGGAAGTTGAGACAAAGCTCAAGAAGCAGCTCGGCGCAAAGGTTAAGATCAAGGTCCTAGATAACGCCACAGGCCGTGGCCGTATCGTTATCGACTATAAGGATAATGTGGACCTCGACAGACTGATCGAATTCCTCTGCGGCGAGTAAAAATACCGACGGAAGCCGTGGAGAAGTCAACACTCTCAGGCGAGTTAATTCCCGTCAGGGAATTACTGTTTGAAGCACTGAGATTGTTGACTTCTCCACTCTATTTTTGTATACTTAAGTGCCTTTAGGTATGGAGCTGTATCGAAGCGGTCATAACGAGGCGGTCTTGAAAACCGTTTGACTTCACGGTCACGTGGGTTCGAATCCCACCGGCTCCGCCAAAAGAACCAAGAGCCTTCCCGTAATGAACGGGAGGGCTTTTTGATTCAGAACAAATGTTTGCTTCCCGGCGTGAGCCTATATTTTCGCGTGAATATATTAAATCTGCATTTTTCTTATATTTGTGATACAATCTTCATCTATCTGCACAGCGGTTCTGTGCATAAAACTCTAGAGGAGGATTTTTACAATGGAAAAAGAAGAAGTATTGAAGGTGTACCGTCACTCTCTTGCACACGTAATGGCTAAGGCTGTTATCGAGCTTTACGGTAAAGAGGTACAGTACGCGATCGGACCTGAGATCGAAGACGGATGTTACTATGATTTCGTCCTTCCGAGAACGGTCACAGAAGAGGATTTCCCTGCAATTGAAGAGAAGATGCACGAGATCATCAAGAGGAGAGAAGACTGGACACGTAAGGTCATCTCCAAGGATGAGGCATTAGAGCTTTTCAAGGATCAGAAGTTCAAGACTGAACTTATCATCGATCTGCCTGCAGACGAGACTATTTCGATATATTACACAGGTGATGACTACGTTGATCTTTGCCGTGGTCCTCACGTAGATAATTCACAGGAACTCTTCAGCGCAGCATTCAAGATCAAGAATGTATCAGGTGCTTACTGGAGAGGTGATGAGAAGAGAGATCAGCTCCAGAGGATCTATCTTTTCGCGTTCCCGTCAAAAGATGAACTCAAGGCACATCTCGCATGGCTCAAGGAAGCTCAGGAGAGAGACCACAAGAAGATCGGTACAGCTCTTGACCTCTTTATGTTCCGTGAGACAGCTCCGGGTATGGCTTACTGGCTCCCTAGAGGCTGGATCCTTTACCAGGAACTCATGAAGTATTCAAGAGAGATCCAGGGTAAGCACGGCTATACAGAGATCTCAGCACCTCTTATCAACAATAAGAAGCTCTGGCTCATCTCCGGACACTGGGCACACTATCAGAACAACATGTTCATCGTTCCCGGCATTACAAAGGGTGTCAACGCTACAGACGCAGTTAATGGCGAGGAAGTACCTGAGCAGTATTCCGTAGATGCGGAAGATACAATGGCTGCAAAGCCCATGAACTGCCCTAATGCAATGATGTCCTATAAGCGCACAATGCACTCCTATAAGGAACTTCCTATCCGTTACAGCGAGTATGACGTTCTCCACCGCAAGGAAAAGTCAGGCCAGATGAACGGTCTGTTCAGAGTACAGGAGTTCCGTCAGGACGATGACCATACATTCGTAACACCTGAGCAGATCAAGGATGAGATCAAGGACGTAATCGCTATCGCAGACGAGATCTACAAGACATTCGGCATCACATACAGAGCTGAGTTCTCTACAAGACCTGATGACTTCATGGGTGACATCGAGTCCTGGAACGCTGCTGAGGCTTCTCTCAAGGCCATTCTCGACGAGAAGTATGGTGACGGCAACTATGAGATCAACGAAGGCGACGGCGCGTTCTACGGCCCGAAGATCGACCTTCAGATCAAGGATGCATTGGGCCGTGAGTGGCAGTGCGGTACTGTCCAGCTCGACTTCCAGCTCCCTCATAACTTCGAGCTCACATATGTCGACAAGGACGGCGCTCAGAAGATGCCTATCGTTATCCACAGAGCCATCTTCGGTTCTTTCGAGCGTTTCATCGGCATCATCACAGAGCACTTCAAGGGTGCATTCCCGTTCTGGCTCAATCCTTATCAGGTAGCAGTCGTACCGATCAGAACTGAGCACAACGAGTACGCTGAGAAGGTTGCTGCAGCTCTCACAAATGCCGGTGTAAGAGTCGAATCCGACTTAACAGACGTCAACATGAGAGACAAGATCAAGAGATTCAAGCAGATGAAGGATCCTTATATCCTCGTTGTAGGCGATAAGGAAGCAGCCGAGAATACAGTATCCGTTAACGTAAGAGGCTCCAACAAGCAGCTTCAGGGTGTACCTCTCGACAAGTTCGTTGAACTCTGTGCAAAACTTAATGCTGAGAGAACATTGGAGCTCCCTCAGGAGATCTGATCCTCTTAAGCGGAATATAATTGAATAATTAAGCGGCGTAGGACCAATGGTCTTGCGCCGTTTTTGTTGATCTTTGTTCTAAAACAAAGAAATAAGCCGCCCCCGCCCAAAGTGCGGTTATTTTTTAACCTGATCACTGAGGACAACCGCCTGTTGGGTAGTGCCTCTTCTATGAATTCATTATCTCTGCTCTTGTAAAAACCGTCAATTCGATTAAAAGGACCAAAAAGCCCGTAAAACCCTGCAAAATCAAGGAAAAACTTTGATTATCAAATTATCAAAATACACTTTCAGGGCATTTTCCCAGAGCAAATTTTAGGTAAAAATCCTAACGAATAATGACTTTATTTGAAAGAGGGTTCTTGATATTATTCGTATTGCTACAAAAGGGGGCATTAAAGCTATGTATAAACAAGAAGGAACTAAGGTCGCCATTATCGGCGCAGGTGCGGTAGGATCAACAACCGCTTTCGCAATCGCAATGCAGCAGCTCTGCTCTGAGCTCGTTCTTATTGATGTCAATAAGGAAAAGGCATTAGGTGAAGCTCTTGATATCAGCCACGGACTTCCGTTCATCGGTGATATGTACATTCACGCAGGCGATTATTCTGATGTTAAGGATGCAGACTGCATCATCATCACTGCAGGCATTCCGAGAAAAGAAGGAGAGACAAGACTTGACCTCGCAAAGAAGAACGTCAAGCTCGCACACACTATCACAGACAGCATCATGGAACACTACAACAAGGGTGTCATCATGGTCATCTCCAATCCTTGCGACCTCGTAACATATAAGGTTGCAGAGTGGTCCGGACTTCCGTCAAACAAGATCATCGGTTCCGGCACAAACCTCGACTCCGCACGTTTCAGAGTCCTTATCTCCAGAAAGCTCGGCGTTGACGTAAGAAACGTTCACGGTTATATCCTCGGCGAGCATGGTGAGACACAGTTCCCTGTATGGAGCCATACACACGTTGCAGGTATGGGTATTGACGAGTATGCAGAAGCTATCGGCGTACCTTTCGGACAGGATGTTAAGGATGAGATCGCACAGCAGACAAAGTCTTCCGGCGCTCAGATCATCAAGCTCAAGGGTGCTACATTCAACGGTATCGCTGTAAGTGCTGCAACACTTTTAAGATCCATCACAGAAGACGAGCACACTATCAGAACAGTTGCCACAAGACTTAACGGCGAGTACGGCATCAATGGTGTTACTCTTGACGTTCCTGCACTCATCGGTGCTAACGGCGTTGATAAGATCATCGACATGCGTCTTACTGATGAAGAGTACGCTCTCCTCAAGAAATCTGAGGCAAATATGCGTGAGGCTATCGCTTCCGTTGAGGGTCTCTGATAAGAGAAAGTCATATTTGACGGCTCTTAGTGATCATATAAGAAATGTAAAAGTCCCTGCACTTTGTCCCATAAAGTGCAGGGCTTCTCATTTAATTAGAAGAATGGATTTGCTATAATACTAAGGGTAATTCCGAATAAGGGTATTCCCGAATATTTCATTTTCAGAGGTCAATTTATGGAAATCAGTGCGGTTGTTATGGCGGCAGGAAAAAGCACGAGAATGAAGTCCAAGCATTCGAAGGTCGTGTTCCAGGTGTCGGGCAAACCGATTATCCAATGGGTGGCTGATGCTCTTTTCGAGTCAGGCTGCCAGGATCAGGTATATATAGTAGGTGAACAGCAATCAGAGATAAGAAGCATCTTAGGCGAGAATGTCGCGTATGTGCTTCAGGAGGAACAGAGAGGTACAGGCCATGCCGTTATGCAGGCGGCTCCTTTCCTTGAGGGCAGAGACGGTCTTACGATCGTTCTTCCCGGTGACTGCCCGATGGTATCAGCAGATACCATCAAGAAGGCTCTGGATGCATTTGAATCGGCATCTTCCAACTGCGCAGCCATCCTTATCACTGCAGAGGCTGACGATCCGACAGGTTACGGAAGGATCATTAGAGGCAAGGACGGCAACGTTATCAAGATCGTTGAGCACAAGGACTGCACAGAAGACGAGCTCAAGGTAAAAGAGATCAACTCGTCCATGTATGTGTTCAAGACACCGCTGCTTCTTTCCGCATTGGGAAGGATCGGCGCTAATAATGCGCAGAAAGAGTATTACCTTACAGATACCATCGGAATCCTTATTAATGACGGCTTTACCGTAGGTGCCGTTGTATGTGATTTCGACGATACAAGGGGAGTTAACGACAGGATCCAGCTTGCACAGGTAAGAGACATAATGAACCACAGGATCATTGACCGCCACATGAGGAACGGCGTCGAGATCGTTGATCCCAATGCCACATGGATCCATTATGCGGTTGAGATCGGACAGGATACCGTAATCCTTCCGGGCACAACACTTATCGGCAACACCAATATCGGTGAGGACTGCATCATCGGAGAGAATACCAGAATCGACTGCTCTGATATCGGTGACGGCACCGTCGTAGATAATTCAATAGTTTCTTCAAGCACGATCGGCAAGGACTGCCGTATCGGACCTTATACGCATATCAGACCTGAATCCAAGATCGACGATCATGTCACGCTCGGTGCTTATGTTGAGGTCAAGGGTTCTGATATCGGCGAATACACAAGAGCCCGTCACCTTACTTATATCGGTGACTCCAAGGTCGGCCGCAACGTTAACTTCGGATGCGGTACAGTTACATGTAACTTCGACGGTCAGGACAAGATCGGCTGTACGATCGAGGATAACGTATTTATCGGAGGCAACTCCAATATCGTTTCTTCCGTCGTTTTGGGCAAGGACTGCTACATTGCGGCAGGTTCCACGATCACATCCGACGTTCCCGCGCTCTCACTCGGTATCGGCAGATCCAAGCAGCTTAATAAAGAGAACTGGGTTGCCGACAAGAGCCGTATGAGAGGTGAGAATTACATAAGACTCGACGACAGGCGTTCCGAGGTCTGATTCATACGGGGTCATAAGGATGTGGATAGTAGCCGGGCTCGGCAATCCGGGCAAACAGTATCTTTACACATGGCACAATATGGGCTATCTCGCTGTGGATATGCTCGCTGAAAAGCATGGTATTTTTCTGGGTAAAGAGAAGTATAAAGGCCTTTGGGGCAAGGGTAAGATAAACGGGCAGGATGTAATTATCATAAAGCCCACCACTTACATGAACAATTCCGGTGAATGTCTTGTGGAGATATCCAGGTTCTATAAGGTTCCGCCTAAGAACATCATCACGATTTATGACGATATCGATATAGCAAAGGGTACGATAAGGACCAGGGGCAAGGGCAGTGCGGGAACGCATAACGGCATGAGATCCTGCGTCCAGCTCCTCGGAACGGAAGAATTTCCGAGAGTAAGGATCGGCACGGGTCCCGTTCCGGAGAACTGGGAGCTCGTTAACTATGTATTATCCGAAGTTCCGAAGGATGACCGTCCCATGATGAACGAAGCCTTCGTGAAAGCGTGCGAGGCGGTCGAGGAGATCATCTCCAATGGATAATGGTTTAACAGAGCTTCTTGGCAGGATCGAATCCGACAAAGAGCTCGCCTCGGAATTTTCCTCAAGTCTCAAGACGGGAAAGCATCTTAACATCACCGGCCTCTGTGCTGAACAGAAGGTCTATGTTGCGATGGCTCTTGCGCGTCTTTGTGATCGAAAAGCAGTCTTTATCGAACCGGACAGCGCCAGGGCAAGAACCACCGCTTCTTACTGCGCGGCATTTACTGACGGCCCTGTTACCATTTTAACGCCCTCAGAGCTGTCTCTCGTGAGCGCTGAGGCTTCTTCGAGGGAATTAGAGCTTACGAGATCCGGTGCGCTCTCAGAGCTTGTTACGGGCGGATTCGGGGCTGCAGTTATCACCGCGGGCGCCCTGCTGAATAAACTTGAGCCGGCAAAGGTGTTTGCTGACCGCATCATAAAGCTTAAGGTCGGTATGGAATTTGACCGTGACGATCTTGTCTCCGCTCTTCTTTTAAACGGTTATGAGAATGTTCCGCAGGTAATGGAGAAGGGCGAGTTCTCGGTAAGAGGCGACATCGTCGACATCTATTCACCGTCATATACGGAGCCTGTGAGAATCAGTTTTTTCGATACCGAGATAGACCAGATAAAGACATTCGACAGGGAGACCCAGAGATCGACAGGCCAGCTTGAGGACACCATGGCCGTACCTGCTTCCATTTACGCTTTCCCGGAAGATAAGCGTGATGAGATTGCTGATCTCATCTTGTCCCGTGTTCAGGAAGATCTCGCGAAAATGAATACCGCCACGAGGGAAGTAAGGCGTGCGGCCGAGCTTTTATCAAGGACGGCCACGGGTGATGCCGAGAAGATCAGAAACGGTGTAGAACCTTCCGGCGTCGCACGCTGGACAGGCCTGTTTCTCAAGGATTTTGAGACTGCGATCGACTATGTTAACAGTGATAAAGTTGTGTTCTTTGCTGACGAGATGGTCGACATAGACGCAAGAATGAATTCCTATGCGGGCGAATATGCACAAAGGTGCCGCGATTCATTTGAGATCGGCATTGCGCCGACGTGTTCTCCGTCTGCCATGACGAACCTTTCGAAGATGATGGTGGCCCTGGATAAGCTGAATAACATTGTTACATTGTCCATGTTCCAGTCATCGGGCAACGGTTTGCCGGGCGGAACGACATATACGGTATCAGGATTTCCCGCCGATAACTTTTCGGGCCGTTCGGAAGAGCTCGCAGCGCTTCTCAAGGCCAATAAGAATGTTTATATGGCTGCCCATCACGGCAGACGTTACGAGCAGCTCAAAGAGCGTCTTGCTGAATACGACTGTTTTGCCGGCATTATCGATGCGCCGCTCCCGGCAGGATTTACCTATCCGAAGCTGGGGATAACGGTCTTAGGCGAGCAGGAGCTTTACGGCTCTGAACAAAAGCGCCCCGACAAGAAGAAAAAGGGCGGCAACAGGATACAGTTCTTCAGCGATATCGCGCCGGGCGATTATGTTGTTCACGACACGCACGGTGTAGGCCGCTACGAAGGCCTCATCAACATGAAGGTCGGAGATATCAGGAAGGACTATCTTAAGCTCACCTACGCAAAGGGCGAGACGCTCTATATCCTTCCCGAGAATCTCGATTCGCTCCAGAAATATGTCGGACCGGGCGAGAGGGAGCCCAAGCTCTCAAGGCTTGGCGGCGACGAGTGGAAAAAGTCCGTATCGCGTGCAAGGGAAGCTATCAAGAAAGTCGCTTATGACCTTCTTAAGATCTACGCCGCAAGAAGCGTAAACAAGGGTTTTGCGTGTGCTCCTGACGAAGAGCAGCAGAAGCTTTTTGAAGACAGGTTCCCGTTCGTCGAGACAGATGACCAGCTCCGCGCCGTCCACGAGATAAAAGCGGACATGGAATCCGAGAAGCCCATGGACAGGCTTCTTTGCGGAGACGTCGGATTCGGCAAGACAGAGGTCGCTTTCAGAGCGATGTTCAAGTCGGTAATGAACGGCAGGCAGGTAATAATGCTCGCGCCGACAACGCTTCTCGCGCAGCAGCATTACGAGAACTTCATGAACAGGGTAAAGGATTTCCCCGTTAACGTATGCATGCTCTCAAGATTCGTTCCGCAGGCGCAGATAAAACAGAATCTCATCGATATCAAGAACGGCAGGATCGATGTAATCATCGGCACGCACAGAGTTCTTTCAAATGACGTAAGACCGCCGCATCTGGGCCTTCTCGTCGTCGACGAGGAGCAGAGATTCGGCGTCAACCATAAAGAGAAGATCAAGTCCATGAAGACGGATGTTGACGTGCTGTCGCTCTCCGCAACGCCTATTCCGCGTACGCTTCACATGTCTTTGTCCGGCATCAGGGATATCTCCGTTCTTGAGGAAGCGCCGTTCAACAGACGCGCCGTCCAGACCTATGTCCTGGGCTACGACGAACAGATTGTTATCCAGGCCTGCATGCGTGAGATCGCAAGGGGCGGCCAGATCTTCTATCTCTACAACAGAACGTCTGATATCGATAAAGTTGCCGATAATCTCGCGAAAAGCATGCCCGGCGTCCGCGTGACTTACGCACATGGACAGATGCCCGAGAACGGTCTCGAAAATGTTGTCGCCGACTTCATAGAAGGCAAATATGACATTCTGGTCTGCACGACCATCATCGAAAACGGCGTCGACATGCCCAATGTTAATACGCTCATCGTCGAAAATGCCGACCGCTTCGGCCTTTCGCAGCTCTATCAGATTAAGGGCCGCGTCGGAAGATCCGACAGGCAGGCATATGCCTACATCACATATAACGCGGATGTCCCCCTCAACGAGGAAGCATCCAAGAGACTTAATGCATTAAGGGAATTCACGGAGCTTGGTTCCGGCGTCAGGATCGCGATGCGCGACCTTGAGGTCAGAGGCGCGGGCAGCCTTTTGGGCGCCGAGCAGCACGGCCAGATGGATGTAATCGGCTACGAACTTTACTGCAGGCTTCTGGATGAGGAAGTGCGTCTGCTGAAGTCCGGCAAAGACGAAGTCCTTGATGCCGACCTCATCACGGGCCACTCACAGTCGAGCACCGACGGCTTCTCCGTCGAAGTCGATTACGACGCATATATTCCTGCTTCCTACATCCAGGATGAGGCTGCAAGAATGAGCTGCTACAGACGTATCGGAGATATCTCTGATTATGAAGGCTACAGCGATTTCATCGATGAGGTCACGGACCGTTACGGCGACGCTCCCGCAGAAGTTTATATCCTCTCCGGTATCTCGCTCATAAGGTCAATGGCAGGTCCTCTGGGCTTTGTAAAAGCATCCATAAAGAATGCCGGCACAAGGCTTTATCTGCACCCGAACCTTCAGATCGATATGCAGGCACTGGGCGCACTGATGCGCGATCATTTCTATGGCGCAAGAGTAACGATCAACGCCACGGGAAGCATGCCCTACATGCTCTTCAAGCCTTCGTCCACAAAGCAGGACAAGACAGTATCCGAGATCATCAATCTTCTTAAGATCCTGAGCGAAAACAGGACTCCTGCTGACAAGCCCGAAGGCGATAATGTATAATACGCAGAGTTAAATGCTCCAATAGTCTAATGGATAGAATAGCGGTTTCCGGTACCGTAGATGCGGGTTCGATTCCTGCTTGGAGCGCCAACTAAGAAAACATCCTTCAACGTACGAACAGTAATTTGCCTGCGGCAAATTAACTAGTTGAAGGATGTTTTCTTGTTGGCGGGGAGAACGGCGTACGGTAACTGTGTGCGGGACTAATTAACTAGTTGCAAAGGTCTTTTTACTTGGCGGGGAGAACGGCGTACCGCGACAGAGTGCTGGACCAAATTAACTAGTTGAAGGATGTTTTCTTGTTGGCCGGTATGCGGGAAAAGGATATAAGCTATTGCTTATAGAGAATTATATTGCTATTTATATGATTAATGAGGACGAAAAGCGGGTATATATAGTTACCGTTCAGTATGGTGGTAAAAAACTGTAAGAAGGGTTAGGAAGATTTCGGGCTGATTTGCGGTGAGGAATAATCATGGATTTCAAGTCATTAATGAATACAAGTGAATATGATTTCCTGAGGACGAATGAGAGGCTGGGTGACCGCATCATTCTGCTTGGGCTGGGCGGCAGTTATGCTTATGGCACCAACAATGAAGGAAGCGATATAGATTTTCGCGGGTGCACATTAATGATGCCGTCGGATCTGTTGGGAATGACGGAGTTTGAGCAGTATGAAGACGATAAGACTGACACGGTTATCTACGGCTTTAATAAGCTTGTAAGGCTGCTTCTTGACTGCAATCCTAACACCTGCGAGATACTTGGGCTTGATGAGGACCAGTACCTCATAAAGACTGAGATTGGTCAGGAGCTGATCGATAACACACAGCTGTTTTTGTCCAAGCGCGTCATAAAGACTTTCGGAGGGTATGCTGATGCTCAGTTAAGAAGGCTTCAGAATGCGATTGCGAGAGACACGCTGCCGCAGAACGATCGCGAGAAACACATTTTCAATTCCGTAAGAAATGCGCTGGAGGATTTCAACCGGAGGAATGCTAACAGCGCCAACGGTACCATAAGGATCTATATCGACAAGGCGGAGAATCCTGATCTTGATACGGAGATCTTTGTTGATGCGGATTATAAGCACCTGCCGCTCAGGGATTATTCGGATATGTGGGGAACGATGAGAAATGTGATCCGTGATTATGACAAGATAGGGCAGCGCAATAAGAAGAAAGACGATAACCACCTGAACAAGCACGCCATGCATCTTATCAGGCTTTTTATGATGGCAATAGATATCCTGGAAAAGGGTGAGATAAGGACTCACAGGACGGATGATCTGCCGCTTCTGCTGTCGATCAGACGGGGCGATTATATGCTGGAGGACGGAACATTTTCGGGCGCTTTTTATGAGATGCTCGAAGAATATGAGCACAGGCTGGAAGAGGCTGCCGCAAGAACGGAACTGCCGGATAATCCGGATATTTATATAGTGGAAAAATTTGTTGAAAGGGTTAACAGATTTTCAGTTACGGGTGAGTTGACATGAGAGATATTACGGAAGAGATAAAGAGCAAACTTAAAGAGATAGAAGAGAAGGAAAACGTGCGCGTTCTGCACGCTGTTGAATCGGGCAGCCGCGCCTGGGGATTTGCATCGCCTGACAGCGATTATGATGTGCGTTTCATCTATGTAAGAACGAAAGATGATTATCTGTCACTGGAGGAACCCAAAGACACCATTGACTGGCAGCTTGATGAGATCTACGACATCAACGGCTGGGATCTGAAAAAGGCCTTGAAGCAGTTTGCAAAAGGCAATGCCACACTTTATGAGTGGAGCGGGTCACCGGTCGTTTACGGCACGACGGATGAATGGGCTAAGATCCGCGAGGTTTCAAAGGCGTATTTCTCTGAGAAGGCGGCCGTTTATCACTATTACGGAACTGCCAGCAACACATATCATGACCATCTTCAGGGCGATACAGTCCGCTACAAGAAGTATTTCTACGCACTGCGTCCGCTTCTTGCCGCAGAATACATCGAGCAGTACCACGAGGCGCCGCCGGTCCTTTTCAGCGAATTGTTAAAGCTCGATCTTGAGCCGTCTTTAAGGGCGGCAATTGACGGTCTCCTTGAGATCAAGAAGGTTACTAACGAGAAGGACATGAATCCCCAGATACCGGAGATCATTGAATATATCAAGACCGGGATAGTAAAACAGAAAGGCATAGCAGACCAGTTGCCGGATGATCACAATAAAGATTGGGAAGGACTTAACAGGGTCTTCAGGGAAGTTATAGGCTGAGCGGGAAGCCTGCCTTTATAAACCATTATTCCCCGATAAATGATATCCGTTGACGTATATATACGCACACTGTATAATGACCGCAGTTTTGTGAAAGACACAGAACTAAAAGCACAGACGATGTTTATCAGAGTCTAAGGTGATTTACGGACCACTCCTTCGGGAGTTAAGGCCATACGGACAGCCGGGTCCACTGCCGATGATCGGATCTCCGATCTATTGATTGAGTTAAAAGCTCAGTTTTATAAGTTGGTTACTTTATAACCGGAATGCGTAATTTGCGCAAACTTGTGAAATGGTCAATAAGAGTAGTAAAAGTAGTATTGCTATATAGACTCTGCCTGATATTCGTCATGCCGGTGCGGGAAGCACCTGTATGTGAATTAATAAAGGTCATATTGTTAATCAGACGCAAGTTGTAAGAATTACAGCTTGCGTTTTTTGTTGAGGTGGACTATGGAAAGGACGGAATTGGATCAGACACGTGCCCCGATATATGAGGCACTTGAGAAGTTTCGTGAGATGAGAGTTGTTCCTTTTGACGTGCCGGGACACAAGCACGGCAAGGGCAATCCTGAACTTACCGCGTTTCTCGGCGAGAAATGCGTAGGCGTAGACGTTAACAGCATGAAGCCTCTGGATAATCTTTGTCATCCGATATCGGTTATCCGTGATGCCGAACTCCTTGCGGCTGATGCATTCGGAGCTAAGCACGCATTCCTTATGGTCGGCGGGACGACGAGCTCGGTTCAGAGCATGGTCCTCTCGTGCTGCAAGCACGGAGATAAGATCATCCTTCCGAGAAACGTGCACAGAAGCGTCATCAACTCACTGGTCCTCTGCGGAGCCATTCCGGTATATGTTAATCCTGAGGTCGACCACCGCCTCGGTATTTCGCTCGGCATGAGCCGTGACCAGGTCAAGAAGGCCATTGATTCGAATCCTGATGCTGTCGCAGTTCTTGTAAACAACCCCACATATTACGGTATCTGCAGCGATCTGCGCGCCATCGTTAAGATGGCTCACGATGCCGGAATGCTTTGCCTTGCTGACGAAGCGCACGGAACGCACTTTTATTTCGGCGAGAACATGCCTGTTTCTGCAATGAAAGCAGGTGCGGACATGGCTGCCGTATCAATGCATAAGAGCGGCGGAAGCCTTACGCAGTCAAGCCTTTTGCTTATAGGCGAGAATGTGAGCGAGAGACACGTCAGACAGATCATTAACCTTACACAGACGACATCGGGAAGTTATCTTCTTATGTCGAGCCTTGATATCAGCCGCCGCAATCTGGCGCTCCGCGGCAAAGAAGTATTCCGCAAAGTTGTTGAGATGGCTGAGTATGCAAGAGAGGAGATCAATGCGGTCGGAGGTTATTACGCATATGGCCGCGAGATGATCAACGGAGATTCGATTTTCGATTTTGACCCGACGAAATTGAGTGTCCACACAAGGGATATCGGACTTGCGGGAATCGAAGTCTACGATATCTTAAGAGATGAATACGACATCCAGATCGAGTTCGGCGATATCGGCAATATCCTGGCATATCTGTCCATCGGCGACAGGGTGCAGGAGATCGAAAGACTTGTGAGTGCTCTTGCAGAGATCCGCAGAAGATACAGGAAAGATCCTGCGGGACTCTTGAGCCAGGAATATATTGACCCTGTGGTCGTATGCAGCCCGCAGAGCGCATTCTATTCGCAGAAGAAGAGCGTTCCGCTCGAAGAGAGCGCCGGCCAGGTCTGCAGCGAATTCGTTATGTGTTATCCGCCGGGAATCCCGATCCTTGCACCGGGCGAGAGGATCACGGAGAACATTATCGAGTACATTCAGTACGCGAAGGCCAAGGGCTGTTCGATGACCGGTTCCGAGGACCCGGATATCAACAACATCAACGTTCTGATCTAAGGAGGTCATGCCTACATGAACCTGTGGTTTAGTGAATATCATGCACCTGACGTAAGACACAGTCTGCGTGTTACGAGACACCTTTATTCAAGCAAGAGCGATTACCAGCAGATCGATATTTTCGATACTCCGGAATTCGGAAAAGTGCTGGCACTTGACGGCAACGTAATGCTGACAGAGCGCGATGAATTCATATACGACGAGATGATCACGCACATCCCGATGTCGGTTCATCCCAATGTTCAGGATGTTCTCGTGATAGGCGCGGGAGACGGCGGTGTCGTAAAGGAACTCACAAGATATGAGAGCGTAAAGCGTATCGACCTGGTCGAGATGGATCCCCAGGTTATCGAGGCGTGCCGCACATACCTTCCGGAGAACGCCTGCAAGCTTGACGATACGCGTGTGCATATCTATTTCGATAACGCATTGAGATTTATTAGAAGAAGCTGCGAGGAATACGACCTCATAATAGTCGACTCCAACGATCCGTTCGGACCTTCCGAAGGTTATTTTACGAGGGAGTTCTACGGCATCTGCTACAATGCGCTCCGTGCGGACGGCATCATGGTAAACCAGCAGGGAAGCCCGTTCTACAAGCACGACGCTGAAGCGATGCAGAGAAGCCACAAGAGGATCGTAAACACATTCCCGATAAGCCGCGTTTATCAGGCGCACATCCCGACATATGCGGCAGGCTACTGGCTGTTCGGTTTTGCGAGCAAGAAATATCATCCGATCAATGATTTTGACGAGCAGAGATGGAAGAACCTGCACCTCAGCACGAAGTACTATACAACGAAGCTTCACATAGGTTCGTTCTATCTTCCCGCCTATCTCGAAAAGATGCTGATGGAGGTTGAATCGTGAATAAGAATGTAGAGACGTTCATAGGCTGTGACAGCGAATACAAGGATGCGGGCATCGCTTTGTTCGGCGCACCTTTTGATTCCACGACGAGCTTTAGGCCCGGCGCAAGGTTCGGAAGTTCCGCGATCCGCCACGAGAGTTTTGGAATAGAGACTTACAGCCCTTATCAGGATAAGGATCTTCTGGATAAGAAGGTCTTCGACTGCGGCGATCTTGAGCTGTGCTTCGGCTCATCTGAAGCGGCGCTTAAGGACATTGAAGAGCAGACACGCACCATCTTAAATGACGGCAAGCTTCCCATCATGATCGGAGGCGAGCACCTGGTTACATTCGGCGCCGTAAAAGCGGTTTTTGAGAAGCATCCCGATATGCACATCATTCATTTCGATGCGCACTGCGATCTGCGTGATGACTATCTGGGCGCAAAGCTCAGCCATGCCTGCGTTCTCAGAAGATGTCATGAACTTGTCGGTGACGGTAAGATCCACCAGTTCTGCATCAGGAGCGGTGACCGTGAGGAGTTTATTTTCGCGAACGGGCATACGGACATGCATAAGTTCAATTTCGACGGCCTTAAGGAAGTATGCGACGAGCTTAAGAAGAACAACACACCGGTCTATTTCACGATCGACCTGGACTGCCTTGATCCGTCCGTTTTCTGCGGCACGGGAACGCCTGAGGCAGGCGGCGTGAACTTCCCGGAATTATTAGATGCGATCCTTAAGGTGAGCATGACGGACATCGTGGGAGCGGACATAAATGAACTGGCGCCCATGATTGATAGCAGCGGCGCGTCAACGGCAGTTGCGTGCAAGGTTTTAAGGGAACTGATCCTTTCTATCAATAAATAAACGGAGGAATAGATTATGAGCAGAGTATTGGTTATCGGTTGCGGCGGCGTTGCAAGTGTTGCAATAAGAAAGTGCTGCCAGGTTGATGATGTCTTTACGGAGCTTTGCATCGCAAGCCGCACAAAGTCAAAGTGCGACGCGCTCGCTGAAAGCTTAAAGGGCAAGACGAAGACTGTCATAACGACAGCACAGGTCGATGCTGACAAAGTGGACGAAGTTGTTGACCTTATCAATTCATATAAGCCCGATCTGGTCATGAACATCGCGCTTCCTTACCAGGATCTTACGATCATGGATGCCTGCCTTATCTGCGGCGTCAACTATATGGATACTGCAAACTACGAACCTGAGGATACGGACGATCCCGAATGGAGAGAGATCTACGAGAAGAGATGCAAAGAGAAGGGCTTCTCGGCATACTTCGATTACAGCTGGCAGTGGGCATATAAAGAGAAGTTCGAGAAGGCCGGACTTACGGCTCTTCTCGGCTGCGGCTTCGATCCCGGCGTTACACAGGCTTACTGCGCTTATGCAAAAAAGCATGAGTTCGACACGATCGACACGATCGATATCCTTGACTGCAATGGCGGCGATCACGGCTATGCATTCGCAACAAACTTCAACCCGGAAGTAAATCTCCGCGAGGTTTCCGCGCCCGGAAGCTATATCGAGAATGGCAAGTGGGTAGAGATCCCCGCAATGAGCATCAAGAGAGAATACGATTTCGACGCTGTCGGCATGAAGGACATGTATCTCCTGCACCACGAGGAGCTGGAATCTCTTGCTGTCAACATTCCCGAAGTCAAGCGCATCCGCTTCTTCATGACATTCGGCCAGAGCTATCTTACTCATATGAAGTGTCTCGAAAATGTAGGCATGCTGTCCACGACTCCCATTGAGTTCGAAGGCCACGAGATCGTTCCGATCAAGTTCTTAAAGGCACTTCTTCCTGATCCTGCAAGCCTCGGCCCGCGCACACACGGCAAGACCAACATCGGCTGCATCTTTACGGGCAAAAAGGACGGCAAGGACAAGACTTATTACATCTACAATGTCTGCGATCACCAGGAGTGCTACAAGGAAGTTGAGAGCCAGGCGATCAGCTACACGACAGGCGTTCCAGCAATGTGCGGCGCACTGATGCTCCTTACCGGCAAGTGGACCGAAAAGGGCGTTCACACTGTTGAGGAATTCGATCCCGATCCGTTCCTCGACGCACTCGATAAGCACGGACTTCCGAGAAGCGAGAACTTCGATCCTGTTTTGGTAGACTGATAACATGAACGGAATCTTCAGCGGCATAACAACTGTTTTGAAAGAAGATAACATCAGGGCAATGAAAACGCCCTGCTATGTTATCGATGAGGAAAAGCTGATCCGTAACGCGGAGATCCTTTCTTCGGTTATCTCGCGCACGGGCTGCAGGGTACTCCTGGCGCAGAAGGCCTTCTCGAATTACGATTTCTATCCGCTTCTTGCCGGATACATTTCCGGCACGGAAGCGAGCGGTCTTTATGAAGCAAGGCTCGGCAAAGAGGAAATGCCGGAAGGCGAAGTGCATGTCTTCTGTGCCGCATACAGAGATGACGAGTTCGATGAGCTCCTTAATTACGCTGACCACATTGTCTTTAATTCAATTAATCAGCTGAAGAAGTTCGGCGCTGCTGCAAAGCAGCATGGAAAGAGCGTCGGCATCAGGATCAATCCCGAGTGTTCCACGCAGGAAGGACATGAGATCTACGATCCTTGCGCTAAGGGCAGCCGCCTGGGCGTTACAAGAAGCGTCTGGGATAAAGAGATGACGCCCGAAGCACTGGCGCTCCTGGACGGTATTCATTTCCACACGCTCTGCGAACAGGATTCGGATGCTCTTGAGACCACACTTATTGCTGTTGAAGAGAAATTCGGCGACATTCTTCCTTCCATGAAATGGCTCAACATGGGCGGCGGCCATCACATTACCAAAGCCGGTTACGATATCGGAAGGCTCGAAAAATGCATTACATATGCAATGGATAAATGGGGCGTCGAAGTCTATCTCGAACCCGGCGAAGCAGTGGCGCTCAATGCAGGCTATCTGTTCACCACTGTTCTTGATATCGTCGAAAATTCTGACATTAAGATCGCGGTCCTGGATTCAAGTGCAGCATGCCACATGCCTGACGTTATCGAGATGCCTTACACCCCGCCGCTTTATAACGCGGAAAGCGGCAGCGCAAAGCAGTTCAAATACCGTCTCGCAGGTCCCACTTGTCTCTCGGGAGACGTCATTGGCGACTACAGTTTTGATGAAGAACTGAAGACCGGTGATCTTCTCATCTTCGGTGACATGGCGATCTATACGACCTGCAAGAACAACACATTTAACGGAATGCCCCTGCCTGACATTTACAGGCTGAAGCAGGATGGTTCAATCGGGAAACTGACTGACTTCGGTTACGGTGATTTTAAGATCAGATTGGGTAAGACATAATCAGACAAGGCTTTTCCGGCTTTTTGATCTGCTTGAAAACCGTCTTTTCGAGCCCTTCGAAAATCCATCAGAAAACGTGAACAAATACAGTCAAATACTTTGTTGACTGTATGTTTTCGCGATGTTAGTATTACAGCAAGAAAGCACGTTTTGCAAAGACGGTTGCTTCCATAAAGTAAAGATGCCTCACCCTATTTGATGTCCCAGGGTGAGGTTTTATTTTGCCTTGAATTGATGAGGAAAGAGACGCGGAAGAGACCTTTATTTACCCCGCAAAATCGCAAAAATAATTGATATGAGAAAAGACGGACCCTTCCTGCAATAAAATAAGGGACCGCCTGTGGCAGGCCTTTGAAAATGCCACACCATTAGTAAGTGCGTTTAGCATATCTTTTTGGTACAATGGTGGAGCAACTTATAAAATTCGGGTAGTTGTTTATGGAATTGAAAGAGTTTTTAAAGTACAAGAATATCGTGATCCAGTGTCACGATAATCCGGACGCTGATGCTTTGGCTTCCGGCTATGCGCTGATGTGGTATTTCGCGCAGAACAAGAAGGAAGCAAGATTCATCTACAGAGGAAGAAACGAGATCCAGAAGAGCAATCTCAAGATGATGATCAAGGAACTCGAGGTGCCGGTCAAGTACGATCCGTTCTTTACTGATGAGCCGGATCTTCTTATAACCGTTGACTGCCAGTATGGCCAGAAGAACATCACGACGACCAAGGCAAAGCGCGTTGCCATAATCGACCACCACCAGAAGGTTACAACGCTTCCTGGAATGGCACGCATCAGAAGCGACATAGGCAGCTGCTCCACACTCTGCTGGGACATGATAAGAGAGGCAGGGTTCAACCCGAACGACAACAGACTTCTCGCGACCGCACTTTATTACGGTCTTTATACCGATACCAACAGACTTTCGGAGGTATCACACCCGTTAGACCGCGATATGATGGATACGCTCGTGATCAACAAGGGCACCATCACGGAAATGGTCAATTCAAATATCTCGCTCGACGAGCTTCAGATCACCGGCAAGGCGATCCTTAATTATGAATATCACGCAAGCAACAAATATCTCGTTATCGAAGCCGAAGCATGCGACCCCTGCATTCTGGGTGTCATAAGCGATTTCGCGCTCGAGACCGAGAATGTCGATGTCTGCGTTGCTTTCTACCAGAGCCCCTACGAGGTCAAGTTCTCCGTAAGAAGCTGCTCAAAAGAAGTTCACGCAGATGAGCTCGCTGCATTCCTTGCAGAAGATCTGGGCGGCGGTGGCGGCGGCCACAATCTGAAGGCCGGCGGATCAATCCAGCCCGACTATCTCAAGAAGCCTGCAAGAGAGACCATCGAGGAAAGACTTGTTCAGTATTACGACAGATATCTTGTCATCTATGCCAAGAATACCAAGCTCAACACCTCCAAGATGCAGGCGTACGAGAAGATCGCCCAGTCTCTGGGATGCGTCAAGCTTACGGACGTTTTCCCGTTAGGCACACCTATCAACATAAGAACCCTTGAAGGCGATGTCGATACGGTCGTTGACAAGGAAGCATATCTCATGATCGGCGTTGAGGGCGAGGTTTATCCCATCAAGGAGAACAAGCTCTTAAGCAGTTACCAGCTCACGAATTTCGTCTTTACGAGAGAGTTCGAGTACGAGCCGAGGATCAAGAACAGGGTAACGGGCGAGGTAAAGTTTGTAATGCCATATGCCAAGACCGTAAGGACCCTGGGTACTTCGATTGTATTTGCTCAGCCGTTGAAGCAGCCTGTTAAGCTCTTCACAGCCTGGACTGAAGATAAGTATTATTCGGGTGACGTCGGCGATTATCTCACGGTAAGAGCTGACGATGAGCACGATATCTACATCGTAAAGGGCGCGCTTTTCAATAAGTTCTATAAGCGCAGATAAGCGTTAACCTATATGGCCGTTTTTAGGGCATGTAGTTCAAGAAAAGCACGGTTTCTTGAACTATATGGTCATTTTTGGGGCATATAGGTTAATTTTTCTATCCCACGGACCACGAATACAGCCTTGCCGTTTAATTTTCGCGCGCTCGAAAACCGGTCATCAAACATGAATCAACCACCTGACCGGACATCAGCAGCCCAACTGATCTCAGATGCCGTACTTGGATCTGAGGTCGACGGAAGGCTCCTGTCCGTTCAGCTGAGTCTTTGCCTTTTCGATCAGGTCATCCAGAGAATAATTCTTTATGTAACCGACAGAGCATTCCGAGTCTGTTAAATATGAAAAAACGTAGAAGCGGTCAGAGCCGGGGTGATAGCAATAAACGCCCTCAATACATAGAATTTCCGTCCAGCTGACAGTATCGAAAATACTTATCTGGTCACCCGTCTGAATGAAGAGCTGATTGTTCCCGTCGTCAAAATGGAAAACGGCCTCGTCTAAACCGTAAAGGCTCATCTCGTACCTGGTCAGGAGCTCGCCGCTCGTAGCGTCATACAGAGACAGGGTATTGTCTGCGACAACATATAAAATATCATCCCTGAAAGTTGCGCTGCACCTGTACTCGCAGTTTAAATGGAACGAGAAAATCTCCTCATAGGAGCTGTCTGTTACCAGAAGGTTTTTACCGTCAGTGAAGCAGATCTTCGAACCGTCATCGGCAACTGCCACTGAAAACGAATATGCACCTTTGGTGTTCCAGCTTTTCGAAAGATCTATTTCCTGGATATTTGAAGAGGAAAGATCTGCATAGAAGAGCCTGTTCTCGAGCGGAACGAAAACAGTATCCAGGCTTTCAATGTAGTATGCACCTTTTATATAGGCTGAAGCCGCAGTATCGCCTATTTCAATAGGTTTATAGTCTTTGGGAAGAGAACCGTCAAGATCCATTACCGACATGGACAATTCACTGCTTGTAAAATGTAAATCCACTATCTTTCCGTTGGTCTCACACGCTAATCCTTCAAGCTGGATGTCTATCTTCTCGACGGTCTCGTTCTCGATATCGATATGATAGATATCATATCCGAATACTCCGTAGAGCTCGTCTTCAAAGCAATCGATCTTGAAATTAATGGAAAGGTAAGTCACTTCAGGAATATCTTCCGTGAAAACAAGCTTACCTTTGTTCATATCGATGACACTTATTCTCATATCATGTGAATCGCTTATCTTTGCAGCGATTACGAGGGTGTCATCTTTGACATAGGATGTCTGATAGGAAGAGCCGGAGAAAAAACCGCCGTAAGCAGAGATGCCTGTCCATTCATCATCCTGCAGAAAACGGTTGTAACAGATGATATCTGTGCCATCCCGCTGAACTGCAAAGAGCTGGTCATCCATGGCTCCGAACGAGACATCATTGCAAAGGGCTGAATATTTCGCGAGGTTATTAGAATCCGTGTTCAGCGCAAGAACATAGTCGCCCTGTCTGCAGATGAATTCCGGCAAGCCGTTATCGTTGAAATCATCTGCGTTCATGATGGAGCTGCCTGTCTTAAAATGTTGCTTCACTTCTCCGGTCTTAATATCATAGATGACAGCAGTATCGCCGGTGCCAAACAGGACAGCTCCGCGCGTAGGCAGTTCGAGAATGGATAATTCCAGTGACAGATCCGCAAATACCATTTCCGTCGACCAGCATGTATTCATCTTTTCGTCAAAACAGTAAAAATCTGCTTTGGCATCCGTAATAAAAGTCAGGTCGCTGCTGAAAGCCAGAGACATATCACCGGTGCTGTCGCTTGCCGCAACACAAAGATGGCCGTCCGACAGGAACTCCAGAGTCCAGATAATATATGAATCAATGTTGTTACTGTATCCGGTACGGGTTTCCGTGTTGTATATATGTATCTGATCGTTTTCATTGAAAATGAAAGTAGAGTCGGAAAAAGCCAGCAATTTGCCGTCCGGGGATACTGCCAGGTTTTTTACGGTGTCGTAAATGAGACTATCCAATACGTGGTAGGTATCAAGGACACTGCCGTCCTTTCCCGACAGCTTGACGATATCTCCGTTGCTGATACCGAAGAAGACAGCGTGGTCAGCGCATACAACATCTTCTTTCTGGAAAGTTGTTCTGTCTTCAACCTGATAATCCCAGATGAGAGTGTTGGTCGGTACGTTATATGCTTCTATATGGTCGGAGTAAGTAATTATGACAGTGTCATCATCTAAAAAGAGAATGTCACGTTCGTCGTACTCACCTTTCTTATGTAAAAGCAGTTCGTGTGTATATGTGTCCCAGCAGTATGCGTTGCCGGATTGATCCAATGCAGCGATGCGGGAGCAGTTATCAGTAGAAATGAAGACCGAAATAGGCCTGTCAGCCTTATAGTTCCATGAAGGTGTAAAAACAGCCCCGTGATTGTTCTTGTATGCACAGGTTGCATCGATTATGGAGCGTACAGCAGGTGCCGTAACGGGCATATTTGGATTGTCTTCACCGGGAAGCGCGGCAACGGAAAGATAGAGCGCATCGAGTCGTTTGCCTTCTGAAAGCAGCTGTTCAGCCTCATTTGCGAGATAAACAGATCTGGTCCTCAAAGACTCGATATAACTGTCATTGATCTTCTTGCCCGTATAAGCCATATAGGCACCGAAGCCGATCAGAGCCGCGAAAGCTGCGCTCACAATGGCTGTCGTGCGCCTGATCCTGTACTGTCTGCTCCTTCTCTGAAGTTCGTCGTAAGAACAACCGAGGAGAGCTGCGGCAAGACGCGGGAGCTCTTCCTTGTCTGCCGTTGAACGGGGCAGTCTGTAGTCACATGACAAGGGCTCCACAGGAACCGTTACCGTGTGAGTAAATCCGTTATCATCCGTGAATTCCTTTTCAGTCTTAAGGAGTTCTTCGGGAATGACATCAAAAGGCTCACCGTCGCAAAGTACAGTCAGGACCTTATCCCTGGTGTGCGTCTTAAGGAAGGTGCTGATCTCCCTCTTGACCCAGACCGAATCCTTCGTGCTGGTCGAGCAGATAACGATCAGGCAGTCAGCCTTCTCCAAAGCTTCGGTGATGGTCTCCGTAAGATCGCTCGTGATCGGAAGTTCGTCCTTATCTCTGAATATCCGCGTGATTTTTTGGCGCTTTAGTTTCTTCTTAAGCTTGTGCGGAACATGGAAATGTTCAAGTTTTCTCTGAACATGTGTGGCAATAGCCGAATCTAACGGGGCGTGCCTGTACGAGATAAACGCGTTATAAAAATCTATCATGTTGTGATCCCTTTGATATATTTGCTTCAACTGTAATAGTAACATAAACACGGGCATATTTGCCTTGTTGTTACTTATTACAGCGTGGTATCACATATTGTTGCAGCTCTCGAAAACGGATATTAGAAAGATCCGCCCGGACTCTCGAAAATGCTTACTTTACGACCGTTACAGTGCCCTTGCTGCCGTCGACCGTAACGACATCGCCTGTCTTTAAGACCGTGGTCGCATTGCGGCATCCGACGACCGCGGGTATGCCGAATTCGCGCGCGACGATCGCCGCGTGAGACAAAGGTGCACCGATGTCAGTAACGATCGCGGACACCTTGTGGAATACAACTGTCCAGCCGACGTTTGTTGCGCGGGTGACCAGGATCTCGCCGGGGATTATCTGATCTGCCCGGCTTACGTCTTCGATAACGCGGATCGTTCCGGTAACGATCCCGGCGGCTCCCGCAAAGCCCTTTACATCAGAATCCGTATCGCTTTCCAAAGCGGAGTCGCTTACATAGACATCATTTCTTCTTGAAGGATCCTTCAGCCACGCTTCAGGGTCAAACCGTCCTGCGATAAGATTCGGGAATGAAGGATATGAGAGGTATCTTTCATAAGAGACCCTGCGCAGAGGGATATATTGAAGGGCGGTCTTATCGCCCGTAAGAAGCGAGAACATCTCCTTATAACCAAGCATAAAGATATCGTTTCCTATGCCGGTAAGTTCTCCTGCCTTAAGACAGTATTCCCTGAACACACAGAAAATGCGGACACCCTTGCTCCTGATATCTTCCCTGAACACATTGGCGTGTATGAACTTTTCCATCTGTTTGCTGATCCATCTGCTTTTGGAGGGATATTTTTCTTTGAATTCCGCAAGCGCCTTCTCATATTCCGATCTCTGAAGCTCCAGCATCTTATGAAGATCAGAGCCGGAAGCCATGCGGTCCTTGAGCAAAGCTTCAGGGAATGACGGGTCCTCATAAGGGCGGGGCGCCATCAGTTCCATCTCATCAGCTGAGCGGTGACCGCAGATCTTTACATATTCCTCCCGCGTCATCCGGCCTTCCATGACATCTTCAAGGAGCAGCGCAGGCTTCATGCAGTCGATAACGCCGACACATCCTCCGAGGATCCTGTTTGCCATGTCTTCGCCAGCAATTTCTGTTATCTTTTTGCGCAGGTTAAAAAGCGGGACCAGAGATGTTCCGCTCTCGGCCATTATCGAAGCCAGCCCGTCATTTAAGTGCGGCAGCAGAACGTTATCCCAGAAATCCATAAGCTCAGAAGGGGAGGCGATGCCATGTATCCGGCTGATAAGTTCTTCAGAGATCTCATGAAGGTTCAAGACCATCTCATGCTTCTGCTTTCTGGTGAGACCGGATTTGTCCTTCGGGAACAGGAGCCTTATCAGATTCTTTTTGAATGCTTTGCCGTCAAAAGGGGACAGTGGGATCTCCAGGCCTTCGGGTATGTTGCCTGCAAGATCGCGGACCGTATCGTAAGCCTTTTCGCGCTTCACACCAAGGGTTACCATCAAAGAGCACATGACGGAAATGTTCATGTATTCCTGGCCGCAGATGTTGTCGAGCCAGTCAGGGAGGCCCAGGAAACCGTTTATCTTCTCTAAGACACTGAAAGTCATTGGGCTTACGGGCTTCATGAAGATCTCGCCGACATTGGTCTTGGTAAGGAGCTTATATCCCGAGCGTGTGCCGTTGATATCGTAATCTTTAGGGTTCAGCCTCAAGAGCGTCGTTATCGGTCGCGCCTGCAGAATATAGACTTTAGAGCCTGATACGGCCCATTCGATGTCCATTGGCATCTTATAAAACGAACGGATCGCGAGGCAGTATTTGCGGAGAATTTTCGAGAACGGGGCAAGCTCATCAGGACCTTCATAGGAACCGTCAAGGACACCGATCCTGAACTCATTGGCATCCGCGGTTCCGGACACGAGCTTCTCGCCTTCGCCCGCAACGTAATTGCCGGTCAGTTTATCGTCTCTTCCGGTTATGACATCAGACGTAAAGATCACGCCTGCAAAATCCGGCCTCACGAACTCCTGGATAATGACTCCGATCCCTTCGCTTTCTATGCCGTTCCGGTCTTTATAACTTCCGACGCGGTCATTTTGGGCGGATGAAGCGACTATGGACACGGCATCACTGATCCCGTCCACGCCCACATCCGTCAGGGTCTCATACTGTCCTGCAAAGGAATTGTCCGCGCCGTCTTCGCCGATGGCAGAAGACCTTACGGCATAAGTCCTGTTTTTGTTGAGACGTGCAGTCAGTACGGTAAGTTCTTCCGAAGCTTCTTCAATTATTTTCCCGTCGCGAAAACCGTCCGCGGTGATGACGTACCCGGAAGGGATCCTGAGCTTTAAGTTCTGAATCATGAGGGATAAGGAAGATGCTTTGCCGCCGGCTTTCCCGAGCTTTGAAGACGGTATGGAACCCAGATCAAAAATATAGTTCATGTCAGTCACCCAAAAGAAGATCGATCCTCATATTGATATATTTTCTGAGCTCCCTGTCCTTATCCAGATCGATCCCGAAATTCTCCCTGATCTCATCCTTGCGGTATATGATCAGCTGCATCATTGCTGAGAGTTCATAAGCAATGAGCATGCATTCCTTATCGGTCTTTCTGCCCGCATAATGCTTTTTGACATAGGGGTAGCTGAAAGATTCCTTTGAAAGGTCTCTTGAGAAGAGAACATATCCAGTGATCGCACGGGTGAACTTGGGGTTTTCCACAAGGCACGTTGCCACTGTGAAATGCAGCTTTTTAAGGAGATCCTTAGGCGTGATATCTGATGCGATCAGCTTCTTTATCCTTGTCTCATTAAGGAAACTCAGGTACTGCTTCTGGAAAGTCTGATATATAAGGTTCTCGCGTGAACCGAAGCAGTAATTGATCATGGAAGGCTTGACGCCCGCACGCCCTGCGATCTGCCGCGAAGTCACGCCCATCGGATCGTCTGCTTCTTCCATAAGGGCGAAAGTCGCATCAGTCAGTTTCTCTTTGGTCAGATTAAGTTTTTCTTCCTTCTGCATTGCTGCACCTCGATTATTGAACACGTTCAATAATAAGATAGCACAGAAATTTCAGGGCTGCAACCGGGCCTCTGTAAAGCCAATACGGCATAAAGCCGTGTTATAATGGCCGTATTATCCTTATGTGGGAATGACAGGATATATTTTCGGAGGAACAATATGACCATTACAAGAGCAGAAAAAGAGAAGAGAGCAAAGACAAAGAAGTCTGTCTTATGGATACTTCTTTCCGCATTTATCATGATCGCGCTGCCGTTTCTTGCGGTAAAGGCAGTGAGGGGAACAGCAAGCATGGCAATAAGCTTTATCCTGTTCTTTGCGGTCAATCCGGTCTATTCTGCTCTGGCGGGCTTTTTCGCGGGCAAGCAGGTAAAGACATTCTGGTGGAACCCCTTACTAAATGCTCTGTTATTTGTCTGCGGCGCATGGCTGTTCTTCGATCTCGGCGAATCCGCATTCTTCATCTATGCATCTATCTATCTGGCATTAGGACTTATTGCCATGATCATCACGGCTCTTGTTATCAAGAAATCAGCAGATAAGAGAAATGCAATCCTGGAAGCCAGAAAAAAGAGAAAAGAATCTTAAGACAAGAGATCATTTATCCACAAAATTAACATGACCTTCAGGAGGAAAGTCCGTATAAACGCCGGCAGAAAAAGCATATAATAATTACATCATCTTTTTCAGGATAAGAAAGGAATACGACTATGGCAGGAATTGATAAGGTATGCGAATTCTTGGACAAGACTCAGACTTATTATCTGGCAACCGTTGAGGGTGACCAGCCCAGAGTAAGACCGTTCGGCACGGCGCTCGTTTATGACGGCAAGCTCTATATCCAGACCGGCAAGGTAAAGCCGGTTTCAAAGCAGCTTGCAGCAAACCCCAAGGCTGAGATCTGCGCTTTCGACGGCAGCACGGGCGTATGGCTCCGCGTAGCAGGCGAACTCATTAATGATGACAACCGTGACGTTAAGGTTGCAATGCTCGAGAAGCTTCCCCAGCTCAAATCCATGTATGATCCTGATGACGACAACACACAGGTTCTCTACTTCAAGGATGCAACGGCTACATTCAGCGGCTTTACAGGCCCTGTTGAGACGATCAATATCTGATAAGAAATAACTGTCCTGATCCGGTGCCGGAAAGACATATTTTCGATACCGGCTCAGGATAAAAACATATCAAGAGATAACTAAATCATGATCCAGGATATCTTTCCACATAAGCTGGATAATCATTATTATCCGGCTCGAAAAGCTGATGCCTCAAGCATCGTAATAGCCTTCAGAAAGCAGGCCGTCCTTGTTAAGGGCGACCTTTTTCCGCGTGCGGATGAATTTCCCGCAGAATATCTTGAAAGGCTCATTTACCTGTTCTCGATAGATGACGGGAACAATTACTTTTTCCTTGATGCGAAAGATGAGGATCTGATCATACCTGACGGATATGAGTTTGTTGACGTCAGGGCTTTCAGGCGTTCGGGCACTGCCAAGAAATACAGGGTGTTCCTCGCTTATACCGCGCTTCAGCTCGCCAACTGGTACAGAGGCAATAAATACTGCGGGTGGTGCGGCAAGGAAACGTACAGGGACGATAAAGAACGCGCGTTAAGATGTGAGTGTGGAAATGTTATCTATCCAAGGATCGTTCCTGCGGTCATAGTCGGAGTTACAAACGGCGATAAGATCCTTGTGACGCAGTACAGGACGGGTTTTGCACACTATGCCCTCATTGCGGGTTTCACCGAGATAGGTGAGACCCTTGAAGAGACCGTTGCCCGCGAGGTCATGGAAGAGGCCGGACTTAAGGTCAGGAATATCCGTTATTACAAATCACAGCCGTGGGGCATAGTCGACGATATACTCGTAGGCTTTTACTGCGACGTTGACGGCGACGATACCATCACGATGGATGCAGGCGAACTTAAGACCGCAGAGTGGCGGAGCAGGGAAGATGTTATCCTTCAGCCGGACGATTACAGTCTTACCAACGAGATGATGAAGATGTTCAAGGAAGGCAAAGCCTGAGAGCGCTTTCCAATGACGCTCGATATAAAAATATCGAAAAACGATAAAAATGTATTGAAATTCATACCAAGCCATGTTACTATACTGCCATAAGGCAGCGGAAAACAAACGGAGGTGCATGGCATGGAAAGATCTTATATCGACAGCGAGCAGTTCAGCGACGCAGGCAAAACATTAACGCCGGAACAGGCAAGATCTCACTGCATACTTTCACTTCTCCTCAGATATGCCGCACCGGTTGTCTGTCAGTTCTTTTTTCAGATCCCCATATCTCTTTTTTCACGCGGACACGATACCCTGTTCATTGCAACGTTTTCGACGATTCTTATGATGGCGGCCTATTTCTACTCATGGGGTCTCATGCTCAGTGTCAGAAGGCATAACAAAGACTATAAATTCGGCAAAGTCCTGATGTTCCTTTATATCTTCGATACGATCGCGGCTATTCTGTTCGTTTTCATCTCGGTAGAAATATTTATAAATAACATCAGCCTTTGATCTTTCCTATAATGGCGCAAAGTGCGAATGCCGCGATATCAGTTACGACGATCGTGGAGCCGACAGGCGTTCCCCACAGGATCGAGAGGATTATTCCTAAGAGTGCGCAGAATACCGAAAGGCATGCCGAGAAGATGGTTACTGAGCGGAAGCTCTTGAATATCCTCATGGCGGAAAGCGCGGGGAAGATAACGAGTGCCGATACGAGAAGCGAACCGACGAGATTCATTGCAAGGACAATGATCACTGCGATGACAGTAGCGATGAGAAGGTTCAAAAGATATGTTTTTGTTCCGACAGCTTTTGCAAAATTCTCATCAAATGTCACGGCAAAAAATCTGTTATAGAAAGCGATAAAAAGGATAACCACGACGATCGACAAAACGAGGCTTAAGATAACCTCCGACTTTGTCAGCGTGAGGATCTTCATTGATCCGAAGAGCGTGGTGCAGACATCACCGGAGATATTCGGTGATGAGTTGAATATATTCATCAGCAGATAACCGGCAGCCAGTGCTCCGACGGATATCATGGCTATCGCTGCGTCGCCCTTGATCCTGGTGTTCTGACCGGTCCGGAGAAGAAGGATCGCACAAACAATGGTGATTGGTAAAGTGAGTATCATGCGGTCAGAAAGACCGACCACTGCAGCGATAGCCATTGCGCCGAAAGCGACATGTGATAAGCCGTCACCTATGTATGAGAATCGTTTAAGTACAAGGATAACGCCGAGCAGCGAAGAGCAGAGCGCAATTAGCACGCCGACTATCAGGGCGTATCTTACGAAGGGATATGCGAAATATGAAGCCAGATTGCCCATAATTTATGCTTCCCCTCCTTCAAGATATGCGCTACCTGCAGATGACTTTTTATATTCTTCAACGGTGCCGAAAAAGAATCCGTTGCCGATGTGAAGGATGTGCTTTGCATATTTGACTGAAGCCGCGATGTCATGGGATATCATGATCACCGTGATGCCCTCGTCATTGAGCTTTTTGATGAGGTCGTACATCTCGTTTGTAACGAGCGGATCAAGACCTGCAACGGGCTCGTCAAGAAGGAGCATCTTCTCAGTTGCGCAGAGAGCCCTTGCAAGGAGAACGCGCTGCTGCTGTCCGCCCGAGAGATCTCTGTAGCACCACTTGGCAAGGTCAGAAAGACTCAGGCGTTCCATGGTATCCAGGGCTCTTTTCTTTGCTTCCCTTGAATAGAAAAGATGAACTCCCAGGCTGTTCTGACAGCCTGAGAGGACTACTTCGTAAACCGATGCAGGAAAGTCTTTCTGCACTACTGTTTGCTGCGGGAGATAACCGATCTTTGAAGCGGTCAGGTCATCGTTGTATTCTATTGAACCCGCAAGGGGTTTCTGAAGACGGAGGATCGTGCGCATGAGCGTTGATTTGCCCGCGCCGTTCTCGCCGACGATGCATAGATAGTCGCCCTTTTCGACACTGAAGCTCAAGTCTTCGGTGAGGGTGATATTCTCGTAACCGAGTTTAAGATTTTTGCATGTCAGCTGATCCATCGTACCTACTTTTTAAGCGAGTGCTTTGGTAAGCACTTCGAGATTGTTTTCCATTACAGAGTAATATGTTACTCCGTTATTGCTGTCAGCGGAAGTGGTGCTCTGCAGCGAATCCATAACCAGGATCTCCTGATCCTTGGATGTTGTATTGCCGATTATGGTCTGAGCGATCTTCTTATCGGACTTCTCGATAACGAGAACCTTTGAAAGGCCCAGTTCATCGATCTTGCCTGAGAGGAAGACGACTGTCTCAAAGCTTGCTTCTGTCTCAGCAGAGCATCCTACGAATGCCGCATAGTAGTTAAGTCCGTAATCGTCGACAAGATATCTGAAAGGAAATCTGTCACCGAACAACACGGTATCCTTGCCTGCAGCGTTTACAACATCCTGATATTTACCGTCGAGTTCGGCGAGCTTTTTGTTGTAGCTTTCGGCATTTGCCTTGTAGGCTTCTGCGTTGTCGGGATCTGCTTTGCCCATGGCATCGGCGATACCGGACACGAGCACCTGGGAATTTTTTAATGAGAGCCATACATGCTCATCGTATTCGATCTCACCCTCTTCGTGATGGTGGCCTTCATGGTCCTCGTCGTGATCGTGGTCCTCATCGTGATCCTCGTCACCATCGTGGTCGTGCTCTTCCTCATCTTCTTCCTGCATTCCTTCAACGATCTCTTCCTCAACGACTTTATCGCCAAGTACTTCGAGAAGGTTTACGGTCTGCATATCCTTGTTTACGGCCTCTTTGAGAACGTCTTCTACCCACTCGTCAGACTCGCCGCCTACATAGATGAATACGTCGCAGGAAGAGATCTTAACGATATCCTGAGCGGTAGGCTGGAAACTGTGAAGATCAGCGCCGTTGTCCAGGAGCATCGTCAGATCGATGCCTGAGATCTTATCGCCGGCGATCTGCTTTACCCAGTCGTATTCGGGAAAGATCGTCGTAACAATACTGAGCTTCTTATCTGTCTTGTTTCCGGCACCTGCTGCAGAGCATGAACATGCGCCGAAGGCCATGAGTCCTGCCAGTACCAGAGATGTGATCTTTTTTGTGTTTAATAGTTTCATTTTCAAAAATAATGGTTAAAAAGCCATATTATCCTTTCCCAATTATTTTTTTGGGCCCGGAAACGTATTATAGGATCGGGGTATACCGGTGTCAATATGAAATTGATTATCAATTTCACAAAATTTACATTTTCGGGCGCCCCGTGCTCGAAAACCGGCCGGCCGGACAGCAAAACCCGTGGTTTAGCAGGCATTTCCATTTTCAAATCAATATACTAACGATACACTGTGAATGTAATATAGTTATTACAGGGGAGGATTACGGAATTTTATGTACAAAGTATTGCTCGTTGAAGATGACAGACAGATAAGGGAAGTTATCGGGGATTACTTCAGAAGGCGCGACAAGATCGCCCTTGATGTTGCCACGGACGGTAATGCCGGTCTTTCAAAGATCCTTAATGAGAAATATGACCTGATCCTTCTGGACATCATGATGCCCGGCCTGGACGGTTTTGAACTGTGCAAGATAATCAGAAAGAGGTCGGACGTCGCAGTCGTTTTCCTGACCGGCAAAGTCAGGGAAGAGGATATCCTGTACGGCTATGAGCTGGGTGCGGATGACTATGTGGTCAAGCCCTTTTCGCTCGCTGTCCTATACAGCAAACTGCTGGCGATCCTTGAGAGAACATCGACCGGGGAAGAGCATCACAGGATACTTGAGAGCGGGCAGCTCGTGCTTGATCCTTTAAGATTTGAAGTCCGCGTCGCGGATGAAGTTATCGATCTTCCGCCCAAGGAATACCAGATCCTCAAATACATGATGGAGCACCCCGGAACTGCCATAACCAGAAGGCTCCTTCTGGCTGTTGCCTGGGGTGACGACCCGTATATCAGTGAGAGAGTCACCGATAACCGCGTGAAGAACTTGAGAAAACTCTTACGCAAGGAAGGCGACCGCATCAAGACGATTGTCGGTGTCGGATACAGGTTCGACTGACAGGAGATTTATTGAAGAAGACATATAACGGATAAGCCGCAGATAAGGGGAAATAAAGGGAAATCATTTGAAAGGAGTCACCGGTTGAAGAGGAAAAGATATTTTCACTTCCTGATATACAGATTATTATTCAGCATTCTTACCGGAGTGTTATTATTCGGCACGATATTCGCATATCTTAAGGACAAATATAACGCGGCCCTCAACCAGGGTTTTGAAAGACTTACCAGCCAGTATGAGCATATGATCCTGTATCACTACCAGCATAGGGTCGATGATCTCTACGTCAACATAATGTGCAACTTTTATCAGGCTGATTATATCCGCATGGCAAGGGTCAGGGATGACGGTGCATTTGTTCCGATCTATGAGTCAGATTACGATATCGTTCCGACAGAGATATCTGTTCAGAGATGGATCTATCTTACAGATGATGAGGATCTGCTCTCACAGGTTGAAGAGACAACTGCATTTAATACCTCTGCGTACAGTGTGGTCTACAGAAAATGCAGCGACATATGGGACATAAGATATCATCCGGATTCCGGTCTGATAAATGCATATCAGCTGATCTGGATGTCAGATGCATTCAGCGACAAACTGTTTTCCGTACCTGCGGAGTTCAGCGAGAGTTATCAGAAACAGGAGCTGAGCATTGAATCGGCTTATATAGAGGACAACGAGATCTATCTGGGAGAAGTTTCCACTGAATCAGACGGATTCTTCGGACTGGTAAACGGAAAAGAATGGGATTTCAGAGACGAGGATTATACGCATTACTATGACCTGGTCATCGAGACGCTCGAGAACGGTCCGGCTATCCCGTCGCATATTTACGGTTTCCAGAAACGCCCGGAGGAGTTCCTGGCTAAGGAAGGAGACGTCTTCCTCATATCCAGCATTAAGGATCTATATGCCCCCGGATACAACCCGAAGTTCCAGGAATTAAAGAACAACAGATTCTACGAGGCCGAGATGGAATCCAACGGAAGGAAGACCAGAGGCATCATAGAGTTGTACAAGTGCGGCGGACGTCAGTACATGATCGAATTTGTCATTACGACAGCCACGTTCACGGAAGCATTCAAGCCTGCACTCAATGCGATCGCCGGAAGCCTTGCAGTCCTGTGCCTTCTGATCCCGGTTATCACGGCGATCAGACCGTACATTCAGTACAAGAAGGCTTATGAACTTAATGAGTTTAAAAACAACCTTATAGATTCCCTCGCTCATAACCTCAAGACGCCTCTGCAGATCTTAAGCGGCTATGCCGAGAATCTCAAGGATACCGATGATGATGCTGACAAAGACCGCTATGCCGATGAGATCCTCGCGAAAACAAGATCCATGAACGAGGACATCGAAGCGATCCTTAAGACTGCCGAGAAAAACGATCTCAGGTTCAGGAAAGCTTCATGCAGCGAAGTCATTAAGGAAGTCGCTTTAAGGGTGGGCGCTGAACTGAACATCGAAGGCGACAGGAAGCTAAAGATAGACAGGGAATACTTTAAGACAGCGCTGACCTGCATTATCGATAATGCCAATAAATATAAGCCCCGGGATTCAACGATCAACGTCGTGATCGGCCCGAAGGCCATAACCTTTACCAACAAGGCAACTGTCGATAAGTTCACTCCCGGAACCGGAATAACGATTGCCGGAAGGATCCTCGAGCAGCACAAATTGAAGCTTTCCACAGAGATCAAAGACGGTGTTTTCAGAGCCAGGATAAGCAAAAAAGCTGTCAGGCAGAAACGCCCGAAACGTTCCCAAAAACCTATTAAGTAACAGGCCCCTGTACATAAAAAGTCCCCCGCGGCGGAATTCCATGCTCTTGTGATACAATAGCGGACAGAAATTCTTCTGTGGGGGTCTTTTTATGAAGAGCACGTCAAAACTTGCGATCTTATCAATGATTGCCCTTATTCTGTTCGGATCATGCGCGTTCTTTATGAGAAACCTCATGTTCGGAGGCGTTGTTGCCACATACGAAGAGGCAGCGCTTGACCACTCCAAATATTCAGAAAAGTGGATCTCATACGAAGCTATCGCATGCCTTGGTGCGTACTGCGAAGAGACGGAGACATATTCTTTTGTCCCCACAGGTCATTCCTACTATTACTTGATGTGGATGGCAGACGGCTCCATCATGCCGATGTCAGTTTCCAAAAAGGCTGACAGGGAATATCTTGATAAACTTACCGATGCCACCTACGACTATATCGACGGCAAGACCAGAATGATCGAGATGGAACCCAGGACATTCACCGGCACCGTCAAGATACAGGACAGCGAGGTAAACAGCTACTATACAGGTGCTCTTGATGAGATGCAGATCTACGAGAGCGACGGCTGGGTCATCAGAACGGTCCTTCTCGACTGCACAAGTTCGCGTACCGGATATATCCTGCTTTGCGGCGGTCTCGTGCTCCTTCCCGCATTCGGCATAGTTTTCACGGTAATAACTGCCCAAAAGGAGAAGAGAAAAAAGATGAATCCGGAAGATGAATATCTCCCGAGATAAAACCTCAGTTGCCTTCAGGAGCGGCAGGATTCCCGGTTATCATTCCGGCATAGGGACCGGCATATTTGCTGTCGTCTGAGACAACCTCTTTGTTTTCCTCAGGTCTGTACTGCAGGAAATAGTTAACGATCGGAACGATCAGTCTTGCGTTGGGCTCGTTGAGTGAGACTCTGAAGACAGGCTTTTTAACGTCTTTCATGTATATCTCGGCAGTGTTATTCATGTAAGTGCTGTTGTTGACGGCCTTTTCAAAATTGCTTCTGTCGATGTTGAAAGTCTTCTTTTTGTTCTTTACGTAAGTAACGCCGTCCCTGGTTATCTCAAGGCCGCAGATATTTGCGGTGGCACCATTTTCGATCCTGTTGATAAGGCGCTCTCCGACCTTTCTTACAACGATCGAGTAGAACGGCGGTGACACGGTCTCAAACTCTTTTGCAATGCGCTTATATGTGCCGATACCGTATGCGGAATAACCGCTTCTCTTAAATCTGTGCTTCGTTCCGTCGTAAGTCGTGAAATCGAAGTTATATGTAAACGAATTGCTGAAATAGAAGTAGATCATTGAAGATGAGTTCAATGCGCCTGACTGTATGACCGCAATGTCATCATATTTGATGATGTCGCCGTTGATATCGACGAATGTGTCATAGAAAGTGATGGTCTTGCGGTCCTTATCGTAAGGGACTACTCGCATTACGTCATTGACCTGATTCTCCATTTTCCAACCCTCCGTGACAGCTTGTTTTATACGCAGTTTAAAAAGTCTACCCTTTCTGCCACCTTTTATCAACAACGGCGGCCGTCAGCACCGGAGCCCTTTGCCCGGACAGTGACACAGGACCGGGCATCTTGTTTGACATTATCAAACGGATTGCGGCCCGGTTTCCGGCGCGATTAGCCGTGATTAACTCTTTTTCGTATATAGCGAAAATCATTTGGTGGAATAAGCCCCGTAAATATGCAAAAGTTCTGTTAATTACACATACTTCCCCTTATTTGGCGGTTGAGTTTTGCAGAAAAGAATGTAAGATAAGGACGTTATAAAAAATATTCAGGAGGACATATATATGGCATTGGTAACAACGACCGAGATGTTCAAGAAGGCTTATGACGGCGGTTACGCTGTTGGTGCTTTCAACGTAAACAACATGGAAATCGTTCAGGGAATCACAGAGGCAGCAGGCGAGCTCAAGAGCCCTGTTATCCTTCAGGTTTCAAAGGGTGCTAGAGCTTATGCTAACCACACCTATCTCGTAAAGCTTGTTGAGGCAGCTATCATCGAGAATCCTGATATCCCGATCGCTCTTCACCTTGACCACGGTGATACATTCGAGCTTTGTAAGTCATGCATCGACGGCGGCTTCACATCCGTAATGATCGACGCTTCTTCCAAGCCTTTCGAAGAGAATATCGCTCTCACAAAGCAGGTTGTTGAGTACGCTCACGATCACGGCGTAGTTGTAGAGGCTGAGCTCGGAACACTCGCAGGGATCGAGGACGAAGTTGTCGTAGAGGCTGGCCACGAGAGCTACACAAGACCTGAAGAGGTTGAGGAATTTGTTTCCAGAACAGGCTGCGACTCCCTCGCAATCGCTATCGGTACATCTCACGGTGCTTACAAGTTCACAGCAGCTCAGTGCACAAGAAATGCTGACGGCATCCTTGTACCTCCGCCGCTCCGTTTCGACGTTCTTGAAGAGTGCATCAAGAGACTTCCCGGTTTCCCGATCGTTCTTCACGGTTCTTCTTCCGTACCTCAGGAATTCGTTAAGATGGTTAATGAGTACGGCGGAAACATGCCTGACGCAGTTGGTATCCCTGAGGAGCAGCTCCGTAAGGCAGCTACACTCGCTGTATGCAAGATCAACATCGACTCCGATATCCGTCTTGCAATGACAGGTAACATCCGTAAGTACTTCGCAGAGCATCCTGATCACTTCGATCCCCGTCAGTACCTTAAGCCCGCTCGTCAGGCAGTTAAGGACATGGTTGCTCACAAGATTAAGTACGTTCTCGGTTCAGACGGCAAGGCTTGATCTTAAGCTTTTAACTGAAATCACATTACCGCCTCCGGAGATTCCGGGGGCGGTTTTTTCGCGCTCGAAAAGTAATCCCGGCACAAAATATTGCACTGCCGGACCTCCTGCCACAATTCTCGTTCCTCAAGTGTATATATAGTAAAATCATCTGAAGGAGAGAACCGGAAATGAAAAAGAAGGCAGTTGCATTAATACTCGTATTTGCAAATATCCTGACCCTGGCGTCATGCGGCAAGCCGTCCTCCAGACCGGGTCCTTTTGATGACGATGATGAATTATCCGCATCGGATGAAAAGATCATTGATTGCGCCAATAAGCTCTCAAGGGCGCTTGCCGACTGTGATTACGGCAAGTTCAAGGAATACTGCCTTAAAGAGCCGGAAGAGGTAAAGGATGTGATCCCTTATATTCCCGATAAAGAAGATCCAGATGCGGATTTCCACAGGAAAACTGATAATACACTTCTTACGAAGAACATGATCGCGTCCTCGATCAAATATGAGGTCGATGAGGACAGTGTCAAAGAAGGTTTCTGGGGACGCAAATATTCTGTCGACGTTACATTTTCCTGTAAGGACTATAACAAGGTTTTAGAGCAGAACCCCTCACTCTTAAGTCCCGCCGAATTCAACACACTGCTTTATGAGATCAAAGATACGATAGATAAGACATTCACCCTGGAATTCTCAAAGCAGGGCGGGGAGTTCCTCCTCATCAACGGGGATGACCTGGCCGAAGTCTATAATTTTGAAGGCATCGAAAACATCAACTACGCCGGCGCGCTCTTCGATATGGTCGAGGATATGTACATGACCGGCGACGGCTGGGATCCGGTCACCGAGAGCTATTACGATACCAATTCCCTTGAGATCGTGCTGAAGATAAGCGAGGAGGGAAGGAACTATACCTGGAGCTACAAATACAGGGTGTCGATCGAGACGTGGCCCGACTGGACGCACCTTTATCTTTCCGATGTCATAGTTGAGGAAGGACCTGAAGAGATCCGCATCAAGTATACCCAGGAAGAGAATTTCGAACCCGGATTCTATGTCATATTATTCTACAGCTCTTACGACTCCACTATCGTCGGCATGGAATTTGATGTCTTTAATTCGCAGTTCCAGGAAACAACAGATACTGTTGATACCGCAGAAAACATCGATATAACCGGTATCACGGATACGGAAGAGATCACTGAACCTGACGAATCAACCGGGACAACAGAAGCTGACCCCGAAGAGAACTGACAGAATAAGTTTTAAGAGTTTTGCTTAAGCGCAAGCTCGTCTTCTGATGCCCATCTGCGTTCGACCCTTTTGAAGATCGCGAGTGCAATGAACAGGCCTGCCAGACCTGCCGCTATCCAGGCCAGCGGGTCGGAGGCAACGGCGATATAGTAGTTATGAACGCTTATCGAGTAGAAGGACGTGATCATGCGCGAACCCAGCTCGACAAATCCAAGGACCATTGCAATGCCCAAATAGCCGATGGACTGGATCGTATGCCTGTAGATAAAGATCATGGAAAGGAAGAAGTAGCATACCGCGCACTCGATGATATAAGGCATGGCCCAGGGAATATAGACCGACACGTCGACCTCGGTATCAAAGAAGATCCACAATACGTGGGGAACAAGAAAGATCGCGAGGACCGCTGCAACGGCCGAGTACACGACATATATCTTGAGAGCGGCTTTTACACCCTGTTTGATCCTTGTCATGTTGCGGGCGCCGTAATTCTGGCCTGCATATGCGGCCATTGTCATTCCTACAGTGAGCATACCTTGCATAATGACGTTCTGGAACTTGCTTGCAGCCGTGATCGCCGTGACCGCAATGGAATCGAAAGTATTGAACGCGCTCTGCATGATGACCGTTCCCGATGCCGTGATGCTGTATTGAATAGCCATCGGGATGCCGTAATGGAGCTGCTGTTTTATAGTGGAACCGTCAAGTTTCCAGTCGGATTTGGACGGACGCAGCACCGGCATCTTTGCGTAAATGTATATGATGCACGGGATCACCGAGAGCCCCTGGGAAATAACGGTTGCGAGCGCCGCACCGAAAGTTGCCATGTGGAAAACGATGATAAACAGAAGGTCTAAACCGATATTCATCGCTGCAGAGCACAAAAGGAATATCAAAGGCATCTTGCTGTTGCCTATGGCCCTCATCAGCGACGCGCAGTAGTTATAAAGGATCATGCAGACGATCCCGGCACAGATCGTGGATATGTATGCATATGCGTAATCAAAGAACACTTCCGGCGTGTTCATAAGCCTGAGCAGCGGCCGCATGAATGCGAGCCCCGCCGTAGTGATAATGGCTGCCACGGCAAGTGAGAGAATAAAACCGTTGGTGACGGAGGTCTTGATCCCGCGGCTGTCATTAGCCCCGTATTTCTGGCTGGTCACTATTGTAAATCCGGTGACAAGACCATTGGACGTTCCGAGCATGAGAAACATTACCGTACCCGTGGAGCCGACGGCCGCAAGCGCGTCCGGATCCACATATCTTCCGACGATGATGGTATCCACGATATTGTAGAGCTGCTGGGCTATATTGCCCATCAGGAGCGTCATCGTGAACTTGAATATGATCGACATCGGGGAGCCCTTTGTCATGTCTGTGTCGGTTCTTTTTGATCCCATCTCATACCCTCGGAAACAGTGTGGCGAATACTGGATATTATAAGACTCAACCGCCGCATTTAATACTGCTGTCCGGATTTTTAATTTTCGAGCACGGGGATAAGGAGAAATATGGCCGCATATAAGAACTTTACATGCCAATGTTAGCAAGAAACACACTATAAATTCGGGTAATACAAAAGCGCCCCGTATTTAATTGCTGTATATTCAAAAGCGCGAAGCCTTTTAACAGCTGCAAGTTCCTAACCCAAGCCGGAGGTTCCATCTATGAATGAGAAGACCCTTAACTGGAATGAATATACAGAATCAGCGATAATGACAGCCTGTGAAGGCATCGGCATGCTCGAGAATAAAGACAAGGTCCTGCCTTTGAAAAAGGGCACCCGAGCTGCTTTGTTCGGAAGGATGCAGACCCATTACTACAAGTCCGGAACCGGTTCCGGCGGCATGGTAAACGTTCACCACGTTACAGATATCAGAGAAGGTCTTAACGACTGTCCCGACATCACTCTTGATGCCGGTCTCATGGACATATACGACAAATGGGAACAGGAAAACCCCATTGATAAAGGTCTCGGCTGGGGCATGGAACCATGGTCACAGACAGAGATGCCTGTATCTTTGGATCTCGCGAAAACCCTTTCCGCGCGCAACGACGCCGCCATCATCATCATCGCGAGAACGGCAGGCGAAGACCGTGATAACTCAGCGGAGAAGGGCGCATACTATCTAAGTGACAGTGAAGAGATGCTTTTGGAGAACGTCACAAAGGCATTTGCCAGGACCATAGTACTCCTTAATGTCGGCAACATAATCGACATGTCCTTTGTATCGAAATATGACATCAAGGGCGTGCTCTACATCTGGCAGGCCGGCATGACCGGAGGCATCAGTGTCGCAAGGATCCTGTCCGGCAAAGTTACCCCTTCAGGCTGCCTTCCTGATACGATCGCAAGATCTCTGGACGACTACGCTTCTTCCGCAAATTTCCTCAAGGACAAGAAAGAGGACATCTATCAGGAAGACATTTTTGTAGGCTACAGATACTTCTCTACATTTGATGAAGATGCTGTGCTCTATCCTTTCGGTGCAGGTCTTTCCTATACGGATTTTGAGCTCGCATCTCCCGTTTTCAGCTTCGAAAACGATACTGTTACCATAAGTGTCACGGTCAAAAATACAGGCGAAGTCTCAGGCAAAAAAGCAGTCATGCTCTACTGCAAAGCGCCGGACGGAAAGCTCTCCAAGCCTTCAAGGGTCCTGGCAGGATTTACCAAGACCGGTACCATCCCGCCGTGCGGCGAGGAGACCGTAACCATAACGGCTCCCTTAAGAAGATTCGCGTCCTTTGATGACGACGGAAGAACCGGTCTCGGCACCACGGGTTTTGTGCTCGAGAAGGGCACCTATGAATTCTTCCTGGGCAGCGATTTTATCTCTTCCGCGCCGGTTGGATCTTTTGATCTGCCCGAAAACCGTCTCCTTGAAGAATTAGCGACAGCGCTTGCGCCTTCCAAAGCCTTCAAGCGTCTTATTTCAGTTCCCAACGGCGACGGAACATATTCAAAAGGCGAAGAGGACACTCCTTTGGCGACAGAGGATTTTCTCGGATCGCGCATGGACCGCGTGATGCCGGAGATCCCTCAGACAGGCGACAAAGGCATTAAACTCGCCGATGTTAAGCACGGCAGGAACACCATGGAGGAGTTCGTTGCCCAGCTTACCGACGAAGATCTCTGCCTCATCATAAGAGGTGAAGGAATGGGAAGCCCCAAGGTCACGATAGGCACAGCGGCTGCTTTCGGAGGCATTACCAAAGAACTTAAGGCGAAAGGCGTTCCCACACTTTGTTGCACGGACGGTCCTTCAGGCATGAGACTTGACTCAGGCAAGAAGGCATTCTCCCTTCCCAACGGAACCTGTCTTGCTTCCACATTCAATGTTGAACTCGTTGAAGAGCTTTACACATATCTCGGCATCGAGATGCTCTCCAACAGGATCGACGCTCTCTTAGGTCCCGGCATCAATATTCACAGACATCCTCTTAACGGCCGTAACTTCGAATATTTCTCCGAAGATCCGCTCCTTACGGGTCTTATGGCTTCAGTCCAGGTAAGGGCCCTTGAGAAATCAGGTGTAACTCCTGTAATCAAGCACTTCTGCGCAAATAACAGAGAGACCAACAGACGCGAGATGAGTTCCCGCGTGTCTTCCCGCGCTCTCCGTGAGATCTATCTTCCCGCATTTGAGATCGCGATCAAAGAAGGCGGAGCAAGATGCGTCATGACAAGCTATAACCGCATCAACGATGTCTACAGTGCCTGCAACTACGACCAGAACACCATGATCCTCCACGAGCAGTGGGGCTTTAAAGGCCTCATAATGACCGACTGGTGGGCATACATCAACAAGGAGGTTTCACTGGCCGAGAAGTATTCTCTTGAGGATCACTCCGTAATGGCAAGATCACAGAACGATGTTTATATGGTTTGCTCAAGCGTCGAAAAAGAGAACCTTTTGGAAGCAGACACATTTAAGGAACTGACCGAAGGTGACGGCTCAAAGATCACGCGTGCGGAACTCCAGCGCAATGCGGTCAACATACTGAACTTTGCCATGAACACCCCCGCAATGGACAGGGTCGAAGGCAATGAGATAACGATCAACCATATCGACAGCCCTTTCAAGGATGACGATGTTGAAGTCGATACGGATGTTTTCTACACACTTGACGATGAGGTCACGATCGAATGCAAAGCCGCAACTTCCAGAGGCAAGGACTTTGTATTCGGCATCACGAGCAGCAGGCAGGGCTATATATCTCTCGAGTTTACCGGTTATTCCAGATTAGGCGAACTTGCGCAGATCCCTATGACGCTCTTCATCACGAGCATCCCGGTATCTGTCATCACCTGGAACGGAACGAACGGGGAGATCGTCTCTAAGACCTGTGAATGCATGATGTATTCGACAAACTGTGTCTTCCGCGCCCATTTCGCATCGGGCGGAGTATCGGTCAAGTCTCTTAAGGTCAAATACTTAAGACCCCTTGATTAGACTCTGCTCTGACGGCCGTATGTGCTGTAATAAAGGCAAATAAAGGGCAGACATTTTATAATCACATTATTTTGTATTAAAATAGGGTCGGCTTGAAAGAGCCGGCCTTTATAATAAACAGATAAGGGGATATATGAGAAGAGATTACTTCACATGCGTATTCTTGGGACTTATAGCAGGAGCACTGGCTTTTGTCTGCTTTAAGCCGCTCTATTTTACATATAACGCAATCATCCCCAGAGATTTCTCTATCCTGGAGCGCCTCTTAAGTGTTCTCTACACGCTGTTCTTTGTTTTCTTCCTTCCTTTTTTCGCGGCATTCAAGAAGAAGGAATGGGTCAACTGGGGTCTTGCGGCATACGGCCTGATGGCTTATCTCCCGTTATGGTTCTATCCTGCACCCGAGCTTATCCAGGGTGAAGACGCAAGCCTTATCAAGATGGCAGGCGCACTTGTCTTAAGAGGCATATATGCAATAATGCAGGCTCCTTTCGCCGCTCTTTCAAAACTTATCGGCAATTCCGCCGCTTCCAAGGTAGTTTACTGGATCCTGCCTGTTGCAATCGCGTGGCCTGTCATATTCAGGATCGTAAGATTCTACAGAAGAGCCTATCTTTCTGAACAGCTCAACCCTATGCCGACAGAGCAGACCTCTTCTGCATCAAAGGCTCACGGGGCACCCGGCAAGCCGGAAGTTCTGGGTACAGTCATCACAGCACCCGTTACTGCACAGACACCTGCGGATATCACTCGCAAGAACCAGCCCGTAAATAAGCCCGAAGAGCCTGTCAGCATGCCGCCGTCAGAGCCCGAAAAGAAGGCAGCGATCAAAGAAGGACCTTCCGCAAAGCGTGTCGGTGTCAGAGCACCCGTAAGACCTGTCTATGTCGGCGTCAAATCCCCTGAGACAGAGAAAGCCGCTGCACTCGAAGCAGGCCCTAAGAAAGAAGAACCTAAGCCTAAAGCTGATGAAGTAATAGAGCTTGGTGCTCCAAAGCCCGGACCGGACGAAGCGATCCCGATGGGTGCACCAAAACCGAAGCCGGACGAGGCTATACCTTTGGGGGCACCGGTACCAAAGAAGGGTTCTGATGACATGATACAGCCCGGAGCAACGGAAGAATAACAGAAGATTTTGGGGATAAACTTATCTGTATATATTTTGCTAGGTTGAAAACCTACCTGACACCTTGTAAAATGTATCAGTTGACTAATAGGATGGAGATTCGGATCAATGGCTAAGAACAAGAAATACTGGAAGACAATGCTTGCTGGAAGTGATGACAGAAAGCATGCCGCAACAACCGGTGAAGACCCGCTCGAAGAAGGTCTCAAGGATCTTACGTGGTTCGAGAGTTCAAAACAGGCAGTTAAGAGAAGTCTTCACAAGACATATGAGACTTTCGGTGAGGAAGTCGGCAACTCCATTACAGCCGGTGTTCCCGCGCTTTACCTTTTAGGACTTCTTCCTTTCGCAGCGATCAATGCATATCTCAGCTCTTCTGCCGTTGAGGGTGTGACACAGGCTCATGTAGTCATGTCCGTTATCGGAAGATCTGCTTTCATCATCACTCTTATCCTTGCTTTGCTCATGTCCACGGTATATCACCTCATGAAGCACGGCACACCTCATAAGAGGATAATGAACAAGGTCAACAGAAGCGTTGCTTACTTTGCTATCTTAGGTGCTTATACGCCTATCTGCATCAATATACTCGGACCCATCTCCGGTTCAGTCCTCTGGGCTTTGGAAGCAGCAATGGCAATTGCCGGCGTTCTCGTTACCGCACTTGCTTATCACACAAAGGTCGGCAAGGGATTCACATATTTCATCTATGCGGCAATGGGCTGGGCGATCATCTTCAGGATCATCGAGTTCTACAGAAACACATCACTCGTATGCTTCTGGCTCCTCATTTCCGGTGCGATCGTTTACACAGTAGGCATTTTCTTTGCACCTTCCAAGAGAAGATTCAAGTTCTCCCACATGGTATGGCACTTCTTCATTCTCGCAGGTCTCGTGCTCCACGTTTTGGGATTCGTTTATTTCTTCGATTAACAAGATATTTATTCATATAAGGAACAGTTCGCCCGTCCGAGATTCCCGGACGGGTTTTTTATTTTCGCGAAAAAGCCCTGTATAGTTGCGTAAGAGCCGTCCCGGCACTCCAAAATTGTGTAAAAATATTAAACCCGCACAATTGGGAATATTCCAAATTATTCAAATATACAAATCGGATTTTACCGGATACGATTTTTCTTGACCGGGAGTACCCGTATTGTAAAATATCTTTAGCAAAATCATATGGCTTCCCCGTACCGTACATTACTCGGTGTGGGGTTTTTTAAGAATAAGGAGGATATTGAAATGCCAGATTTTTTAACAGGTCCGATCATTGCCGGAGCAATCATCGCAGTGGTAGTAATCATTATCATTATCTGCAGCTATGTAAAGGCACCGCCGGACAAAGCATACATCATCTCAGGTCTTCGTAAGAACCCTAAGATCCTGATCGGTAGAGCAGGACTCAAGATGCCCTTCTTCGAAAGAAAGGACGAACTCCTCATCAAGCAGATCTCGATCGACATCAAGACCGACGGCTACGTACCTACAGCAGACTTCATCGGTGT
>JAFWQC010000100.1 GCA_017509245.1 Clostridiales bacterium | reverse complement strand
TGTATTGCGGAGCTCCTCAAGTCCTGCTGCTACCTTCTCGGGAGTGTTGTACTTCTCGATCATTGCATAAGCCTTCTCCTTGTTGAGGACCCATTGTTCTCTTGTAAGGAGGTTTGCAGGCTTTTCCGAAGCGAACTTCCTGTCCTGCGGATTCTCGGCATAGCCTAAGATATAGATAAGAGTCTTGCTCTCGCCGGGCGCGAGAGTGATCTTCTTATAATGCGAAGCGATGGGAGACCAGCCGTCAGCAAAGGAATTTGAAGCCTTGCCGGCCTTTACGGTCTCAGGGTTGTCCCAGCCGTTGTAGATGCTTCCGAGGAAAGCGTCACGGTCTGTATCGTAACCGTCGATCTCATCATTTACTGTATAGAAAGCGTAGTGATTACGTCTGTCTCTGTATTCGGTTACGTGATAGATGGTAGAACCTTCGATCTCGACACGTCCTGTTGAGAAGTTTCTCTGGAAGTTGGTGCAGTCATCCTGTGCATCCCAGAGACACCACTCAGCCATTGAGAAGAGCGCGAAATCCTTAGCTCCGGAGCTCTCATTCGTGAGTACTACCTGCTGGACCTCTCCGTCGTAGTTCTGCGGAACGAAGAATGTAACTTCAGCCTTAAGGCCGTTCTTCTTACCTTCAATGATGGTGTAACCCATACCGTGACGGCACTCATATTCATCAAGTTCTGTCTTTACGGGTGACCAGCCGGGATTCCAGACTGTGCCGTTGTCATTAATGTAGAAATAACGTCCGCCCATATCCAGAGGCACGTTGTTATAACGGTAACGGGTAATTCTTCTGAGTCTTGCGTCCATATAGAAGCTGTATCCGCCTGCAGTGTTGGAGATCAGCGAGAAGAAGCCCTGGTTTCCCAGATAATTTATCCAGGGATAAGGTGTTTTAGGGGTGTTGATAACGTATTCTTTTCTTGAGTCATCGAAATGCCCGAATTTCATATTTCTTGCCTCCATGTCGAAAAATAATAGAACACACAAAATGCCTTAAAAGCACCTAAATATCTTACACTATCCTAAAATCGATTTAAACAAACAGGATATGAACTTTCTATGTTTTATGTCTTAATTCTTAACGTATTTTGGTAGCAGTTTTCGAAAACGCGCCGGCATGATTTTTCCCATTAAGAAGACTCCGGAGCTGTTCTCCAAAATGCTCAATTGGACACGTTTTGCAATACTGGCGTGTCCAAAATCAGCACACGGCCCGGGTCGGGCCTTTTTCGAGGTTCGGGATCAGATCCGCTCGCCGGAAAGTTAACCTATATGGCCTTTTTTAGGGGGTGTGGGTTAAAAAAATCCCGTTTTCTTGAACTACATGGCCGTTTTTGAGGGGTATGGGTTAACTCTTTCCCGGTCCCGCAGAATGTTTTTGGGGCAGGGATTAACTTTTGCTGCCAACCCCCTCAAAAAAGAACTGCCTCAAAGCAACTACTTGCATTTGAGACAGTCCGTCATTTTCTTTTTACGTGCGCCATATACGCGCCTTATACGCACCCGAAAAGCTTATCCCGCCTACTCTATCAGGCCCTTCTCGCTGAGCTGGTCTTCCAGCGCATTCTCGGCATCTTTTATCGACTCGAACGAGCCTTCGCAATAAGGACCGACAACGGAATTGAATGCCTTGTTGTAAATGTCCTCATCGACGACCATATGCGAAGCGTCGGCTTTCAGTGCAGCATCCAGGAGAACAGGATAAGGATTCTGTCCGCCGAGCCACTCAAGCGCGAACTTGTCATCTGCAGCTGCGGATGTCATGAGCTTGATGTTGTTTACGAACTCGCCGTTATTGACCATATCCTTAAGGTTATCCTCATTGATGCAGACAGCTCTGATGATGTCTGCGGAAGTAGCCTTCTTGTCGCAGTACTTGGATGCCATTACCCATGCGCCGCCGTTGAAGTAACTTGCGGGAGCTGTTGTGATTCCCCAGTCACCGGCTGTGGGATTAACATCCGTTCCTTCACCGGGATTGAGAGCGAGCTCATACTTGGCGAACTGCAGAGAACCCCAATATGAGACTACGGACTTGTCGGACATCTTGTCCTTCCAGTCGCCGGACCACTGCTCGGCACGGAAAGTAACATCATTGTCGTAGAGCTTCTTTGCGTAATCGAAGAAGTCCTCGATCTTGTTATCGATATTGAACTGGCCGTCGAAGACCCAGCCGCTGTCACGTGTGCTCAGATAAGCATTGTATGTCTCGGTATAGCCTCCGATAAGCTTTACTGCGCCCTCTGAAGCTTCGCTGACCGTCTTTGCGGATTCATAGACTGCGTCCCATGTTGCGAATGCGGAAGCGAGTTCGTTGGGATCCTGTGTTCCAAGGTATTCCTCAGCAAGAGATCTCTCATAGAAAACGCCGCAGGGACATGCCTTCCACGTAAGGCCCTTGATGACATTGTCGTCATCGCTTGCAAATCTCAGCGTGTAGTCGAACATGTTGGTGCACTCGGCATAGTCGATGCCGAGATCGTTGATCGCGATTGTGTTGTCGGAAGCAAGGTACTTTCTTGCATAAGCGGCATCACAGACAAAGATGTCAGGCGCCTCACTGCCGTCTGAAAGGACTGCGTCGAGTTTTTCGGTATAAGCGCCGTCGCTGTTCGAGATCTCAATAAAATCGTAATCGTTTGTAGTAATCCCGGCATACTTCTCTGCAAGTCCGATAAATTCGGTATTGTAGCCGTAGATCATGACCTTGCCCTTATCCTCATCGGTAACATCAGCTACAGTTCTCTCGGTATAACCCTCTATGTCGGGCGGCGTTGCCGTTGTCTGTGTTGCTGTGGGCACCGGTTCAGACTCAGACTCGTGCGTTGATTCATCAGTATTTACAGTCTGATTCGGATCAGGCTTGTTACAAGCAGTAAACATTCCTGTCACTAAAGCTGCAGATAAAATCAAAGCAAGCAGCTTGTTTGTTTTCATCGTCTTTTGCCTCACATAAAATTTATTTGAACATTTTACTTCGAAGCATTTTATTACACTTCACATGGAAGTTCAATCGCACTCTATGCAAATGTTCAAAGCGTTTTCCGGATTTTTATGCAATTCCGAGAATTTCTTACACTTTCGCCTTAAGCGAAGAATAATGACGTTCCGTAACGGTTAAAGAAATCAGCATATTCATTCATGTCGACGGATGCGCTGTAGACTTCACCGTCAACGATTCCGAATACCGTCGAGATCGAGCTTCCGCCACTCTCAGCAACTACCGGAGCAACATAGATAATGTCATATTCATCAGCCTCGGGAATGGTCTTTTCGAGGATAGCATTAGCCTCGTCCTCATCAGCCGCTCTTGCAGCTTCACCGGCTCTTTGTGACTTAAGTGAATTCTCAAGGACAACTCTCAATACACCGTCAAATGCCTTTGCATCCTTTGCGACGGACGCGAAAGTGATGTACTGGCCAGTAAGCATGTCAAAGCTTGCAAAGTCGATGACCGTTCTGTCGGAATCTCCGTTGCCGCCTGTGACATCATATCTCATCAGGATAGACAGCACGCGGTTGTTGTGCAGATAATCGAAGCTTACGTTTACGGCATAGGGTTCCTCAACGACGCCCGTAAGATTGTACTCAGCCTTGGCCTTTGCGGTCATTCTTGAGTATGCGCCCTCAGCCTCTGAATAGAATCCGTCAACAACGAGATTTATGGAATCCCTGATGTTGTCAGATGATGCTGTTGTTACCACAACTCTTTTTCCTGCGAATGTCGCGAAAACAACCTGCTCGTCTGTTTCAGAGTGCATGCTCTCCTCGAACTCCTCGGTTGTTAACTCGAAGCTGTCCGAGAAAGAAAGGATGTCTACGGAATAATCCGAGAAATCGACACGCTGCGGATTAGGAGTCGGCGTGATCGTCGGTGTGGGGGTCAACGTCGGAGTTGCCGAAGGTGTGGGCAGTGCTTCCGTCTCCGTCGGTTCCGCTACCGTATCTGAAGCCTCCGGCTCAGAAGGATCCGTTGTTTCAGGTTCTTTTTCCGTCTCGGTCTCACTGACAAAAACATTTCCGAGATCGCTTATTCCTTCACCAAGCTTATCAGTATCGATGCTGCATGCTGCAAAAACTGTTGCCGTCATTGCCAATGAGAGCAATATGGCCACAAGTTTGTTTCTTTCCATCTTTTTCATTTGTTCTGCCTCCCATACATAGAGTCAAAGAAATTTACCGTTTTTATCTTTTCCCTTAAAGGCGTTATATGTCCGCCATTATTCATTATATCGTAATTCGCGCTTATTCCGGCAAAACTATCTTGCCGCCGTCAAGCGCAGCGGAGAAGACCAGACCCTGTGCAGAAGACGATCTTCTGATGACGAGAATGCCGTCAGGGCTTGCGAGCAGGGCAAGCGCCGTCGCTGTGTCATTCTTCCTTTCGGGACTGAACGTCATCTCCATCGGGATCGCTGTTTTCGAGATCTTATCGGAATCAAAAGACATAACTTCCGCGCCGAGATCATCTCCCAAACCCTTCACGATCTCACTGTCCCTTGCCGAATAAGATGCTGCGACCCTTGCGACCGCGTCAGGATTTACAAGGTGGTTGATGAGCGATTTCCTGACAGCGGGGCAGCAGTATCCGGGATCGGTCTTGACCTTGATCTCGATGCCAAGGCTCAATATCTTAGGCACCAGGATAAGATTGTTGTTATCCTCCTCACCGCCCAGATAAGTGCAGGTGATGAATACAGAAGGCTCCGTCTTCCCTTCCTTGGAAGCCTTGTACTGCTTGATAAAATCCTCTCTCATGTCATAAGGGTAACTGTGAAGTGAATAGGTCATCGGATCGATGACGGGATCTGCAAATATCACGGGAAGATCCGTATATACATCGACCTTTCTGCCCGACCTGATATCGCTGTTAAACCTGTCGAAGGTATCTCTGTTATTGATCTTCATGTCATATTTTGAGACCAGGTTCACAAGATCGCCCGTGATCCCGTCATTGCCCTCGAAAGCCGAGAAGCAGAACGGTCCCAGAGCATTTACTATGGCGGAATAAACCTCGTCCACGCCCTTCTCATAAGGCTTGTTTCCTCGTCTTATTACCGCAGCATATCTGCCTTCCGGGGATACCGCGATAACGGGAAGGCCGCGCGTCTTGTCTGATACGGTCTCCTCCATCGACTTCACAGCTGCTTCCAAAGGAAGGATCATGACGATGGCGCACTTGCTCTCGCCGTCTGCCAGAACAAAGCTTCCGGTTATAAGTTCCGTGCCCGTGACGTACCGCCCGCCGATCTCCTCAATGAGTTTGGCGCCCGTCTCCAATGCCTTCGGTGATTTGCCGTAACAGATGACATACATAAGACTTTTGTTCCACCTTCATAGTATTTCTGATATAACATTACCACTCTTACTTTAATTTTTATTGATAAAATTAGTGGAAAAAGCGGCGGAGGAACGATAAATGAAGATAGTTATACTTGACGGTTCGGCAGCAAACCCGGGCGATATCACCTGGGGCAGGCTTGATCGATTGGGCGAGGTCATTGCCTACGATTACACATCCAAAGACCAGCTGACAGAAAGAATGCAGGGCGCGGAATGTGCTATCACGAACAAGACAGTCTTCGACGCGGAGGTTTTCGATAAGCTTCCTGATCTGAAATATATAGGTGTCCTTGCGACAGGCTATAACGTAATAGACTTAAAGGCCGCAAAAGAGCACGGCGTCACGGTAACGAACGTTCCGGAATATGCGACATTCGCAACAGCGCAGATGACCATGGCACTCCTTCTCGAGCTCACAAATCTCGTCGGACTTCACACGGCATCCGTCATGAACGGCGACTGGTGCAGGAGCCTTCAGTTCTGCTATTTCAAAGCGCCTCTGACGGAGCTTTGCGGCAAGACGCTCCACATAGTCGGACTCGGCAAGATCGGCAGGCGGGTTGCACAGATGGCGGAAAGCTTCGGCATGAAGGTCACCGCGACCCCGCACAACACGTCGCTTATCGGCACCACACAGGAAGCCGGCACCGCCTCAGTAAAGCTCCTGAGCTTTGAGGACGGCATCAGGAATGCGGACGTTATTTCGCTTCACTGCCCGCTCACCGAAGACACCCGCGAGATCATGAACAAATCATCCCTGTCACTCATAAAGCCCGGTGCGCTTCTCCTCAACTGCGCAAGGGGTCCCGTCGTAAACGAAACAGACGTCAGGGAAGCCCTGGACAGCGGCCTTCTGGGCGGCTACGGCTGCGATGTCGTAAGCGTTGAACCGATGCGCGAGGATAACCCCCTGCTCGGTGCGCCGAACTGCGTCATTACGCCCCACATCGCCTGGACTCCGGTCGAGACGAGGATGCGCCTGATAGACGTCGCCGCGGATAACCTTGAGGCTTTCCTGAACGGCAATCCCGTTAACACAGTCTGCTGATTAAATTAATAATGTAACCGTGAAGGGGCTGCCTCGAAATGAGGCAGTTCTTTTGATTCCGGGAGCAGGCGGATTCGTGTTTTGCAGCCGGAAGTTTGGCCACGGGCGCAGGGGATCATTTCCATTCACGGGGCGGGAGCGCGCGTTGATGGTGCCTTATTCACTGTCCAACTCAATGACCAACATTTCAGGGTCAAAAACTTGGACAAAATGCCGGCTTTTGGCAAACCGACTCCCCGTCCGAGTTTTCGAGGTGTAAAAGTCGAGCATTGAGTCGAGCATATGATTCAGAGGTTGCTTTCGGGATATTCAATGTTCCAACTTATAATCCAACTTTTTGGACCAGAAAACATGGAATGAAAGTTG
>JAFWQC010000099.1 GCA_017509245.1 Clostridiales bacterium | reverse complement strand
AGGGAAGACAAAACAGATATTGCCTTTCTCGACTTCCTTCTTGGCCTTGATGAGACCTCTTACGGGGTTGCCGTAACGGTCGACTGCGATGCCTCTGCCGACTCTCATGATGAGGCGGCCGAGCTTGCCGTGGTTGGTCTCAAGGTCGGAAGCTGCAAGGCAGCACATCCACTTGAAGTGTCCTCTGGGCAAATAGTCAATGATAAGTACGCCGTCGGGATAACTCTGGTGGTTTGAAGCGACAACGTACGGATTGTTCTTAGGGAAATTCTCTCTGCCGATACACTTCATGTCACAGAGAATATGGGTTAAGAGGAGGAAGCCGTTCTTGGCTACAACATCCCAGAAACCGCGCTTTGTAGGGTATTTCTCGTCTAAATGCTTATGATGATCGGCGCGGGACATCTTGGACTCTGTGTCCTGAGCGGCCGTCGCGTCAACATTGACTGATTTTTCTTCTTCAGACATATGATCTCCTGAATTATCTGACATTAATTCCCAACTAATATAACTCAAAAAAGGCAATTTGGCGAATTATTGCATTATCAATCTTAAATATGATATATTTCTTTAGTTGCGCTTGTTTCTAGAAAAGAGGAACAAGGACATATGGAGGTATAATATGAATCCTGTTCAGGGCACACCTGTATTTACTGCTGAGAAGTTCACGGACTTAAGGGAATTGATGGTCCGCACTTGTGATAAGTACTCTGAGCTTGATGCTTTTATTTTCAGACGTTCACCGAAGCTTTCGGAGGTTCACAGAAGTTTTTTCGAGTTCGGTAACGACATAAAAGGACTTGCTACTTACATCTTAAACAGCCCGTACGCCGGCGACAGAATTGCTGTAGTCGGAGAGAATGCTTACGAATGGTTCGTTTCCTACAACGCCATTCTTTCCTCATCTTCCGTCGGAGTTCCGCTTGACAGGGCACTCCCTGAGGAAGAGCTCATCCAGCTTCTTGTAAGATCGAGAAGCCGCATGATCTTCTATCATCACAAGCACCATAAGATGATGCTTTCGATAGCAGCCAAGATCAGGTCCGGCGAGCTCGACATTCCGCTTGATAAGTTCGTCATCTTCTACAAGGAAGGCCTTTCCGGCAAGACAGCTGATGACAAGTGGCCTGAAGATGATGACCGCTTCGAAGATATATACGACCTGATAAAGGAAGGTAATTATCTTTGTGAGGCCGGCGATACGAAGTTCATGGATACTCCGATCGATCCTATGGAGGCCAAGATTATCCTCTTTACTTCCGGTACAACTTCTATGAGTAAGGGAGTTTTGCTCTCGCACAATAATATCGTATCTAATGTTTATTCTATTACCCAGACTCTTGATGTAAGAAAAGGAGACAGGGCTTTCTCTATCCTTCCTTTGCATCATACGTTTGAGAATACATGCGACTTCTTTATCCTTTCCTGCGGTGCGTGCATCTGCATGTGCGACGGACTCCGCTATATCGTTAAGAATATGGAGGAATGGAAGCCGCAGGTATGTATTTCCGTGCCGCTTCTTTTCGAGAATATCTACGAGAAGATCGAAGACGGTATCAAGGCGTCGGGCAAGGAGAAGCTCATCGCCGTTGCAAGACCCGTTACGCGCTTCCTCAAAAAGTGCGGTATCGATGTCAGACGCAATGTTTTCAAGGATATCCTTGATAAGCTCGGCGGCAACTTCCGCATGATCGTTATCGGCGGTGCCGGAATCGACAAGAAGTACATCGATGCATTCACGGATTTCGGTCTCCAGTTCTATATGGGTTACGGCCTTACCGAGACCGCACCGGTTATCTCGGTTACATCCGAAGTATGCAATGTCCACGGTTCTGTAGGACGTCCTATGGCAGGCATCACTGCTGCTATCGACGCTGAGGGCACGGGCCCTAAGGCAATAGGTGAGATCCTTACAAAGTCCGACTGTGTCATGCTCGGTTACTACGAGAATGAAGAAGCTACAAAGGAAGTCATCGATGAGGACGGCTGGTTCCATACAGGCGACATGGGCTTCATCGACAAGACCGGTTCTATCCATATCACAGGCCGTGTTAAGTCCATGATCGTTCTTACAAACGGTAAGAAGGCTTTCCCTGAAGAGATCGAGGCAGTCCTTGCCGAGATCAAGGGTGTCTCCGAGGCATTCGTTTGGGGCAATAAGAACGAACGTGAAGCAATCGATATCTGCGCAAAACTCCTCATCAACCGTAAGGTCATCGGTGCTGAGTTAGGCCTCACTACTGAGGCGGAGGACAGCCAGATCGAGACATATCTCAACGACAAGGTCCACGAGGCTAACCACACGATGCCTCAGTATAAGATAGTCCGTAACTATGTCTTCTCCGAAGAAGACATGATCAAGACGACAACTCTTAAGATCAAGCGTCCAAAGGAGCAGGAACATATCGAATCCAAGCTTGCTGATCTGGGTTATACGATGTATGACGTCAACGGCAAGAACTTCGATAAGTTGATCAAGGCTAACCCCTAAAGGAGGCCCATGTCCCAGCTGCGTAAGATAGTTCTCGGTGACCGGGAGATCTCTATCGAATTCGAACGCAAAAGGATAAGGAACATCAACGTCCGCGTCAGGCGTGACGGCTCCTTATACTGCTCGCTCCCGTACTATGCTTCGTTTAAGGAAGCTGAGGAATTCATCATCTCGAGAAGCGATTATCTTCTTAAGTCGATCGACAAGGTTTTGCACGAGGAAAATACGAAGAGCCTCTCACGTCAGTATGTTGACGGAGAGGTCTTTGATATTTTAGGCTCGCAATATATTCTTCATGTTGTCACGGGCTCGAAAAACACCTGCAGCGCAGAAGCAGGCATCATCACTCTTGAGGTCACGGATCCTTCGGATTACCGCACAAAATACATGACTTACGAGAAGTGGAGAAGGCGCTGCATCAGGAGCATCATCGTCGATTACTGCAACGAGATCTATCCCTTGTTCCAGCGCCGCGGCGTCGCCCCGCCGAAGAGTATCAAGCTTGGCGATTACAAATCTTTCTGGGGCGAATGCTTTGCCAAAAGAGGCGAGCTCAAGTTCAGTTACAGACTTTTCGAGAAGGACAGGGAATTAATAAGATATGTCGTTGTCCACGAGTTTGCTCATTTCATAGAACCCAATCATTCGGCGCGTTTCTGGGCTATAGTCGGCGAGATCGTTCCGGATTACAAAGAGCTTAGGAAAAGGCTGAATAATAAGTGATCATTAACATGGTTTTGAAATATCCAACTTTTTTTCCAACATTTTGCCCCGGAAAAGTTGGATGCGGAGTTGGATTTTACCAACATCCAACATTTTATCCAAGTTTTTTGCCCCAAAATGTTGGATGTTGAGTTGGAAATTGCCGGTGAGGTGCTTTTCGAGGTCGGAGAAGGAGCATTCCGGAGGAGAAGTGTGTTCACTTGTTTGTGGAAATCATATCCTCCTGTCTCCAAAATATAAATAATTAAGTTATAATTATTTGATATAAGCCTTAATCAGGAGGAGTCACTTATGAGTGAAGTCGATCTTGAAAACAGCAACGTCAATCCCGTTAACAATAATGAGGCGGCACGGGTTGCCGATCCTTCAAGAAGCCAGGTCAAATTCGATCTGTGGGAGAGAAAGCTCCTTGATCTCAGCACACGTAATTCACTCCTGAATCTTAGAATAAAGGGATCTTCTATCCCGCTCTTTGTTTCTGAATGTTCTAATATCGAAGACCTTCTGGCACAGGAGAAGAGCTTCTCCATTATCTCGCGCGGCGCAGAAGATGCCGAAGAGGAAGCAGAAGAAGAGACACAGGAAGTTCCTGATGCAATTAAGCCTGCCGAAGAGCTCGAAAATGTAACGGCAGCGGATAAGACTCCGGTAGAAGCGATGGCAGAGGAAGCAGTACAGACTGAAGATGCAAATGCTACAGAGTCAGCAGAAGCACCCGAAGATAAAGCCGCAAAGGAAGCAGCTCCTGAGGCTTCAGCAAAAGCACCTGCAAAAAAGAAGATCAGGAATATCCCTGCAAAGGATTACTCAATTGAAGATCTTGCAGATATAGCCGAATTCAAGGAATACATCGACAAGAAATACGAGAAGGGCGTACTCGTATCATCTATAACCGATGCTGCGCTCGATAAGAATCTTAAGACACTTTACAGAGGCGCCAAGGTCTCAATGGAAGAGAATGGTGCCAACACTTTGTTCCTCGCCTGCGGATTTTTGAAGTGGTACGAGAAGGACAGGAAAGATCCGTGCTATGCGCCGCTCCTCCTGATCCCTGTTGAACTTGTTAAGAAGTTCGGTATCAAGTACACGATGAGAAGAAGGGACGAGGATGTTCAGTTCAACGTCACCGTTTCAGAGAAATTGAGACAGGACTTCAAGATCGAGTTCGATGAGTTCAGCAAAGAACTTCCGACCGATGAAAGCGGTGTTGACGTAAATAAGGTTTTCGAGCACGTAAAAGTAGCCGTAGGAGCTCTTAAGGGCTGGGAAGTAATCCGTTCATGCGTTTTGGGATTATTCTCATTCTCGCAGTTCGTCATGTGGAATGACATGCACAGCCACAGGGATTCGATCGCAAAGAACAAGATCGTAAAGAGTCTCATCAATGGTAAGCTCGAATGGGATTACGAGGACCTTTCAAAGAATGAGAAGGTTCCTGAGGAGGATGTATATCTTCCTATTGTTGCCGACGCTTCGCAGCTTGCAGCGATCAAGCGTGCAGGCGAGGGTGCGAGCTTCGTGCTCCACGGCCCTCCGGGAACAGGCAAATCACAGACAATTACATCGATAATCGCTAACTGTCTTGCGAACAACAAGAAGGTGCTTTTCGCGGCTGAGAAAAAGGCTGCTCTCGATGTCGTTTACAAGAGACTTGAGAAGATCGGCATTGCGCCGTTCTGCCTTGAGCTCCACTCCAATAAGGTTCGCAAGAGCTATGTGTTGGATCAGCTTAAGATAGCAAGTGAAGTAAGACTCAATTCCAAGTCTGACGGCGATTACGATAAGGCTTTGGAAGACATCGTAGCCAAGCGTAAAGAGCTTGACAAGTATGCCGATGAGCTCCATATCAGACGCGGCTGCGGAATGTCGTTATATGAACTCATTAACGTTTATGCGTCGAATGAATCAGCAGCTGACTGCGGCAAGTTTGACGATGGCTTTATCAATGAGATTAATTCAGACAGGATAAAGGAGACCGAGACTGCTTTAGGCGAGCTCGTTGCTTCTTCAACGCATCTTCAGGGCAAGCTTCCTTTTGTAAGATCGACTGATTATTCACAGGATGCCAAGAGCAAGGTCCCTCCTCTTGTGGAAGCATTCATAAAGGCATACGATGAATTCGCCGCAAGTATTGCAGGATTCGAGAAGCTCTTAGCTGACAACAATGTAAGAGTATCAGGCGACGTTGGAACCATCGGAAGGATCTCCGGCTTAAGTTCCTGCGGAACGGCTATAGCAAAGCTTAAGGGCCTTGATCTTCCTAAAGGTCTTATCTGCTGTGATGACACGGAGACTGCTTATCTGTCGCTGCGCGATATGTGCGTAAGCTGCAAGGACGCTCTTGCAAAGAAAGATGCATTGCTCTCTGTATATCAGCCCGGATTCCTTGATCTCGACGGCGCGGCTCTCTTAAGCGAGATCATGGCTGCCAAAGCGAAGAATGCCCTGATGAGAGGCATGGCCGAGAATGCCGTTTACAAGAAGGTCAAGGCTTACGATCTTAAGGGCAACCGCAAGGAAGTTCTTGAGCAGGATTTCAAGCTCCTTTCCGACTATAAGAATTCCGTACAGAATTCGATGAATTTCATAACTGCTGCAAGAGGATATATGGGTGAACTCTATAATCCCGGTGCGGCATATCCGGGCTTTGATGTTGCTCAGATCGAATCGCTCAATGAGAATGCACATGCCGTATTTACCGAGTTTGCTGCATTTGATCCTACCGGCTCACTTCGTAAGCTTATCGGCAGCGGCGACCAGTCCGTAATAGATGCAACCAATGCCTTCAATGCTAAGGCTTCCGCATACAAGGCTGCTTACGATGAACTTGCTTCCCGGTACGGCTTTGAGTCCGGCTGTTTTGCACCCGCAGAGGCCATGCTCGAATCAAAAAAGCAGATGGCTGAGACTCTCCTTGCTGACAGTGAGTATTTAAGAGACAGGATGCAGTTCAACCTCATGGCTTCAAGATGCGGTCAGTACAAGGTATCCAATCTTGTTAAAGGCTACGATAACGGCAGCATCGCTGCTGACGGCCTGATCAGCTCCTTCCGCAAGGGATACAGCAGCCTGCTCATCGCCATGATCATCGACAATGTTGATGTTTTAAGGACTTTCTCGGGTCTTGTTTTCGAGAACAAGATAAAGGAATTGTCCAGAGTAAACGACGAGTTCGAGAAGCTAACGAGACAGGAGATCTATTTAAGGATTGCAAAGAACCTGCCTGACTTAAGCCGCGACGCGAACGTGTCTTCTGCTTTGGGAATCCTGCAGCATGCGATCAAGTCCGGCGGCAGGGGAGTATCCATAAGAACCCTGTTCACGCAGATCGGAGACCTCATCTTAAAGCTCTGTCCGTGCGTACTAATGAGCCCGCTGTCATGCGCTCAGTATCTTGATCCTGATAAGAGCGGAATGTTCGATATAGTTGTTTTCGACGAGGCATCGCAGCTTCCGACATGCAAGGCGATCGGCGTTATCGCTAGAGGTAAGGAAGCCGTTATCGTCGGCGACCCGAAGCAGATGCCGCCAACGTCATTCTTTACCGAGCAGGTCAATAATGACGACGATGATTTCGATACCGATGACCTGGAGAGCATCCTCGACGACTGCCTTGCTATCAGCATGCCGCAGATGTTCCTCGCATGGCACTACAGAAGCCGCCACGAGAGTCTTATCACGTTCTCCAACAAGTCTTTCTATGACGGAAGACTCTATACATTCCCGTCGCCTGATGACAGGAATTCCAAGGTCACATATGTTGACTGCGCCGGTACTTTCGATTCAGGTAAGACAAGGACAAACAAGGTCGAAGCGCAGGCCGTTATCGACGAGATAATCAGGCGTGCGCACGATCCCGAACTTGCGAAATACAGCGTCGGCGTCGTCACGTTCAACATCCAGCAGCAGTCACTGATCGAAGACCTCTTAGACGAGGCAGCGAGCAAGGATCCTGTTGTCGAGAAGTGGGCATTCGGCAGTGAAGAGCCAGTCTTTGTTAAGAATCTCGAAAATGTACAGGGCGACGAACGCGATGTCATCCTCTTCTCCGTCGGCTACGGCAAGGATGAGGAAGGCAAGCTCATAATGAACTTCGGACCTTTGAACAGGGACGGCGGCTGGAGAAGACTTAACGTTGCAGTCACAAGATCAAGGATCGAGATGAAGGTATTCTCCTCGCTTGCTCCTGAAGAGATCAGGCTCAATGATACAGCATCAGAAGGTGTCAGAGCATTCAAGAGATTCCTTCAGTACGCTTCAGGCAGCACAGTCTGGGATCAGGATATCGCTTCCACCGGAAGTTCATCCGACAACTCGGGTACACCTCTCATCGACCGCAATGCGGCATTTACCGGTATTGCCGATGACATCTGCGCCAGGTTCAAGGCGATCGGCTATGACACTGACAAGGGCGTAGGCAAATCCGGATTCAAGATCGATATCGGTGTTCTCTCACCTGAGAATGACGGAACGTATTGTCTCGGTATCCTGCTCGACGGTCCTGTCTATGCTGCATCCGGCACGACCACTTCAAGAGAAGTATCACAGATGTCGATGCTCAAGGGCTTCGGCTGGAATATTGTAAGGATATGGTCTCTTGAATGGTGGGAGAATCCGGACAAGGTTTTCGAGAAGCTCGTAGCGATAATCAACGAATCAGGCAAGGAAGACGAACCTGAAGAGGCTTCTGCTGATGAAGGTTCTGATGAGAACAGTGTTGGCGAAGTGCTCGAAAATGTGGACGAGGCAGCAGAAGAAACACCTGAGGAAAGCGGAAGATCCGAACCTCAGATAACCATCTACGGTGCGGATTCAGAAGAGCAGACAGAAGACACGGAAGCATCTGAAGATCAGACGCAAAAAAAAACGGCTGAATTAAGCCCGTCTGACGGTAATCCTGAGACAGTCTACAAGCCTTCGAATATCCCGCCTAAGGCATTTAACGCGGCGGAATTCTGTGATGCGCGCAATACTAAGCATCTTCAGAACTGGGTTGTGTCTATCGTTAACCAGGAATCTCCTGTCAGCGCTGACGTTCTTGCCAAGGAACTGATCACTCTTGCAGGCATTGCCAAGATGACGCCCAAACTCCGTGAGCGTTGCTCTTATCTCATTAAGAGTATTGAGAAGGATGCCAAGCTTCACTATACGAATCAGAAGCTGGATCTTGCGTCCGAAGATGATGACGATGAAGTTATCTTCCTCTGGAAAGACGGAACCGAGATCGGCAAGGTCATGGACTATTACAGAGTTCCCGCAGAAGGTGAGAAACCCAGGAAAGCATCGGATATCCCTGTTCAGGAAGCTGCCTGTGCGGCGCACTATCTTGCCGAAACACAATACGGAATGCCTTATGCAAATCTTATCGTTGAGACGGGCAAAGCACTTGGTTTTACAAGGGTTCCTGAAGATTCTGATAATTACAAGCTTGGCAAACGGGCAGTCGATTACTGCATCCGCCAGCAGCTGCTCGAAATGGACGATGACGGCTTTGTAAAAGCTTTGTGATATAATTTGCGGGATGGGTGAAGTAAGAAATAATACAGTCAAGAACTACGGCGATCAGTTGCCGCTATATGAACGGCCGGGAAGGCTTAATCCCGACCGCCATGTACCTATTGAAAGATCAGACAGCGTCGGAGTAAATGTTTACTACGATGATACGCGCAAGGGATACCTCAAGGATTCCGATTCGCCGGAGTTTACGGACATGTCAGTTAATGCTATGGGACCTTTTGAGGACTCTGCTCTCTTAAGCGGGTTTACCAGAGCCAAATCCACCGGCGTTAAGACCGGTGCCCAAAAGCTCGAGAGCAAGATCTTCGTTCCTGAGATCAATACTGAAGAGATAAAGAAAAAGATCAAGAAGCAGATCTTTATTCCGGAACCCGAGCAGCCTGTATATGTTGCTGATGAGGACAGGGCAGCTTCTTCTGATTATATCGCCGATGCCATGAGCGGTGTCGAGACAGTGGAACAGAGCTCAGCTTCCTCACTGGTCTCCGATGACGTATCAAGGCTGAAGACTCTTATATTGCTTATAGCTTCCGTGATCGTCATTGAGATCGCGGGTATTGCACTTTTGTTGTTCCTGTAATTAATTATTTAATCGCATTGTTATCTATACGAATACTTTTGGGGAAAAGATCAGATAGGAGGCATGTATGGTTGAACTGCACGGATGGATAACTATAAGGGAAAACTATAAAGAAACGGATGAAGATAATATCTATGAAATTGTTGATGATATTAACCGTGTGATATATGAATTAGGCTATCCTGAGCTGAAAGCAAAATGGATGAATGGTGAATGTTGTTTTCAATGTTCATTCTACACTAATCACTGGGATGGAAGAATTCAGGATATCATTAACCTCTATAACCTTGTTGCTGAAAAAGCAATTGGCAGCTACGGTTTGTTATATGTGTATGACGATGAATCAAAAAGTGATAACAACAGATTTGTAATCTATAAACTTGCTCGTGGAAAGATAGAGAAATCTGCTGATAGTCTGCTATCGCCTTGTATTCCAACTGTTGAGGATGGTATATGAGATTATCCTTTAAAGCATATATATTGTTTTTTACCCTCAATCTCTAATTGTAGTTCACTATTATGATTAGGGTGTTTTTTGAGTTAAGAATAATATAAATTAATCTATTTGTGATTTGACAGAAGATGAAATAATGATGATAGACAGCTTGGAAGAAGGTCAATAATATCTTCATTTGCTTGGTTTGATGGTTTTCGAATGATATGGAATACACATGTAAAGACATAAAAGGATTAATTGAAAGTTTTTGTTTATCACATAAGTCAAAGTGTTTTCTCTTTGAGAGTGATGATTTGTGTGGTCAAGCAATTTTCGAGTTTGATCATTGTATTATGGGCATCTCTTTTGGCGAGATCAACTGGGGTCCGTATTATATGACATCCATTGAAATAAGGGCATATAATGAAAATGTTCCGACCACTCATAAATCAGAAGATTTGGTTTTCTTCTTTTATGATTCGCGCGAAAACACAATCGGAGATATAGAAAGCGCTTTGAATGAAGCGTATCAATATGGAATTGCTTATAACGATTCAATGTTGAATCTAAGGATAAACGCGAAATGCAAATTGAAAGAGAATTGGAAATCAGGTCTGCATCCTGATGACGGAAATTATTCCGGCAGAACCGGCGTCGAAGTGTACAAGTGTGTCGGGACCTTTGCACAGTATTTTATTTTGTATGATGGATTAACAGAATTCAGGATGCTTGAAAAATATATTGAGTGGATTTAAATGGATAACATTGCTGAAACTAGAAGATTAATTGAAAACATCAACGAGCATTTGGGATATAACAATACCGGGTTGAGGAATTATAACCTGATATTGAATCCGTGTGTAACCGATTCATATTTATCGGGGCTTGAGCTTGAATATGAAGTGAAGTTGCCCAAAGGATATCGTGAATTCCTGATAAACATAGGCAATGGAAGTAATCAGCCTGGCGTTGGAATGTTGACGGTAGAGCAATCTCTTTCAATATTGTTCGGCCAGGAGTGTGATAACAGCAAAATCGATTATATGGATCTTACAAAGAATTATTTTGCCGTTAATCTGATGGGTTATGATAATTTGCTTGATTCTTATTACGGAACCTTTGGGCAGGATTTAGGAAAGAAATCTATCAAGCCCGAAGATAATCTGACTACATTAGATGACTATTTTTCGGAAGATGGAATATTCAAGTGCCAACACTTATCATCTGAGAACGAAACTGCTTTCGTTGAACAAGAATCTTCAATTAAATCTCACATGTTAGTTTTCAGTTTTGAAGATTTAACTAGAACTCAATTTGCTGTTGCATTGGATGGTAATCACAAAGATCAAGTTGTTTATTACTCATATGAACCTAGTGCAATAATCATGGCCGATAAGAATATAGTATTTACCGGAATGTCATTTTTGGAATGGATGCGGCATTTATATGAATGTTACTGCGATCCCAATAGGATCAAAATATGACGAGGGTGAAATTTGTAATCAATTTCAGCCGCAATCAAGTTATATCAGACCAAATTAAAAGACCGCGGACCTAAATCCGCGGTCTTTTGATGTATTTAAGCCTGAAGTTACTTCTTCTTTTTCTTCTCGCTCTCAACAGGTTCGGACTGGATGATTCCTTCCTTGGAGTGAGCGGCTTCCTGGTTGTCCTCGAAGACGTAGTCCTTTCCGGGGAGTGCCGCGTTAAGGATGATACCTACGAGGGAACCGACTGCAAGACCTGAAAGCGAGATGACGACTACAGGATTCTCAACAGTGGTTGTCTCCTGCTGTGCTTCACCGGCCTTGGCAAGCTTATCTGCAGGGAGATTGACGTTGCCGTCAGCATCAAGATAGTACTTCTGTCCGTCAGCTTCAACGTATGAGACTGTTGCTGTCTCAACCTTCTTGCCGACAGGAATCTTGATGGCGCCGGATGCGCTGTACTGGATACCGATAGCAAGGACGAGGATGATGGCAGCGATGATGACATTACGTGCCTTGCCGAAGTCAACCTTGTTCTCAACAACGTTTCTTACACCGACAGCGGAGATCATGCCATAGAGGACAAGTGAGATACCGCCAACAACAGGTGTAGGGATAGCGGAGATGCATGCAGCGAGCTTAGGTGAGATGGAGAAGAAGATTGCAAAGCAAGCTGCAAGTCTTACTACCATAGGATCGAATACTCTGGAAAGAGTAAGAACGCCTGTGTTCTCGCCGTATGTTGTATTCGCAGGAGCACCGAAGAGGGAAGCGAGAGTTGTTGCAAGACCGTCGCCCATGAGTGTTCTGTGAAGTCCGGGATCCTGGATGAAGTTGTCGCCGACTGTCGAAGAGATAGCGGAGATGTCACCGATGTGCTCAACGATAGTAGCAAGAGAGATAGGAACGATAGTGATGATAGCCGTGATGAGAAGGCTTGTATCGAGGTTGCCGCTTGTGAAGATATTGAATACGGTATCCTGATACTGGAAAGGCCAGCCGATCCATGCTGCGTTCTTGATATTTTCGATGCTTGCAACAGAGAAAAGCTGGAAGTTAGCGTTGCCGCCGATCGTGTAATAACCGTCAATGGGCTGTCCTGCAGCAAGTGTAAGGATGATGCAGAGGATGCATGCTCCGACAACACCGAGGAGGATAGGGATGATCTTGATCATGCCCTTGCCCCAGATGTTGCAGATAACGATGATGAGGATTGCAACTACGGCAACGAGCCAGTTCGTAGAGCAGCTGTTGATAGCTGTTGCTGAAAGACACAGACCGATTGCAATGATGATGGGGCCTGTTACGATAGGCGGGAAGAACTTCATTACGCGGTTAACGCCGAATGCCTTGATGAGAGCTGCAAGGACAAGGTAAACAAGACCTGCCAGTGCTACACCGAAGCATGCGTAAGGAAGGAGTTCACGCTCACCGTGAGGTGCGATCGCAAAATAACCTGCGAGGAATGCGAAAGATGAACCTAGGAATGCAGGTACCTTTCTCTTGGAAAGAAAATGGAAAAGAAGTGTTCCCAGACCGGCGAAAAGAAGTGTGGCAGAAACCGACAGACCGGTGAGGATAGGGACGAGGACGGTTGATCCGAACATGGCGAACATGTGTTGGAAACCAAGCACGATAACACGGCCGGCACCCAGAGATTTCGCGTCGTAGACCGCTCCATCCTGAAGACTGGATTTACTCATAACAAGCCCTCCGTTGTATTGGAATTTAATTTATAATAGCACTCTTGTGTAAAAATCAAGCAACCATTTTGACATTTATTTGTAATATTGTGCGAAGTGACGATTTGTGTTTATTGACTTAAAAAATCATTAATCTAAAATAGTTCAAGGGGTTGTTTGCACCTTAAGTTTTCGTTGTAAAAAAGGAGACGAATATGCAGTACAAGGATTTTAAAAACGTTCAGGTCATGGAGCATCCGCTCATTAAGCACAAGATCTCACTCCTGCGCAAGATCGAGACTGGTACATATGAATTCAGGCATCTTGTTGAAGAGATCGCTACTCTTGAGGGCTATGAGGCATTAAGAGATCTTCCTCTGAAGGATGTTGAAGTTGAGACACCTCTTGAGAAGACCATGACTCCCATGATCGACGGTAAGAAGCTCGCCATCGTTCCCATCCTCCGTGCAGGTCTCGGAATGGTTCCCGGCGTTCAGGCTCTTACTCCTCTTGCAAAGGTCGGCCATATCGGTCTTTACAGAGACCCCGTAACACATGAACCCCACGATTATTACTGCAAGCTGCCTGATCCCATTGATCAGCGTCTTATCGTTGTAGTTGACCCTATGCTCGCCACCGGCGGTTCCGCTGTTGACGCCATCAATTCCATCAAGGCTCACGGCGGCAAACATATCAAGTTCATGTGCATCATTGCGGCTCCCGTATGAATCGAGAGACTTGCAAAGGCTCATCCCGACATCGAGATCTATGTAGGCAATGTCGACAGAGAGCTCAACGAGAATGCTTATATCCTTCCCGGCCTGGGTGATGCCGGTGACAGGATCTTCGGCACAAAATAAGTCATAAACCAGATATTTGGAGGTAAGTTAATTATGGTTATGAAGAAGATCGCAGCTTCAGTTATGGCTGTTGCTGCATTGGCGCTTGCAATTGCAGGCTGCGGTAAGAAGGACGACAAGAAGTTTGTCGTAGGTTTCGACCAGGAATTCCCGCCCATGGGTTTCGTCGCTGATGACGGTTCTTATGTCGGTTTCGACCTTGATCTTGCCCAGGAAGCAGCTAAGCGTATGGGCCGTGAGTTCGTAGCTCAGCCTATCGCATGGGATTCAAAGGATCAGGAGCTTAAGTCAGGCAACATCGACTGCATCTGGAACGGTTTTACCATCAGCGGCAGAGAAGACGGATACACATGGTCAAAGGCTTACATGATCAACGACCAGGTTGTTGTTGTCAAGAATGATTCCGATATCGCTTCACTTGCTGATCTTGCAGGCAAGACTGTAGCAGTCCAGAAGGATTCATCAGGACTTGCAGCTCTTAATGATAATGCGGCTCTCAAGGATACATTCGGTTCTCTTGTTGAGATGGATTCTTATCTCAATGCCATGATGGAACTCGAGATGGGCAGTGTCGATGCCATCGTTATGGACGAGATCGTTGCACGTTATGAGATCCAGACATCCGGCAAGCCTTTCAAGGTGCTTGATGAGGCAGTTGCTTCCGAAGAGTACGGCGTAGGCTTCCTCAAGGGAAATGAAGCTCTCCGTGACGAGGTTCAGAAGGCAATGGATGACATGGCTGCTGACGGCACTATGGCTAAGATCTCCGACAAGTGGTTTGGCGCTGACGTTACCATTCTCAATAAATAATCTGTTATTGAATTGAATAACCTTAAGGCTGTCACGCTCAAAAAAGTGGCAGCCTTTGTTTTTGTGACTAGCTCGAAAAGTCATTCTGTCAGGTCCGCTTTATGCTAAAATAGTGCTTATGTTTAAGAAGATATTTTCGAACATCCTGGTAATCTGTCTGTCGCTGACGTTGCTCTGCGGCTGTTCTTCAACGGATAAGTTCAAGCCTTTTGATGCCCTGACTTTCGTTGATGAGTGCAGGATCCTTTATCCGAAGAAGGCTTATTCCGGCAAGGAGGATAAAGAGGTCGAGATGGATTTCACGCTGATAGTTTTCGAGAAGTTCGGAAAAACAGACTACTATAAGAACATGACGGATGACGAGAGGGAACAGGCCATTAAAGATATATGCGAGGTGTTTAAGACGTACAGTTACGGAGACATCAGCAACGGCTTTATCCGCAAATATTCTTTTGATGCAAAAAAGCATTCTTTGACCTGGACCGTTATGGCTTCGTCGGATACTACAATGGAATGGGCTTTACCGGGGTACTGATATGGGATCTTTACAGTCTACTTTGATTCAATTATGGCAGGGATTCCAGTTCACGTTCGGGAGCT